>JBBQSY010000135.1:0-8891 GCA_038213495.1 Bacteroidales bacterium
AAAGCCTAGATTTTTTATTCGCCCATCGCTTATTTTAATAGGAGCTCATGAGATCGCTGCGCTAAGTTGTTGCTTTTTGATCATGCAAAAAGCAAAGGAATATTTAAAGATATCCGAATGCCTAGATTTCAGCAAATACTATGAGCTTTAGATACAATTTTATAGATTCAATCATCTCTTCCTCCCCAGAAAATAAAGGTGATTCGTTTTTTAAAAATTGATATCAGCCTTGTTTCTTGCATTCGTTTAGTACATCTGAGCTATATTCAGAAGACAGAAATTTACTATTTATGCGAAACATAAAACATTGTTTATCAGTTATTTAAATTTTGCAATTTAGGAAGTGATGTAATAATGTATAGTGTTTAAAATTACGCTTCAAACACCTGTAGTAATTGTGATGAATCAATTAAATCAGGATTATTAAAAATATCCGCTTTATTTGTAGCTAATAATGATCTCAAACGATTGCGGAAATTTGAAACAATCAACAAAACTCAATTGCAAAATTCTGATTATCTGATTCTTGCCGGTATGGCGGATAAATTTTTGCAATTAATTCAAAATAATTTAGCCGTTTGCACCCGGAATACATAAGCAGCACTTTGCAAAGGAGAAAGAAAATGATGCTATCTTTATAATTCTATTCCCGGAATGATCTGTATGATCCTGCTCCAAAGTTTATCGTGAGTTTTTTAAAACCAAAAAAATCCAGCACATGAAAACAAAAAACTATACTTCGATCGGCACAGTAATGCTGTTATTTGTTTTGTTTTGTTTAGCGTGTACATCGCAGACGAAACAATTGGCTTACAAATCAAACGGAAAAGTAAATTACCCGCTTACAAGCAGCGAAACAGCCATGCTCGATTCCATACAGCAGAAGACATTTCTGTACTTTTTGAATGAGCACAGTCCTGATATGGGAATAGTTAAGGACCGCGCCGCGGCATGGGCTCCTGCCAGCATTGCAGCTACCGGTTTCGGAATTCCATCGTTTGCCATTGGCGTCGAAAGGAAATGGATCACACGTGAACAGGCCTCTGATATTACACTGAATATTCTGAACTTCTTTGCCAATTCAGTTCAGAGCGCCGACACCAATGCAACCGGATACAAAGGATTTTATTACCATTTCCTGCGCATGAATTCCGGCACACGCGAGTGGAAATGCGAACTTTCGTCGATAGATACAGGCCTACTGATGATGGGCATCATTTTTGCCAGGAATTATTATAATCTTGACAATGAAACAGAAGAGCAGATACGCTCGCTGGCAGCCACTTTACTTGGACGAATGGACTGGAAGTTTATGCAAATGTCGGCAACTGATAAGCATCCTAACGCGATTTCCATGGCATGGACTCCTGAAAAAGGATTGCTCAACCACGGCTGGAGCGGGTACAACGAAGGGCTTTTTCTTTATATTCTTGCTGCCGGTACCGGTATGGAAGATGTGAACCGGAGTTTTGATTCATGGTTATCAACGTATGAATGGAAAACTCCCTATAACGACCTTTCTCACGTAGCTTTCCCACCCTTGTTCGGTCACCAGTTTTCGCAGGCATTTATCGATTTTCGTGGTCTGGGAGATAAATACATGAAGGAAAAAGGAATTAATTACTTCGAGAACTCAAGACGGGCAACCTATGTTCAGCGGCAGTATGCCAAGGATAATCCCAAAGGCTGGATAGGTTACGATTCGCTTTGCTGGGGCATTACAGCATGCGACGGGCCTGGTAGTGAGTACAATTTCGGCGATAAAAAGTTTGAAGGTTATGCCGGCAGAGGAACCAGCGGACCGGATTATACTATCGCTGAAGACGGAACCATAGCACCTTACGGCTCTCTCTCATCTTTGCCTTTTGCTCCGGAAATTGTATTTCCGACCATAAAATCGATGAATGAAAAGTACGGTTCAAAAATATGGGGCAAATATGGTTATTATGATTCATTCAATCTTACTGCGAAATGGGTTAATAATGACTTCCTCGGCATTGATGAGGGCCCTATGCTTATTATGATTGAAAATTTCAGAACAGGCCTGGTTTGGGATTATGTGATGAAGGATCCCGTGATCCAGAAAGGCCTGGAAAAACTTGGCTTTGCGTATATAAAATAAAATTACCCCGGCAATGAAAATTTCAATATACAGGAGTATACTGGCCATTCTGTTGGTACTTCCTACCATTATTCTAAAAGCTCAGGTTAAAACGCTTGATGAATTTGAAAACACCAATGGCTGGTCATTTATCAAATCCGATGGAGTTAACCTTAACTTAACCACAGAGAAAGGATTAACCGGCAATGCAATCCGTTTCGATTATGATTTCACCCACGGAACCGGTTATGGCGGAATACAGAAACTGTTCCCGATCGACCTGCCCGATAATTATGAATTTACATTTTACCTGAAAGCGGAATCCCCTGCCAATAATTTAGAAATAAAATTTATCGACAGCACAGGAAATAATGTCTGGTGGATCAGTAACCGCAATTACGATTTCCCGACCACCTGGAAAAAAATCCGGATTAAGAAGAGGCATATTAATTTTGCATGGGGACCCACATCTGATCATAACTTAAAGCGAATCGACAGGATCGAATTTACCATTGCCTCTTTTGTCGGTGGCAAGGGCACCATCTGGATCGATGATCTGAAGTTCGAACCGCTTCCACCCGAAAGGGGAACCTACCCTGTACCGTTTATCACGGCAACTTCATCAGTAAAAAATCATTCTCCTTTCCTGATTGTTGATAATTCGGATAACACATTTTGGCAGAGCCGGGGATTAAAAAATCAGAATATCCTGGTTGATTTCAGCACACGAAGGGAATTCGGCGGCTTGCAGATCAACTGGTTGAAAGACAGTTATGCTATGAGTTTTGATGTTCTTTTGTCGGATGACGGATTTAAATGGGAGAAAGCATATTCTGTAACCAATAACCGCGATGAAGTCAGTTTTATCCGGCTGCCCGAGGCGGAAGCAAAATTCGTAAAGATCAATCTTGAAAAAAGTAATTCTGATAAATACTTCGGAATAAGTGAGATGAAATTCCTGGATATCAAAAGCTCGTTGACTCCGAATGATTTTCTGATTTACAGTGCAAAAAACTCTACTGTCGGTAACTTCCCCAGGTACTTTCTGGAACAGGCTTCGTATTGGACCATTACCGGTGTAAATAATGATCTGAAGGAAGCCATGATCAACGAAGACGGGATGGTGGAAGTGGATAAAGCCATTTTTTCAATCGAGCCCATGATTAAAAGCGGGGATTCACTTTACAACTGGAGCAATGTAAAAACGGAACAGTCGTTAGGCGATACAGGTGATAAAAGTGAATTTAATTTTGTGCCGACTGTTACATGGCAAATGAAAGGCATGAAATTCGCGACCAGGGTAACAGCGACCGGGCGAGCAAATAAAAATTCGAAGCTTAATATCGGCTATTCGTTTATGAACGAATCAGATAAGCCACAAGATTTTGAGTTTTACCTGTTGATCAGGCCTTACCAGGTAAATCCCTATTACCAGTTTCTGAATCTTACAGGCGGTGCCGGGAAAATAAAATCCATCAAAGAAGAAGCTGGCAATTATTTATCCGTAGATGATAAAGTTATACTCTTTCAAAAAAAATACGACACTTTCGGTGCAAGCAATTCGGATGAAGGGAATATCGTTGACCTGGTTCGCAAAGGGAAAATGCCTCTGGATAAATCAGCAATTGATCAAAACAGCCTCGCAAACGGTGTAGTAAAATACACCATGCACCTGGATGCCGGGGAACAAACCGAAATCTTTGTTGTAGTTCCTTTTTATGGCAGAAACACTTCGGATGGTAAACTCAGCATCGAAAATACAGCTGATGAATTCAACAAATCAATAGCCTTCTGGAAGTCAGAAGTTGATCACATCAGGTTTAACCTGCCTGAGTCGGCCGACAGGATTGTAAATACATATAAATCAAACCTGGCTTACATATTAGTAAACAGGGATAATGCAGGTATTCAGCCCGGCTCGCGTTCGTACGAGCGAAGCTGGATACGCGACGGCGCCTTAACTTCGTCGGCACTTCTGAAATCCGGTATTGTAACCGAAGTAAAAGACTTTATTAACTGGTACACCTCCCATCAATACGAAAACGGGAAAGTGCCATGCGTTGTTGATCACCGTGGCCCCGACCCGGTTCCGGAAAACGACAGCCATGGGGAAATGATATATTTGATACGCGAGTATTTTAACTTCACGCACGATACTGCTTTTCTCAGGTCAAAAAACGAACACGTAGTAAAAGCAGTTGATTACATCGAATCGTTGATTGCCCAAAGGTCGACGGATCACTACAAAAACGGGAACGACAGCATCCGGGCCTATTATGGCCTGGTTCCGGAATCAATCAGCCACGAAGGGTATTCCGCAAAACCCATGCACTCGTACTGGGACAACTTCTTTACCCTGAAAGGCCTGAAAGACGCAGCAGAAATTCAAAATATTCTGGGTGAAAAGGCATCGTATGAAAAAACAAGCAAGGTTCGTGATGCTTTTAAGGAAAACCTGCATAATTCGTTGCTTCTCGCGATGAAGACCCGAAAAATCGATTACCTGCCCGGCTGTGTGGAACTTGGCGATTTTGATGCAACTTCAACTACCATTGCCCTAACACCCTGCAACGAGTTGAACAATCTCCCGGTTCCACAGGTTTATAACACATTCGATAAATATTACGAATTTTTCAAAAACCGGAGAGACGGTAAACTGGATTGGATAAATTACACACCTTACGAAAACCGGCTGATCGGCTCATTTATTATTTTGGATCAACCCGAAAAAGCGCATGAACTGATTAAATTCTTCCTGCACGATCAGCGCCCGCAGGGATGGAACCACTGGGCCGAAGTGGTTTGGAAAGATTACCGCTATCCCGGCTATATCGGCGATATGCCGCACACATGGGTTGGCAGCGATTTTATAAACGCGATCCGTTCCATGTTTGTGTATGAAAACGAATGGGACCAATCACTTGTATTAGCTTCGGCACTTTACCAGGATTGGATTGATGCCCCTAAGGGAATGTCAGTTGAAAATCTGCCGACTTACTATGGAGAGATTTCATATTCCATAAAAAAGGAAAGCGACAATTATTTTTTTTCGATACGCGGCGATCTGAAACTTCCGGCTAACGGCATGAAAATCAAAAACTTCAATGGTTCAAAACTTCCGTTAAAAGTAACCGTAAACGGAAATGAAATAAAAGGCTTTAATGAAAAGGAAATTGCAGTAAATGAGATTCCTGCAGAAGTTGTAATCTATTATTAACCATTGTTTGCAAATTAAAAATCAAAATAATCAAGGCATTATTATGAAAGAACAGGCACAAAGCGCAGGTCTAAGTAAAAAATCAGAAGGACATATCCCCTTTTCACAGCTAGCAGCTTACGGCGCAGGTGGTATAATTCCGATAGCTCTCTTTAATGTAGCCGGAATATTGGTCGGACTGATGGGAAATATCAGCCTTGGTCTCAGTGCTTTCTGGTTAGGATTTATTCTTATTATTCCGCGTTTATGGGATGCTATTTCCGATCCGATCATTGGCCATTTATCAGACAACACCCGGACCCGGTGGGGAAGGCGGCGCCCTTACCTGCTTGTAGGCGGAATACTGGTTGCAGTTACTTTTGTTGTAATGTGGTGGATTCCCAAAGGCGAAATGGTGCAAACCTGGTTCCCGACGGATGCCAGCTACCATGCTTTTCAACTTGCATATATCCTGGTTACACTGCTTTTATTTTTCACGGCTGTAAATATCTTCGAAATCCCTCACGGCGCGCTTGGCATGGAAATGACTACCGATTACCACGATCGTACCCGCCTGTTCAGCGCCAAAAGCTTTGTAGGTAACCTTTTTGCCATGAGTACACCCTGGCTTTTCGCCATTGCCAGCATGGAAATTTTCAAAGGCCCCGGTGGTAATGAAGCCGATGGAATGCGCTATGTTTCCATTATGATCGCTGCCATTTTAATCCCACTTTCATTCTGGTGGTTTTTCAAATTACGTGAGCCGGGATTTAAAAAGGTAGAAAAGCAGGAAAAAACGCACTTCTGGAAAGACATGAAAATGGTTGTCTCAAACAGGAACTTCGTAATGCTCACTCTAACGGTTTTCACCCTGGCGATGGGCTTTAATTTTGTAGCGCTTCTTGGCTCCTATATCCCTATTTTTTACATTTTCGGTGGCGATAAAGTTGCAGGTGCCACCATGCTTGGAATAAACGGAACCGTATGGGCTATAACGGGTGTGCTGGCCGTGTTTCCCCTCAACTGGATAAGTCCAAAAGTGGGTAAGCGAAGCACCTTGATCATTGCTATGGTTTTGATGAGCGTGGCTCAACTTTCAAAAATAGTTTGTTATAACCCCGAATATCCCTACCTAATCCTGATACCCACGGTTTTACTCTCAGCCGGCATGTTGTTTTTCTTCACGTTGGGGGCGTCGATGGTGGGAGATATTTGCGACGAAGATGAACTTAACACAGGAAAACGCTCCGAGGGCAGTTATTATGCCATTTTCTGGTGGTTTATTAAAATGGGTACTGCTTTTGCCAGTTTTGTTGCAGGTGCTCTGATCGTGTTTACCATGTTCGATGAGGCACAGGTTACCAAAGTGGATAGTTTGCAAGGCAATGTCAGGGAACTGCGGAGTAAGGTGCAGATTTGGAACGGCGTCGAAGGCTTCAACGGTTCGACTGCCTCATTACTCAAAACAACGAAAAAACAATGTAATGACGCCCTCGATGAGTCGAAAATTTATGTAGCATATCTTGAAAAAGAATCTGCGAAGAAGGATAACGAGGCCAATCAGAATATTGCTGCATACCAGAGCGACAGGAAATCAGCCCTGGGGAACGCCTTATCCGTGACAAAGTCAACAGTCGACGGGCTGGAACACATTCAGTCGCGCCTGGATGCACTTGGCTCCAGACCCCAGGACTCGGTGGTAATTAAACTTGCGAAAGAAGCTGTTGCTCTTACACTCCAGACCAAATTCGAAAAAGCGAAGGTGACTTCATTCGAGCTTATATCGCACCTGGAATCCAAAGCCCTGGTTCCTAAGCTGATTAAAAAAGAAGAAACCGACAGACACTACGATCAGATCATGACAGAAATTAAAGGAGTCAGAGAGCAGATTTCCAAAATTCAGACAAGCTCTTCACTTGCATCCCTGGATACAGATCTGGGAACCATCGAAGACGCCATTATGCCACTCACACAACAGACTCCTTATACCCTGCTGATGATGCGTGTGGTCGAAATCGGATTGCCATTCCTGCTGAGTTTGCTTGCTATTTTCCTTGTGCTCAAATACTCACTAACCGAGAAACGTTCGCACGAGATAAAAGAGATTCTGAAGCAAAGAAATGCGGAGCTTGGGAACGGAGATAATAATACGGAACCAACTTTAGGATAAATCCAAAACCCGACTTTAGGCAAAATGAGTTGACAATTTGATGACTGAGTTTGACCTCACCCCAACCCCTCTCCTTGAGGAGAGGGGCTTCTATCAAAATCAATTAAGCCTTTAGCTACATTCTGTTTTTAAATCACAAATAAAAAAATTTATAAATGACATTTACCATTAAAGAAGACAGTTTCTACCTTAACGATAAAAAGGTATTTCTCAATTCGGGAGAGATCCACTATTTCAGAATAAAGCGTGAATTGTGGGACACGCATCTGGAAGCTGCCAAAGAAGCAGGCTTAACAACGGTAAGCACCTATGTTCCCTGGGCGTGGCACGAAGCAGAAGAATCAGTTTTTGATTTTGATGGCAGCACAATCCCTGAATGCGATCTTTCCGGCTGGCTCGAACGTTGCCAGGCTCACGGCTTAAACTGCATCGTAAAACCAGGGCCATTTATCCTGGCTGAGTTCCGCGGAGCAGGTTTACCCGACTGGTTTATGGAAAAATATGGCGCCGAAGCAAAAATGCGAAACCGTAAAGGCGATATAGTCCCAAGCGACGGCGTAAGCCTGTTTAATGAAAAATATCTTGAAAAGGTAACATTGTGGTATGATCAGATCATGCCCTTTATCAGCAAACGGCAGGCATCGGCAGGTGGACCGATAATTATGATGCAGATCTGCAATGAAATAGGCGTTTTTTCCTGGCTGGCGAAGCAGGCCGATTATGGAAATGCGGTAAAGGATCATTTCATTTCATACTTAACTTATAAATTTAAAAGTGTGAGTGAAATAAATGTTTTGTGGGCAACAAATTACACGGACTTCGCGGCAGTACAGCTTCCTCCCGACGGCAAACTCCCTTACGCATCAAAAGGAGACCGTGGCCGTGATTATGAGTGGCACCTGTTCTGGCGCACCTATTATGGCGACTACCTGAGAATGCTGACCGCCAAAGCCAGGGAAAGAGGCGTAACGGTTCCTCTGTATCACAATCTTCCGGGCTGGATTTATGGAAACGGTTATGAATTCCCGGTGAATATCACCATGTACGAAGATCTTTTTGGCGATAAAAGTGAAATCATATTCGGCGTCGATCATATACCGGAATTCCAGTCGTACCGCAATCTGCACGACGACCGGATTATTAATGATATTACCCTTGCCATGCAGGGGAATAAACCTTTGTTTGCTGCCGAGTTTCAGTGTGGTTCACGCGAACACCATGTAGAAACAAACCCGCGTGAAATGGAACTTTTCTACAAGGCGAGCGTGGCAAACGGACTGGTAGGCTGGAATTATTATATGTTTTCGCAGGGACGGAATCCCCGGCATAAAGGCTATTCGGGCGAAACATTTTACTGGTTCAACCCGCTTACACCCGAAGGCGAGCGTACCAGTGCTTTCCCGTTGGTAAAACGGATGAATAAA
>JBBQSY010000136.1:0-8780 GCA_038213495.1 Bacteroidales bacterium
CCATCGCATTTAATGCAGGACTCTCAGTTAACGACGGGCTGCTTGCCAACCATATTGCTTCCGTTCAAAACACCTCGTACCGTGAGGCACTCTATGAAATTAAACAGTGGGTTAATACCTGCCTTGACTCTGTAACGAAAAATGATAAAGTTAACCTGGATGGTATTGGTGAATTTTTCCTGAATGCTTCGGGTAAATTAGAGTTTAGTCCTTCGCTCCAGGTCAATTTTAATACGGACTCATTCGGTCTTCCTGTATTTACGGCTAAAACTGCAGCGAATAAATCTTTTGTAGTTCCTGAAATTCAAACCAATAAACACAGCAATAAGAGAATAAAATTACACAGACTAATCCCGGAGACATTGAAATGGGCAGCAGTACTCGCTCCTTTTGTCGCTTTTGTATTGTGGGGTTCGCTCAATGGCAATATTATTGAAAACTATGTGCATAATTATACCGGCATGTATTCGTGGGTGCGTTCAACCCCCGGGAAAACTGCACCGGTTAAGGCTGTCACAAACGCTGTAAAAGCTGCAGAAACTCCGAAAAATACTATTGAATCGCCTGCAAGTATACTGGCCGGAGAGAATATTTCATTCAACCCGGGCATGGTATCCTATACGGAACTTGATAAAAACAACATTGTAATCGCTGAACCTGCTCCGCTTAACGTTACTGAAGTTATTGCCGGAGATGAAAATTATTTTATAATCGGTGGTGCTTTCCGCGATCAGAATAATGCACTTAACCTTGTAACCACTCTCAGGGAACAGGGATATCCTGCAGCTGTTGTTGATACCACAAACAGCGGCCTGTATATTGTAAGCCTGAAAGGATTCAATAACTACAGCGAAGCTTCCGATCAAATAAGCGAAATCAAAAGATCCGGATTTCCATCTTCTTGGATCCTTAAAAAACAAAAAGGGTAGGACTTAAATTCCGTTTCCCCTGTTTTCCAATTCATAAAAGTCTTTACTTAAATTTGTCAAAACCTTGGCTAAGAGGAAACTTCAGCGATTTGCCGAAAACGAAACTTTTACTCATTTTTTTCAACCCGGTTGGGAAGAGCTTTCCGCCGGATTTTCTTTGCGCGGAAAATGGAACGATGAATTCTTCGGTAACCAAAACCCTGTTATAATCGAAATGGGTTGCGGAAAAGGGGAATACACGGTTGATCTTTCTGACAAATATCCGGAAAAGAATTTTATCGGTATCGATAAAAAAGGAGCCCGGATGTGGCGGGGCGCAAAAACCAGCAGCGACGATAACCGACCGAATGTAGCTTTCATACGCATACGCGCCGAAAATATCGGTAAGGTTTTTGGCCCTGCCGAAATTGACGAGATATGGATAACCTTTCCGGAACCTCAACCTAACAGTCCAAGACATAGCAAGCGTTTCACATCTCCGCACTTTATCGAAAGATACCGGCAGGTTTTAAAACCCGGCGGCATTATCCACCTGAAAACGGATAACGACATGTTTTACAATTACACACTGGATGTAATCAGGGAAGAGGGTCACCACCTGGTTTATACTAATCCTGATTTGTACGCAAATGCAAGTGATCCGGAAATAAAGGATGTGGTTGACGTTCAGACCCACTACGAAAAAATCTGGCTCGATCAAGGGCTGACTATTAAATACCTCCGGTTCAGACTTAAGGAGGCGTAGCAAATAAATTCTTATCTTCATTTTCCGGCATGCAGATATAAGATGTATCTTAGTACTACGTAAATTAAAGTTGTGCAAAAAGATATCTCATTCTTCGAAAAAGTATACGCCGTTGTTGAACTCATCCCCTACGGACGGGTAACCTCCTATGGCGCCATTGCCCGTTACCTGGGCACCGGAGGCTCGTCGCGCATGGTGGGCTGGGCAATGAATGCGTCCCATCATATGCTGCAGCATATTCCTGCACACCGGGTTGTGAACAGGAACGGACTTCTTACCGGTAAAAATCATTTTGGCGGACCGGATACCATGCGGCAGTTGCTCGAAAGCGAGGGCATACATGTTGAAAATGATCAGATTATAAACTTTGATACTATTTTTTGGGACCCGGCCAGGGAACTGGAACTATAATGG
This sequence comes from Bacteroidales bacterium, assembly GCA_038213495.1. Classification (GTDB taxonomy): domain Bacteria; phylum Bacteroidota; class Bacteroidia; order Bacteroidales; family UBA4417; genus UBA4417. The sequence continues at coordinate 2,089 of JBBQSY010000136.1, forward strand.
ATTATTTATTGACGCGGCCTGTTGGCTGAAAAGAACCGGTCGAACCCTATTAAGGAAGATAGGCCTTAACAAGAGTCATTATATGTTTGCCGGGCTACAGATATCATATTCCATATTTTTTAAATTCTGTGTTGATCAATTAGAGCATCTCGCAGCATTTGCAAATATGCTTTTAAAAAGCTGTAATTGTTTACTAAAAAATCATCTCAGCGGCAAGCGCCTAAACATAGAATAAAATGATTTTTATCAGAATATGTACAAATATTTAGGGGGTAGATAAAATAATTATGTATTTTTTTTCGAATATCACAGATAAAAAAGAGTTATGTGTAAAATAAAAGATTATTTTTGCAGTCAAATTATAAAAATTAAATTTTTTATGGCTACGATAAGATTTAAAGCGTTGGAAGATGCGCTTAAAAGGAAACCGGTTCAAGTAAAAGCTCCCGGTGAAAGAATTTCTGATTATTTCGGTGTAAATGTCTTCGACAGGTTCAAGATGGAGAAGTATCTTCCGAAAGATGCGAATAAAGCCGTTATTGATGCAATTGATCTTGGCAAACGCATCGATATGAAACTTGCAGACCAGATTGCCATGGGAATGAAAAGCTGGGCAATGAGCCTTGGAGCTACCCATTATACCCACTGGTTTCAGCCACTGACCGAAAGTACTGCAGAAAAACATGATACTTTTACTGTACCCACTGTTCGCGGTAATGCTATCGAAGTATTTTCCGGTGAATTGCTGGTTCAGCAGGAGCCGGATGCTTCCAGTTTCCCGAGCGGAGGTATCCGTAATACATTCGAAGCGCGTGGGTATACTGCCTGGGATCCTTCATCACCGGCGTTTGTAATGGACGATACGCTTATCATTCCTACTATTTTTATTTCGTATACAGGAGAAGCGCTGGATTATAAAACACCACTTTTAAAGGCACTTCACTTCCTGGACAAAGCCGCTGTTGATGTGTGTCAATACTTTGATAAGGACGTATCAAGAGTTAACAGTAACCTGGGATGGGAGCAGGAGTATTTCCTGGTTGACGAAGCCATTTACAATGCAAGGCCCGACCTGGTGTTGACCGAACGTACACTTCTGGGGCATGCTTCGGCTAAAAACCAGCAGTTGGAAGACCAGTATTTTGGTCAGATACCCAGTCGCGTACTTGCTTTTATGAAGGACCTCGAATATGAGGCTTACAAACTTGGAATACCTGTAAAAACACGGCACAACGAAGTTGCCCCAAATCAGTACGAGTTAGCCCCTATTTATGAAGAAACCAACCTGGCAAATGATCACAACCTTCTGATAATGATGCTTATGCGTAAGGTTGCCAGCCGTCATGATTTTAAAGTTATTTTGCATGAGAAGCCTTTTGCCGGTATTAATGGCTCAGGAAAGCACAATAACTGGTCGGTTTCGACAAATACCGGTGTAAACCTTCTGTCGCCGGGGAAAACCCCACGTACCAACCTGCAATTTCTTGTGTTTCTTATCAATACCCTGGTGGCGGTTCACAAACACAATGCCTTGCTTAAAGCATCCATCGCATCTCCCGGCAACCAGCACCGCCTTGGTGCTAACGAAGCTCCTCCGGCCATTATTTCGGCTTTCCTCGGACAGCAGCTCACAAAAATGCTTAATGAAATCGAACAGCGGGTTACCGACGAAAAAATGTCGCCCGAAGAGAAAACAGCAATTAAACTCGACATTGGCAAAATTCCTGAAATCCTACTCGATAATACCGACCGCAACCGGACCTCGCCTTTTGCATTTACCGGTAATCGTTTCGAATTCCGTGCCGTAGGTTCATCAGCAAACTGTGCCTCGGCAATGATACCGCTCAATGCTGCACTTGCTGTTCAGCTTGTTGATTTTAAAATAGAAGTAGACGCCATAATTGAAAAAGGCGTTAAAAAAGATGAGGCTATTTTACAGGTATTGCGCCGCCTCATTAAAAAATCAAAGGACATCCGTTTCGATGGGAACGGCTACAGTGATGAATGGAAAATAGAAGCAGCAAAACGCGGGCTCGATTGCGAAGCAATTGTTCCATTGATCTACGATGCTTATCTTACACCACAAACCCGCGAGCTCTTCAAACGTTCCAATGTTTTCACTGATATTGAAATGGAAGCCCGCACCGAAGTGCGTAACGATTTGTATGCAAAGAAAATTCAGATAGAAGCACGTGTTCTGAGTGATCTTGCTCAGAATCATATTTTGCCTACCGTAATTGAATACCAGGCTATGCTTATCACCAGTACACAAGGCATGAAAAACCTTTACAGCGACGAAGAATTTCAGGTACTTGCCGCCCGCAGACTCAAGCTGATTAAGGAAATATCAAAACATGTCGGGACAATTGAAGATAAAGTGAGCGAAATGATAGATGCAAGGAAAAAGGCTAATTTGATTGAGGATGCCCGGGAAAAGGCTTTGGCTTATGCAACCATAATTTTTCCGTATTTCGAAGAAATCCGTTATCACATCGATAAGCTTGAGCTGATTGTTGATAATGAAAGATGGCCGCTGCCTAAATACCGCGAACTTTTATTCAGCAGATAATGCTAAAATGATTTATAAATTATTTCAAATCAACAAAGCATAATGCCGATGTGATAGCTGTTATAGGACAATTTATTGTCCTATAACAGCTATCCTATCGGTATAATCACACTCAACTGTAAATCTGAATACAAATCAAAACTATCCCTTCCGGCTGTAAATGCCTGGAAGGGATTTTTTTATTTTCACTGCAATTTCACGATGTAATTGAAACCTTTATATATTCAGGAATTAGAGTACTCATAAAATTTCAATAATTTTTATGGCATATCATTAATTAAATTATCTTTACGCATTCTAAATAAAAATAAGGAATTGCATAATGAGCATAACTAAAGAACAGGTAATCAACGCATTAAAACTTGTCCATGATCCGGATCTGCATAAGGATGTGGTATCATTGGGCATGATTGAAGATATAGAAATCGATGGGAACAAAGTCAGGCTGAAACTGGTACTTACCACTCCGGCCTGCCCGATGAAGGATAAAATGAAAAACGACTGCATTAAAGCTATTCAGGGTCGTGTGGACCCGTATGCAGAAGTGGAGGTTGAACTTACATCGCGTACCACCACCCGCCGCGGACCGGACGACACCATGCTGAAAGGCGTAAAAAATATAATTGCAATTGTTTCAGGAAAAGGCGGTGTAGGTAAATCAACCGTGGCAGCCAACCTGGCGGTGGCTCTGTCGAAACTGGGAGCAAAAGTCGGACTGCTGGATGCCGATATCTACGGACCTTCGGTGCCCCTGATGTTCGACCTGGTAGATGCAAAACCAAGTGCACGCGAGGAAGATGGCAAAACTATACTGGAACCTATTGAAAAATATGGTGTCAAGTTATTGTCTATCGGCTTTTTTGTTGATCCGAAAAAAGCATTGGTTTGGCGCGGTCCTATGGCTTCGAATTATCTTACTCAAATGCTTACCGGCGGCGACTGGGGCGAACTCGACTACCTGGTTATCGACATGCCACCCGGAACCGGCGATATACAATTAACTTTAGTGCAAACCGTTCCGGTAACAGGTGCTGCAATTGTTACCACTCCGCAGGAAGTTGCCCTTGCCGATGCCCGCAAAGCCTACAATATGTTTACCACCGAAAGCATTAAAGTTCCGGTGTTGGGTCTTGTTGAAAATATGGCCTGGTTTACACCGGCCGAACTGCCTGAAAATAAATACTATATTTTCGGTAAGGAAGGCGGCAAGCGCTTTGCCGAAGAGATAGGAGTCCCACTTCTGGGGCAGATACCACTTGTTCAGAGCATCTGCGAATCGGGCGACAGCGGAAGCCCGGTTGCTCTGCAGGATGATACCTCACCGGTTGCACTCGCATTCAGGCAGTTAGCTGAATCAATTGCACAACAAATAGCCATACGGAATGCTACCATTGATCCTACGCAGGTAGTGGAGATGAAGTCATGACCGGTTTTAGTTTAATAACAATCATTAAATAACGGGCGAAAAAGAGAAAGGGCGAGCGGGCGAAATGAAAACTACCCTGTTCCCGGATCAAAAACTCAAAAGGCGCTCTGAAACAAAAGCAACAAACAGAATACTTCTTATAAAAAACAAAAGCAAATGTCAGAATTAGAAACCAAAGTAAAAAATGTAATCGAGCAGATCCGTCCATACCTTCAGGCCGACGGAGGCGATATCAGTTTCGTGGAAATTACAAGTGAAAATGTAGTAAATGTTGAACTTCACGGAGCCTGTGGCTCATGCCCTTTCAGCCGGATGACCTTAAAAAACGGTGTTGAAGATGCCATGAAAAAAGCTATTCCGGAAGTTAAATCGGTGGAAGCGATTAATATGTAAAACCTGAAATTTATAAACCAGACTTAATTAGTGTGTCTAAGAAAACTAGATGAAAACGAGTTTTGCCTTCGCGCACCCCTTAGTTCCCGTGGGGGAGAGTCCTCGCGCACAGAAGATTGAGTTTTGTAGACTAGTAATAAAAACGGATTAAATGAGCATTTTTGATTAAAATGATGTGTTTCTTATTGACACTTAATAGACATTATTGGAAAGATTTAAAGAATGCAGATTTATTTTGTCTCAAATGTAGCGCCTGGTTCTACTTCAAAGCCTTTGTCTAATAAAATATTACCATCTGCATCTAATACTACGTTAGCACCATTCGGTAATACAACCGGCCCTTGCGGTTTGGAGTTAGTTACATTTGTACCGGCAGAAATATTATTCCCCGGTATATATTGGTTGCCTGTTAATAATTCGTTTTGTATGAATACATCAATGAACTCATAAATAAACCCGCTGCCAATTTTATTTATTGTTGATAAAATACTATTGCAAGTACCAGGATTAGTTACAAAAGCTGTATTTACCCCAAGGTTATACCCATTATGAAGATTAATTACGGATAACGGATCGGTTAAATTTATAGTAATTCCGTTATCTACACAGATATACCCTCCACTCTCAATATCAATATGATTATTCCCTGAAATTGTAAGACCACCTATAATCCGTAAAGTGCCTCCGCTTTTTACATCAATGGAATAATCGGAAATTGTTGTGGAATTTAATTCTAAATATCCTCCATTTTGAATTTCTATGCCTTGCCATTGTGCAGTACAGGCATTAGTTAGAGTAGCTCCATCTACTATTAGTTTCCCCCCTTGTTCAACAATGACTTTTCCTAAAATAGGCATTATTACGTTACATTTCATGGTTAATGTAACTCCAGTTTTAATCACAATATTGCTATATAATCTAATATCAAAATTCCAAGTTTCATTGCTTGTTATATTTAACGGAATGCTTTTGTATGCATCGTTTCGCACATATCTCCTTGTCGTTTTAATCGACAATGCTCTGTGCATTTTCCCGATTTGATGTGGAGAAAAAAAATAATTTATTAAGTTATTTCCTCCCATAGCATTGTTAGTACATGTATTTTGACCAGCAGTAATTGTACAACCCCATCTTCCGTATTCCCAACAATAAGAGGGAGGAGAAGGGCCAAATACATCTTCTAAATATTCAGGATCAGCATTATCACAAGTTTCATGACAGCAAGAAGGATTGTAAGTATGAAATAAATCCAAACAATGTCCTAACTCATGGGCAAGGGTTTGAGAATGTGTGTAACTAATTCCATTTGTTCCATCAACATGCATAAAAAGCCCTACATCTCCATACAGAGAACCGGCATTAGAATAGTTTGAATTAATAATAGTAATAGGAAAGGGTGCAATAGCATATGGTGATGAAGTTCCAGCGGTAAGATAAATATTAAGGTTATCAAGGCGAGTTACATCAATACGCGCTACATATTCTTGTAGAGAAGCGATTCTAGTATTGTTGTATAAATTTGTTCCATTATAGAAGTAAATTCGATCATCTAAATCGAACCGAATTTTGGTATCTGTCAAAGGAATTACTCCAGCTATGGGATAAGATGCAGCAACAATATGTGTATAAAAATCATTAGACCAAGCAACCATTTGATTTAAATTGGCTATTATATCGGTCGTATTTTGGATAGTCCCAGGACCTGTAAAAACGTTAATACATATTTTAATATGTTTTATTGGGGTATTGATATCTGGGACATAGGTTTCGGTTTTTTTATATTTATTAGTATAATCCGGATTTGTGTTTGAGTTTTCATTATTGCAACTGGAAGATAATAATTCTTTCTTGCTGTAACTTTGAAATGCATCAATTGGTAAGATACAATTGCTTTGAGATATAACATTGGAGCTTATTAAAATTAATAAGACTGAAAACCAGATTCTGTAAACAATCATGTTTTTATAAACTTTAAAATCATTATATTTTTTTGTAAAATGAGGACCCCGAACACTTAACTGATTGTTTTTCATAATGAATCGATTTCAATATTTGCAGATTTTTTTAACAACTGTACCTTGATTTGATTTCAGCTTAATATAATAAACGCCTGTTGATAAACCAGATAAATTGAATGTTTTGAAATAGCTTGTAGTTTCAGGAAAATGGTCGGATAATTTTAAATTACCTGCAATATCAAATAATTCGAATTGAATTACTTTTTTTGAATTGACTTTAAAATGAATTGTTAAAATATCTCTTGTTGGGTTTGGAGCAACAATTATTTCAGTAAATATATTTTCA
>JBBQSY010000137.1:0-8619 GCA_038213495.1 Bacteroidales bacterium
GGAATATTCCATTCTGCCGATTATTCACAGATAATTACTACTTTTGAGTACTTAATTCCATATTCAAATTCCGAATGCTCACCATCGACCAGATTAAAGCTCCCATAGCTTCCTATATAGAAGAGTTTGAGAAGCATTTCCGCAACTCGATGAAAAGTCCGGTTCCGCTGCTTAACACCATTACCCGTTATATCATCAAGCGTAAAGGCAAACAGATGAGGCCGATGTTCGTTTTCTTTTCAGCAAAAGTTTGCGGCGAGGTAAACCAGAGCACTTTTCATGCCGCTTCGCTGATCGAACTGCTTCACACAGCCACTCTTATTCATGATGATGTGGTTGATGATTCAAACGAACGCCGCGGATTCTTTTCGCTTAATGCACTTTGGAAAAATAAAATAGCCGTTCTTGTCGGGGATTATCTCCTTTCGCGCGGATTGCTTTTGTCTCTTGAACATGAAGAATATCATCTTCTGAAAATTGTTTCCAATGCTACCCGCGAAATGAGTGAAGGTGAGCTGCTGCAGATTGAAAAAGCCAGGAAACTCGACATCGAAGAACCGATTTACTTCGAGATCATCCGTAAAAAAACTGCTTCCCTCATCGCTTCCTGCTGCGCTGCCGGTGCCGCCTCTGTCGGCTCCGATGCCGAAACCATTGAGAAAATGCGACTCTTCGGGGAATATGTAGGCATTGCTTTCCAGATTAAGGACGACCTCTTCGATTACGAAAAAAACCTGGCAACCGGCAAACCCAATGGAATAGATATTAAAGAAAAGAAAATGACATTGCCCCTGATCCATATGCTGAATAACATGACATGGATGGAAAAACGGCGGGCCATGAATACGGTCCGCCATCATAACAACGAACCGCATAAAGTGGCTGAACTTATAACTCAGGTTAACAACAGCGGCGGTATCGCGTATGCTGCCGAAAAAATGCAGGAATACCAGGCAAAAGCCCTGGCTTTGCTTAATACTATGCCTGCCAGCGAATCGCGTTCGTCGTTAGAGCAGTTGGTGATGTTTACAACAGAGCGGAAGCATTGATTTTAAATGGGTCAAATAGTTCAATGGTTCAATCCCGATAGCGATCGGGATCAAGGTTCAATTGATATCTGAATAGTAGCCCGCATGTTCTTCTGTTCAATTTCACGTTTTACAGTCCATGCCAATCTTCAGGAAATATGAATTACTGCGACAATGAAACACTGAAACCCTTAAGAAGAGCGGGAGAAATGTAGAAGGGGAGAAAAGTAGAAACTGTAAACTTTCAATCTTATCAATCTCATCCATCCCACCAATCCCATCAATCCTTGAAACCCTGAAACCCTGAAACTTTGAAACCCTGAAACACTATAACTCTGCAACCCATTCAAAATGAAAACATCACTTATCATACTGATTTCGATTGTATTATCATCCACAGCTTACTCCCAGCTTACCGTCGAACGCTATTCGGATGGCAGCAAAAGGGCCGAAGGACAAATTGTTAACGGCCAACGCGAGGGCAAATGGTACGAATTTAATTTAAAGGGACTAAAAGTTGCCGAAGCCAACTATGTGAACGGGGTTAAAGAAGGCCTTTACACTGAATGGCACCCGAATGGCAAAAAGCTTTTCGAAGGTTATTTCAAAACAGGTAAACTCAACAGCAATGTAACTTCGTGGCGGGTCGACGGAACTCCCGAAGAAAAAGGCCACATCACCGATGATCTGCGCGACAGCCTTTGGGTTTTTTACTATCCCGGAGGCACTCCAGGCAGTACCGGAAGATTCGATAAAGGGAAAATGGAAGGCCAATGGCAGTATTTTTACGAAAACGGGGCCAAATGGAAAGAAGGCTCGTATGTGAACGATGACAAAACCGGCCTCTGGACTTTCTGGTATTCCGACGGGCATGTGCATCATAAAGGCGAATATATTTTAAACAAAGAAAATGGCACCTGGAAAGGCTGGTTTACCAACGGACAGCTCAAAGATTCAGGCTCTTATGCGAGCGGGAAGATGAACGGGCAGTGGAAAGGCTGGTACGAGAACGGGAAACAGCAATACATATCCTATTATGCTGATGGGATCCAGGATAGTATAAATAAAGTTTGGTATCCAAACGGGAAACTTCGACAGGAAGGCACCTATAAAACCGGTTTGAAAGAGGGAATATGGAAAGAGTGGTATGATAACGGTCAACTTAGCGAATCAGGAGGCTGGCTTGATGGCGAACGCAACGGATTCTGGGTTTACCTCGATGCAGCGGGGCTTAAAATAAAAGAAGAGAATTTCGATAAAGGCAGACCCGACGGCTCCTGGAAAACTTATTACAGCAATGGAAAGCCATCGGGATCGGGGCAATACGTTAATAAAATCAAAGAAGGTACATGGCAATACTGGGATAATAATGGCAAACTGATGGTGAAATCGGAATTTTTGAACGGGAAAAAAGTAAAGGAAAAACGCTACGGTAAGGCCGGAAAAGAACTCGAGACAGGCAAGTGACACAATTATTCCTTGCTGTTTGAGTTAGTATTGGAAAAAAGTATTTATGCCCCGCTTAATTATTGTTTGCATATTTCTGGGTTTGTTTTATGGGAAGACCTTTTCGCAGAAGGAAACTACGCTAAAACAGCTGCCTGAAGTCTGCCTTTCGCAAACTGAAATTGAGCTATATAAACTGATTAATGAATACCGCGTTCAGAAAGGTTTGCCGGAAATAAAATTATCAGTTTCGCTTAGTTTTGTAGCCCGCACCCATGCCATTGACCAGGCCGGAAATTATAAAAGTAGCACAAGATGCAATCTGCATAGTTGGTCTGATAAGGGAAGTTGGTCCTCTGTTTGCTACACACCGGATCACAGGTATGCTAAAAAGATGTGGAATAAACCCCGGGAATTCACCAATTACCAGGGCGATGGGTTCGAAATCTCCTATTTTTCTACCTATGACTACTCTTCTCCGCAAGTGTTTGCCAAAGATATTCTGGAAGGCTGGAAAACGAGTCCCAATCACAATGATGTAATCCTGAATGAAAACATCTGGAAAATCCTGCAATGGCAGGCTATAGGCATTGGGGTATATGGCGAATACGCTAATGTATGGTTCGGAAAAGAAGAAGACAAAGCCGGCGCGCCTCTGCCTTGTTTGAATGAATGAATCATTTGTTTTCTGCTCCTCTGATTTACGATTTACGAAGTACGATTTGCGATTGGGGAAGTAATCTTTTTTTTAACTTAAAGTGAATTATAGAACTTTCTATTTAATCTATTACCATCGATAAATCACCTATATTCGTACCTTGTCAATCGTAAATCGTAAATTTGCCCTGCCCTATTCCTGGAAACAGAACAAAACCATTCATCTATATGTTGATTATCCTATGAAACAAATTTACCTGATTTTCATTTTTCTCTGCTGCTTTGCTTTTGTTTCGGTTGCGCAGCAATTCCAGGGAGGAGTAGCCGGCGGACTTATCGGAAGCCAGGTGGCAGGTGATACATACAGCGGATTCCATAAACTGGGGTTATATGCAGGTCTTTGGGTTAAACTCGATGCAAATCAGCGCTCCTCTTTTCTCATCGAACTCAACTATTCACAAAAAGGAAGCCGTCATAACCCTGATTCAACCCGCCAGGATTTTACCATCTACAAAATGCGTTTGGGTTATATTGAAATGCCAATCCTGTACCAGTTTCAATTAAAAAATAAGATGTTTGCAGAAATAGGCCCTGCTTTCTCATTCCTTCTTCATAGTTACGAGGAACTGGATTACATGGAGGTTTCGTACGGGAAATTCAAGCTGTTCAATCCCTCGTTTGTGGCGGGAATTGGCTACCCGGTAACGGAAAAACTGGGTGTTCATTTTCGAATGAACAGTTCATTGCTAAGCATCCGGACCAATGATCTCGCCGGCGAAGTGCATCGTTTTTTTGATCATGGGCAGTACAGCGACTGCATTATGATTTTCCTGAGTTATAAATTATAGACGGAAGTCAGAAGTCAGAAGCCGGAAGACCGAAGTCCGGAGACGGACGCAATAAGAAATGAATAAGATTAATCCGCGAGATTAAACTAATTTCGAGGGCATATAAAGGGAAACTTCTGACTCCGGTCTCCGGTCCCGATAGCTATCGGGATCCGACCCAATAATACCACTATCTTTGCCATAGATCCTAGAAAATGAAACAATCCAAAATCAAACTCATAGTTGGTGTAACCGGAGCCAGCGGCGCTATTTACGCTAAGGTTCTTTTCGATAGCCTTTCGAAACTCAGCGATCAGATTGAGGAAGTCGCAGTTTTGTTTTCGGAAAATGCCAAAGGCGTCTGGAAATACGAACTGGGCGATTCGGATTTTGAAAAACTGCCGTTTACATTTTATAAAAAAGATGATTTTTATTCGCCTGTTGCATCCGGATCGGCCGGTTACGATGCCATGATCGTTTGTCCCTGCAGCATGGGAACACTGGGCCGCATAGCTTCAGGTGTATCCAACGACCTGATGACCCGTGCCGCCGATGTAATGCTGAAGGAACGGCGCAAACTGGTGCTCGTGGCCCGCGAAACGCCTTTGAGCCTGATTCATATCAACAATATGAAAACCGTAACCGAAGCCGGCGGAATTATCTGCCCGGCAACACCCTCATTCTACAGCCGTCCCGAAACCATGGAGCAACTTGCCGCAACGGTTACCGACCGGGCTTTATCCCTGGCCGGAATTGAAGTGGCTGGATTTCGTTGGGGAGAGAAATAGATATTTATTCTTGATAGATGTGTTGTTTTCACTCAACATTAATACCTATAAAATGTTGTTTTCAAACAACAATATTAAAATCCATGCTATTATTTTTAATGGAGCGCCTCCAAATTTCGTTTGATTTTATTCGTTGAATCGTAAAAATATCCGACAAGTTCTTCGCATTCTCCGTTTCGCCCCTAACCTTGTCTCCCTGTCCCTGTGTCCCCTTGTCTCTTTCTCAATCCCTCGCTACTTTTCCCATCTCCGTGTTCCCTTGTCTCTTCCCCGAAAACTCTACCATTCAACTGCTTTCCTTCTCACCGGCATTGTCATACACCGGCAGCCGCCGCCTCCACGCGAAAGTTCCGATCCGTCGATGGTAACAACGTATTTATTATAGGTGTTAATATCCACTTTATTCTGGATCACATCTTTCGCTTTGATCACCGCAAAGCCGTGGCGGTTCATTTCTTCGATGGTATTTACATTGCGGCCGTATCCGATTACTTTTCCTGGCGCAACAGCAAAAAAGTTAGCCCCGCTGTGCCATTGTTCGCGTTCCTGTATCATGCTGTCGCGACGTCCGCCACAATAAAGGGTTTCCAATTCCATGCCCAGTTCCTTCAGTATTGTAGGAATATTCTCCACTTCCTGTATAGATTTCACAACACCATTGTCGATATGGATATGAATGGTCAGGTAGCGCGAAGGGTGGAGGATGAGTGGCTCGTAAACCATGCACTGGTTTCGGTCGAGGAAGGTAAAGACCATATCAAGGTGTATAAACGATTCGGGCGTGTAGGGCAATTCCTGCACGATAATATGGCGTTGTGACTTCTTTTGTTTATAATACTCAATTATAAAATCAATGCCCTGTGGTGTGGTGCGCGTACCTGTCCCGATCAGCAGTATATCTTCCCTGGCTACCAGAAAATCGCCGCCTTCGAAACTGAACTCCTCGCCGACATGCTGACTCAGCGTGGGTTGTATGGTTTTAACACCAAACGAGGGATGATTGCGGAAAATGGTATCCATAATAATGCTTTCCCGGTCGCGGATGCGGCTGTACATGCGGCTGATAAGTACCCTGTCGAGCAACGCTACCGATGCATCGCGCGTGAAGAAAAAATTATGCAAAGGCTCAATGGTATACCGGTCTTTGGATAAAAAACGGCTTAGATTGTCCTTGCGCATTTCCACTCCCTCAATGAGTAATGTCGAAAGTTTATCCGGCCTGATGTTCATCAATTCGTCAACAGCATATTCATTCAGTCCTTCCCTGGTAATAATGGTCTTTAGTAATTCCTCCCTGTGTTCCGGGTTCTGAATTACAGTTGAGAGCAGGTCCTTTACTTCAAAAGTTTTGGTTACGCCCGACAGGAAACTTTTGAACTGGTTAAACTCTTTTAATGCAACAGGAAGATTGAGTATATCACTGTACAGGGCTTTCTGTGAGCTGTCGGGTGTCATATTCTCAACTTCCGGCCCGGGAGTATGGATGATAACGCCTTCTAATTCACCTATTTCGGAGCGTATGTCGACTTTAAAAGGGGTTTCTTGTTGTTGCATGGGGGATTTTTATTGGTGCTTGGTGTTTAGTTCTTGGTGCTTGGTGCTTAGTGCTTGGTGTTTAGTTCTTGGTGCTTGGTGCTTGGTGCTTAGTGCTTGGTGCTTGGTGTTTAGTGCTTGGTGCTTGGTGCTTGGTGCTTAGTGCTTAGTGCTTAGTGCTTGGTGTTTGGTTCTTGGTTCTTGGTGCTTAGTGCTTGGTGTTTAGTGCTTGGTGCTTAGTGCTTGGTTCTTGGTGCTTGGTTCTTGCTGCTTGGTTCTTGCTGCTTTATGCCTGATGCCTTGTTGGATAAGCATGAAACACCGGGCTTTCCCCTATGCACAATGCACTTAGCACTATGCACAATTAATTACCCTGCTCCCGAAAGGAAATCAATATTCCTCCTCAGACCCGCAAATTTAGCTCTTTTTACCGCTGATTTCCTAAAAACCTGTCTGTATTGTTCAATGTCCATTTGTTCCCAATCTTCTTTTGCGAGTTCCATCAAACCAGGTTTTGGCGCAAATGCAGGTTCGTTATGCGGGGTCGAAAAACGGTTCCAGGGGCACACCTGCTGGCAGATATCGCAGCCAAAAATCCATTTTTCGTATTTATCTTTAAACGATTCAGGGATTTCACCTTTGTTTTCGATGGTAAGATACGAAATACATTTGTTGGCATCCACAACTCTCAGGTCTGTAATTGCGCCGGTTGGGCAGGCGTCTATACACCGGCTACAGTCGCCGCAGTAATCGCCTCCCATGGGTTGATCGTATTCCAGTTCCAGGTCGGTGATCAGTTCGCTTATAAAGAAATAAGATCCGTTTTTCCTGCTGATCAGCATGCTGTTTTTCCCGATCCAGCCCAAACCGGCACGTGTGGCCCAGGCGCGTTCGAGCACGGGAGCCGAATCCACAAATCCGCGTATCGAAATATCCGGGATCTGCTCTTTTATTTTAGTGATGAGGATGTTTAATTTTTCCCGGATAACATCATGGTAATCATTGCCATAAGCATAGGAAGATATCAAATAGGAAGAGCCGGGATCCATCATCTCTGACGGGTAATAATTATACAGGAAAACAATAACAGACTTTGCATTTCCAACCATCAATTGCGGGTTTACCCGAAGCTGAGCATGTTTCCGCATGTAATCCATACCGGCATGAAATCCTTTTTGCATCCAGTTATCCAGGTGAACAGCATCCTCTTCAAGCTTGGCTGCCGGGGCAATGCCACAGGCGGCAAATCCCAGCAAAGTGGCTTCCTGCTTAATAAAGGCTGTGATTGACTGCTTGCTCATCATAGAGAACTAAAGATCAGGTTGGATAAACATACTTTATAAAAAGTTAAATTATACCGTGAACGGGATAAGTTTCCACATTTTAATTCACAAATCAAAGTTAATATTTTATAAGCTGACGCGGTAAAACAAAAAAAAGAAGCATACCAATTTTGGATTATTCCAATAATCCTAAAAATATGCTTCAATTAAATCCCGGTAAAACTGAAAATCAACGACTAAATTACGAAAGATATTATTATCTGTGTCCACTTGTTCAAAAAAGGATTCATGCTGTATGCTTCAAAATCACCACCAATATGTCTAATGAAATGATAGGGACTTTGGTTGGTTTACCCAGGGATTCGTTACCGTTATATATTGATAAGAAATCGGAAACATAACGCATTATACAGCAACTGCGCGACGAAGCCCACCGTTTTGGTATCACCCATCACCGCAAACGCCGCGAAAAAGGAACCATAAAAACCGAGCTTACCGAAATTGCCGGAGTTGGTGAATCCACATCAACCGTTTTGTTACGCAAATTCCGTTCGGGTAAAGGAATTAAAGAAGCTTCGCTGAATGAAATACAAAAGGTGGCAGGATTGGCGAAGGGGAAAATTGTGTATGAATATTTTCATCCGGAGAAAGCTGAGTAATGCGTTTAATGAAGGATATTAATAAATTTATTATTTTTGAGTATTATTTTTTTAAATTCAAAAATATAAACCTGGATGAGACTTAATATCAGCAAAATCATATTTATAATAGGTGCACTAAGTGCTATAGGTATGATTTATTTATTGGCTTTTAAAGAATCGAACAAATTATTTTATATTCTGATGTTAATCACGTTATCTGCCTGGCCATTGGCTCAATATATTAGTCGGAGAAAGAAAAAAGAGTTGTGATTCAGCTTTTATACTTAGTGTGGGATAAAAGTACGCATTAAAAAAAGACCCAAGTCTCAAATCCCAAATCTCAAGAACCAAGGCCTACTCTTAAACCCCGCTTGGAATTGGAGATTGGAATTTGGAATTTGAGATTTAATGAATGT
>JBBQSY010000138.1:0-8139 GCA_038213495.1 Bacteroidales bacterium
GCTGTGGCAGATTGCCAATCAATTTCAGGGATGCAGTAAGTTTTTTTAAGGCTTGAACAGATGGAAAAGAACGGAAGATTCCTGATTTGAGTATTTTTTGAATCGGATTTTATAAATCAAAAATATTGCCAAAGTTTATAAAGACTTGAAAATCAATATTGTAAAATTGACTGTGATGAAGCGTTCCTGCAATAGTTTTTCAAATTGAAACGAATCTGTCCCGGAATTCAAGGTTCCTGCTACGTTCGCAGTGACGGGTTCAAAGATCAAAGGTGTTCAATGCTTCGCGTTCAATGCTTCGCGTTCAAAGCTTCGCGTTCAAAGCTTCGCGTTTAATGCCTGCGGCGTTCAAGGTTCAATGCCTGCGGCGTTCAAAGCTACGCGTTTAATGCCTGCGGTGTTCAAAGCTTCGCGTTCAAAGTTTGTGTAGTCGTATAGTCGTGTAGTCCCCGCTTCTCGGGGCAGGCAGTGCAGTCGTCATTCTATGGTTGCTTTTCACTTTTCACTTTTCACTCTTCACTTTTCACTTTTCACTCTTCACTTATTACAGAACCCCTCTGCCCTTTGGGCATCTCCCCGGAGGGGAGAACCCTGATAACCTGATTTTTGCCTGATGTTAGCCTTTTATATCCGATAAAATTCACAGCTCACTCTTTCGCGCTATTTCTATGTATTTCTACATATTTCAATGTAGTTCAAATATTTGTCTTAGTTCCTGATTGCTCCATTAGTAAATGGTGGTAGTCTATTCACTTTTCACTCCCGATAGCTATCGGGATCACTTTTCACTCCCGATAGCTATCGGGATCACTTTTCACTCTCTACAATTCCCAGTTCGGCAAACACCTTTGCAAGGAATTCTTTCGCTTCCGGAGTTCCTTCTTCGGGGGACCAGGGGGCAGAACTGCCTGCTGTATGCGGAACAAACGGACCTTCCTTTATTTCATAAACTACCGAACCTGTTTCGAGTGCAGTAAGCATGTGGAAACTGTTTTCCTCAAATTCACACCCCAGGATCCCGGTCGTCTGACTCAAAACTGCATGATCGCGTATCGTACCATCGTCATTAAAAACTACTGCCAGTAGCTTTCCACGAAGCAATACAAAAGATTCCTCCTTGGTAGTATGCTTATGCGGCCGTATATAGGTCCAGGGTTCAAGTGCATTCAACAGGCGCTGAACCGGGTCGCTTAGTTCGGGATGAAAATTGTAGTTCATCCTGAGCCTGGGCGAGTTACGGGCCTGATCAATTATTCTATCAATGAGTTCAGCATTTATCTTTATCATTTGCAGTAATTAGTAAAATATTTAAAGCTATTTAAAGAATAGTGCGAGTGTCAGACACCCTAAGGGTGTGCAGACACTTTTCACTTTTCACTCTTCACTTTTCACTTTTTAAGTGTCAGACACCCTGCGGGTGTGCAGACACTAACAATTATTTGTTTTTAAGTTTTTTTGCGCGTTCCTGCAACAAAGCATCTTCATCGGAGGTTACTTCAATTTCGATGCCATGAGGAGTGGCTTCTGTCTTCTCATTTACATGAACAAAAGTAATAAAGCCCTGGACAACCAGATCATTGCAATGTGCTTTACGGACTTCGACATAAGCTTTCAGACTGGCGCTGCCTGTAAAGATAATACGGCTGTTGAAACAGACACTTTCACCTGCTTTTACAGGTTTCTCGAAAGTGAGGCCGTGTATTTTCACACAAATGATATTTTGGGGAGGCAGCAAATAAGATGCAGCAATAAAGCCGCTTTCGACAAACCACTCGGCCCCGCGGCCTGCAAATAAAGTACCATGGTGGTTTAAATCTTCACTTTTTACCAGCCTGTGGGTGGTGTACTGTTTAACCGGGTATTTCATAAATATTTTTTTTTGTATTTCGGATCTTCAGCTTATGCCAATATCTCTTATTTTTGAAAGTCAGTAACTTAGTGTCTGATAGCCTACGGGTGTACAGACATTTTTCACTCCCGATAGCTATCGGGATCACTCTTCACTTTTCACTCTTCACTTTTCACTCTTCACTTTTCACTTTTCACTTTTCACTTTTCACTTTTCACTCTTCACTTTTCACTCTTCACTTTTCACTCTTCACTTTTCACTTTTCACTTTTCAGTGTCAGACACCCTTTGGGTGTGCAGACACTAAACCATTAACTTTCTGAATTTTATACGTTTCGGGCCTTCGTCACCCAGGCGTTTGCGTTTATTCTCCTCGTAATCGGTGTATCCTCCTTCGAAATAATACACCTGCGAATCACCTTCAAAAGCCAGGATATGGGTTGCAACACGGTCGAGGAACCAGCGGTCGTGAGAAATCACTACGGCGCAGCCTGCGAAATTCTCCAGGCCTTCTTCCAGCGCACGGAGTGTATTTACATCAATATCATTGGTTGGTTCATCAAGTAACAGAACGTTGGCTTCCGATCGCAAGGTCAGGGCCAGATGCAGACGGTTTCGCTCGCCTCCTGAGAGAATTCCTGCTTTTTTTCCCTGGTCAGCGCCCCCGAAGTTAAAACGCGACACATAGGCACGTGAGTTGATCAGTTTACCTCCCAGCTGAATGGATTCGTTTCCTCCGGATATAACTTCCCAAACCGATTTTTCAGGATCAATATTGGTATGCGCCTGGTCGATATAACCGACTTTCACGGTATCGCCAACAATAAACTCACCGCTATCGGGCTTTTCGAGTCCCATGATAAGCCTGAATAGTGTGGTTTTCCCTGCACCGTTTGGCCCGATGATGCCTACAATACCTCCCGGGGGAAGTTTAAAGTTAAGATTTTCGAACAGTACTTTATCGCCGAATGCTTTGCTGACATCCTTAACTTCAATAACCTGGTTACCAAGCCGGGGTCCGTTTGGAATATAAATCTCGAGTCGCTCTTCTTTCTGTTTAACATCCTCGTTCAGCATTTTCTCGTAGGAATTCAAACGCGCCTTACCTTTCGACTGACGTGCTTTGGGAGCCATGCGCACCCATTCGAGTTCATTTTCGAGTGTTTTCCGGCGTTTGCTTTCCGTTTTTTCCTCCATTTCCATCCGTTTGGTTTTCTGCTCAAGCCATTCGGTGTAGTTACCTTTCCATGGGATGCCTTCGCCGCGGTCGAGTTCAAGTATCCAACCGGCTACATTATCAAGAAAATACCTGTCGTGGGTAACGGCAATAACAGTGCCCTTATACTGTTGCAGGAAATGCTCCAACCATTCGATGGATTCGGCATCCAAATGGTTTGTTGGCTCATCGAGCAAAAGGATATCAGGTTGTTGCAGCAACAAGCGGCATAAAGCCACCCGGCGGCGCTCTCCTCCCGAAAGCACTTTTACAGAAGTTTCACCCTCCGGGCAACGCAGCGCATCCATAGCTCTTTCGAGCTTGGTGTCGAGTTCCCAGGCATCGTGCTGTTCAATCAAATCCGTAAGCTGACCCTGCCTTTCGATGAGTTTATTCATTTCATCGTCACTCATGGGCTCACTAAAGCGGTTATTAACTTCTTCATATTCTTTTAACAGGTTCACAATCTCCTGAACGCCTTCTTCAACAATTTCCTTAACGGTTTTATT
Organism: Bacteroidales bacterium; assembly: GCA_038213495.1. GTDB lineage: Bacteria > Bacteroidota > Bacteroidia > Bacteroidales > UBA4417 > UBA4417. The sequence goes on from JBBQSY010000138.1 coordinate 3,574, forward strand.
CTCGTCGAGGTGAGGTTCCTGTTCCAGCATTCCAACGCTAAAACCGGGCGAAAAAACCACTTCACCGATGAAGGATTTTTCGAGTCCGGCAATAATGCGTAGAAGTGTAGATTTACCGGAACCGTTAAGTCCAATTATACCGATTTTAGCGCCATAATAAAAGGAGAGGTAAATGTCTTTCAATACCTGCTTGCTCGGGGGATGAATTTTCCCGACACCAACCATCGAGAATATTATTTTTTTATCGTCTGCCATATTTGATTATTCTGAATTTTGTTTTGTATATATTTGATTTAATGCGTGTTGAAAAGTTTTTCGAGAACAGCGGTTGAAGTCTCCCAACTGAATTCTCTTTTAACGAAATCATGTCCCTTCTGCGCAAGAGCCTGGGAAAGCGATTCATTTTGCAATAGCCGGATTATATGAATTGCATATTCTTCGGCAGTTGTGCCTACCAGTATTTCTTCAATTCCCCTTGCACCCAACGCCTGGTTGGCAAGTATGGAAGTGATGCAGGGCAGTTCCATAGCCATGGCTTCGAGTAATTTATTCTGTAACCCGGTTCCTATGCGCATGGGAGCTATAAAAATACGCGATGAAGCATAGCTGTCGCGGATATCCGGCAGCCATCCCGTGACGGTGATATTTGACGCCTTCAGACTTAGAACTTTAGAATGTGGATTTGCTCCGGCTAGTAAGAGTGTAGCTGCCGGGAACTGCTTCAGCACCAACGGAAATATTTCGTCGGCAATAAAGCGTGCCGCATCAATATTCGGCGGATAGCCCATGTTTCCTGTAAAAACAATATCATGCGTTTTCTGCCTTTTCACTGGATGAAAATAAGCGTGATCAACTCCATTCGGAATAATTACCACTTCTTCGCGGGAAGAATGTGGCAGCAGATCCCTGTCGGGCTGTGAAATAATAGTTTTATGTTCAAACTTGATAAAAATATTATGTTCATACCTCTGTAGCCGCCTGTATTCCATGAGCAGCATGGGTTTCATCCAGAAAGGCGCTGTTTCTGCCTGTCTTTTCGCCCCGGTTGAGAAAATATCCTGGTAATCAAGCGTTTTCGGCATTTTTGAGTCTTTCACATATTCCGATACCCTGATCAACTGGCAATAGATATGGTCGGGCTTGTATTGCTCAAGAAGTGCATGAATTTTTTTCCGTGCCGAACAGCGGTAAAAATATCCAACCTGCAACGGATTTCCGTTAAAAAATGCTTTCATCACATTCCAGATCATACCGGTTTTGCGGATGGGAATGATATGAACCTCAGAACAGAATTCTTTCAGAATTTTCAAGGCTTCCGGATGCACAGGCTTGTCGCTGAGTGTGCATAAAATTATTTCATTATTTTTTGCAAGGCAACGTATCTGATGAAATGCTCTTAGCTTATCACCCTTTTCGATAGGGAAAGGAATTCGCGAAAGCAGAACAAATATTTTCATAACCGGTAAAGGTATCTGGTAAATAAAAAAAATCCGGGTTTAAGGTATATTGTCGGAAAAATCAATCCCTGAAGCTTTGAGAAGATAGAGGTGCGAATTTAGCAGCTTAAAATCTCATGAATCTGTTCTTCATCCACATCCTGATAACCCTGATAACAATTTAGTCAGTTAAATATTTTCCAGGGAATAAAATATCCCATATTTTTAAACGGCGCATGCAAAAATACAAAGTACGACGAAAAGGATAATTAAAAACTGGTTTTTTTAAGCAATTCGCTATAAAACCCCGTTAGTTTTTGCATAAGTACCCTGTTGTCGTGTTCTTTGGCAATAAGCAGGCGTGCGTTTTTCCCCAGGCTTTCACGTAAATCCCTGTCATTACAAAGTTTAACAACAGCATCTGCAAACGACCGTGCATCCTTTGCAATAAGGAGATGCTGCCCGTTTTCGTAATTGATTCCTTCGGCTCCGACGGTGGTGGTAATAATTGCTTTACCGGCGGCCATCGCTTCCACAATTTTAATGCGGATTCCACTACCCGAAAACAATGGAACCACCATAATGGAAAACCGCTGCATATATTCCCACACATCAGGCACTTCGCCATCTACCGTAATGTTGGTGACAGAAAGTTTCTGCAGCCAATCCGGCATGTAGCGACCAGCCAGGTGAAGTTCAATTTCGGGACGCCGCTTTGTGATTTTTGGCCATACCTGTTTTACCAGCCATTCGATACCTTCCTCGTTGGGGAACCAGTTCATCGTTCCTATATGAAAGAGCGAAGGCATGTCAGGCTGAGCAGGTATTTCATGCAATGTATCAAGATTTATCCCAAAGGGTATTGAAATGATGTTCGTGCTGTGCGAAAGCCTGTCAAAATTCCGTGCATCAACCGGTGTAATGGCAACGATACCATCCATTTTATTCAGAATTCCGATTTCAAATCGTTTCAGCGATCTGTATAAATGATTCAGGTAAATCCGTTTTAACGGATTGCGGCAATTCTCGGCAATGCGCTGCCAGATTTTATGCTCGATATTATGAGCCCTCAGTACGACAGGCGCTTTGGAATATTTATGGATAACATCCAGGTAAGTAGCCATCTGCAATGTTTCGAGCTGAATGATGTCGAATGAATCTTTTTGCAGGACTTCAGTTATTTTCTGTGCAAAAGCTTTGGTATGAAAGCGGGAAACATGGTATGACTTGCCTGAAAGAAAAGCAAATAATGCGCCAAAAAAACTTAATGAAAGGTCTATCGGGACAAACTCAATCCGGGTATTATTTTTAAAATCCGGCGGAATGGTTTCCGGGTCGACAGTATATTTATTCGTATTGGCAGCAAGCACCTTCACTGTGTGGCCGGCCTGTAGCAGTCCACTTATCATGGCATGCATGGCAATGGGGCCGCCTTCACGTTTTGGCCAGGGCGACTTATTGCATAGCATCAGTATTTTCATCTCGTGGTATTTGTTTTTTCCTGAACTTATTGATTATGTCTTTGAAGAAAAGCTTATAGTTTTCAGCATCCATGATGTTTGAATCATTTGCTGCTTTGTATGCCAGAAATATTCCGACAGGCAGAAAGATCATCGTCGACATCCACATTCCTTTCCATGGGTCGGTTACCGTTGAACGGACCGATTTTTCGCCTATAAATGAAATTACATGATACGCTACAAATAAAAGAACAGAGATTACCAGAGGCATTCCCAGCCCGCCTTTACGGATTATGGCCCCCAGTGGGGCTCCGATCAGAAACAGTGCAAAACAAGCGAAGGAGAGTGTGAATTTCCTGTGCCATTCAATATCGTACCGGGCTTTCAGTTCTACTTTCTCCTTTATCAGCTGCCGGTTGTATTCAAATGTACCTTTGGCATTCCGGGCAATGCCAAGTGCAATGGAAGCGGTATTTTTCTGCTCGGAAACAGGCCTGTCTTCAAATTTTTTAATCCCTTTGGCAGGAGGCAGTGTTTTTATTAAACTATCTGTGAGCTTACAATTTGTGAAATTCGAATAATAACTCATGAGGGAATTACGCAGCTCAAAAACGCGTCTGCCGACATCATCGCCAAGCGAGTCGGACGAATAACCCAGTTGCCTGACATTGAGCATGTAATACGCATTTTTGAAGAAATCGTTATCAGAGCGCGTCATTTTAAATTGCGAAAGATCGAATTTGATAACTTCACTTGTAAAGCCGGTCCGTTGAAAAGGAGCCTTTTGTGATTCATTGCGACCATTGGATTCTTCGTAATTGGTGCCATTATACAAAGTGAGTAACATGTAATTGCCATCAGCCGTTTGTTGCATCCTGCCCGAATCGGCAATCACAAGTTTATTATTGCCCTGGAACTGTGTATGATCATAAATCATCACCTTCCGGATCGTTGTACCATCAGCCTCCTTCTTGCCAATCCTTATAATATAGCCTTGTAAACCTGAATAAAATATTCCGTCGCGGATATTGAGCGACAGCTTTTTCTGCCTCACATCATACAAAGTGGACCTGAATTTCAGGTTGGCATAAGGATAAATGATGTTTGCATAATAAAATGCGCCCATGCTTACCAAAAGTGAAAACAAGCCCAGCGGCATCATAATTTTGCGCAGGGAAATTCCGGCAGCTTTCATCGCGACCAGTTCGTAGCGTTCGCCCAGGTTGCCGAAAGTCATCAGCGAAGCCAGTAATATGGAAATTGGCAATGCCATAGGCACAAACGTGAAGGATGCATAAAACATCAGCTGAAGAATTATATTCCACTCCAGCCCTTTTCCAACAAGTTCATCCACGTAACGCCACAGAAACTGCATCAGCAATACGAACACTACAATAAAAAATGTTGCTAAAGCAGGTCCGGCATATGAGCGCAATATGAGTAAATAGAGCTTTTTCACAAATGGTTATGTTTGCAACCTGCAAAGGTATGATTAAAAGTGAATGTAAGTCACGAAATCAGCTAATTGTTCAGGGTCTACGCATTTAAATTGTAAGTATTTTCAGCAAGAACTCGTTACTCCATCCGGCTTTTAGTCTTTTTGTTTTCAGGCTCATATTTTTAGAATCTTCTTTTCTCAGTAGGTTCAAAGCGATTTTGCGGATAATTGC
>JBBQSY010000139.1:0-8121 GCA_038213495.1 Bacteroidales bacterium
AAGCATCAGGGCTGAAACCTCATGTGGTTTATGTACAAGTTCTGTACGGGCCTGGCCCAGAAAGATGGTGCCGAAGGTTTTGGTAAAAGTAAGTATCGAAAGGCCTCCGATTACACTCAAACCAGCCAGCGAAAGGATAAAAAGCAAAATCTGGCTGAGGTTGTTAATCTGTATTCCCTGTATAAGACCGCTGTATATAATAAATTCAGATACAAAACCATTGAACGGGGGAAGACCTCCGATTGCGAGAGCCCCGATAAGGAAAACGACTGCCGTTTTAGGCATGGATTTTACCAGGCCGCCGAGTTTCTCCATATCCCTTGTTTGAGTTTGCTGGTAAACAGATCCTGCTGAATAGAAAAGCAGGGATTTGAATAACGAATGGTTCAGAACATGCAGCAAGGCTCCGCCAAATCCTAAAAAGTACAGTACAGGAGAGGCATTGCCTATCCCTATCATCCCAATGCCCATCCCGATACCGATAATCCCGATATTTTCGATAGTGCAGTATGCCAGCATTCGTTTAAAATCACAGTGAACCGAAGCATTCAGTATTCCGTAAATGCCGGTAAGCACTGAAACAGAAAGCAGAATACTGCCCAGCAGCAAATAATCACTATGCAGAAAAGTTATGATTCTGAAAATTCCGTAAATACCCAGTTTTACTATTACACCTGACATAACTCCCGATATATGCGAAGGTGCAGCCGGGTGGGCGCGGGGCAGCCAGGTATGTAGCGGGATAAATCCTGCCTTGAGTCCAAAACCCGCAAAAAATACCAGGAACAGCCATACATTGTTATTCGATTGAAAGAAACTTCGGATGGCTTCAAAACTGAAGGAACCGGTCGAACTGTAGACCCAGATAAAACCGATGGTCAGAAAAACGACACTGATATGCATCTGCACCAGGTAATTGATCCCCGCTTTCAGCGTCTGTGCCTTATGCGAATCAAATATTACCAGCATCATTGATGTAAGCGACATCACCTCCCATGCCAGCAGGAATGCAAAACCATTCTGCAGCATGCAAACCCAAACCATGGCCAGGTGAAATAAAATGAAAAGCGACCAGTGCAGCGTTAGTTTCAGAGCCGGGTTAGTGTATGCTTTCAGGTATCCTGTGCCATAAAACACACCGGTGAGGGAAGTGAAGTTTATAATCATGATAAACCATGCCGACAGACCATCAATCCGGATGGCAATATCGCCCATGAAAGTTCCCGCAAAAATTGAGAATTCCACAACTTGCCCGCTCAACGCAGGGAAAGCCAGCCAGGAAGTTACCAGAGTGTTGAACAGAACTGCAAAAGCAGCAACATAGGCTTTGTATGAAGATGAGACAAAATATAGCACTAAAATGGCGAGCAGCGTAACTATCCAACTCACATTAACCATTTCCATCAAAACTGACTTGCTATATATAACTTAATACATTTGCAAAGTTATGCAAAATAGTTTATTCGGCTTTAATTACTCCTTATATGAAGACGAGAGAGATACGCATACCCGCTTTGCGTCGGTTTCAGCAACTGAGAAAGAAATCCTCGCACACAGAAGATTGAGTTTTTTTATGCCAATATATAAATCGATGAAAATGAGCCTGCTAAGAAATGTGATTCATTTTCTTATTGACATTAATTGGATACAAGATATTTGTTGCAATAAATATTGTAAAATGTAAATTTCAAAAACTTCAAATCTGATTCAAAATCACCTGGTAATTTTAATTTCTATATTTTTAGTCATGTTTAAATTAAAAGATCTTTGGATACTTTGCCGGACTGTAATCGTGCATCATATTGTAAATGCAATCGAAAACATCTTCGGCATTCGGATTCGAGAAATAATCGCCGTCGGTACCATATGCAGCCCGGTGTGCCTGCGCTGTGACTGTGCGAGGCTCAGCATCCAGGTATTGAAAACCTTTTTGCTCTTCCAGTACTTTCTGCATCATATAGGCAGTGGCTCCGCCCGGTACATCTTCATCAAAAAATACAATTTTGTTCGTCTTCTTAAGCGATTCGGTTATCATAAAATTGATATCGAAAGGTTCGAGCGACTGAACATCAATGAGTTCAACAGATATCTTAAAGTCGCGGAGCTGAGCAACTGCATCCTGGGCAACACGAACACAGGAACCATAGGTGACGAGCGTAACATCGTTGCCGGTTTCAATAATTTCGGGAACTCCCAACGGAATCCTGAACTCTCCGATATTGGATGGTTTCATTTCACGTAAACGATAGCCGTTTAAAGGTTCGATGATCAGAGCAGGTTCATCGGATTGAAGCATGGTATTGTAAAAACCTGCAGCACGGGTCATATCGCGCGGAACCAGAACGTAAATACCACGTATGCTGTTAATTACCATGCTTAGCGGAGATCCTGAATGCCAGATGCCTTCGAGCCGGTGCCCGCGGGTGGTTATAATAAGTGGTGCTTTCTGTCCGCCCCGGGTCCTGTATTGCAAAGTTGCCAGGTCATCACTCATAACCTGCAATCCATAAAGGAGGTAATCGAAGTACTGTATTTCCGCTACAGGTCGTAATCCCCTGACTGCCATCCCTATACCCTGGCCGATGATGGTAGTTTCGCGAATGCCGGTATCAAAAATACGTGTCTCACCGTATTTGGATTGCAGGCCTTCGTATGTTTGGTTTACGCCTCCGATCTTGCCGACATCTTCGCCAAAAATGACCAGCTTGTCGTTGTTTGCAAACTGGAAATCCCAGTTGTCGCGAAGTATTTCACGTCCGGGTATAAGGAGTGCGTTTTCAGCATATTCGGGCGCAACCGGTGTTACTTTGAGTGCCGATTCATCAGATTCACTGTACAGAAACGTATTAAAACTTTCGTGGCTCACTTTCAGTTCTTTTTCCAGCCAGGTAGAAACATTTGTCTTTAATGAATTGGATGGATTACTGCAGGAATCACAGATAAGCCGTAAAATTTTCTTCGCGGCCGACATGATATCCTTTCGTATGGGTTCCGCCACATGCCTCAGATCTTCTTTAATAGAATCAATTCGCGACGTTTTAGCACAGTTGCAGGTAGTAACATCGGCAATCCGGAGGAATTCATCGCGAAGCTCGAGAAGAGGCTTCTGGTAATTACTCCAAGCTGTTTTTCGTGCCTTCTTTACTTTTTCAACTGCTTCTTTTTCAATAAGATTAAGATCTTCATCTGAAGCAATACTTTCGGATATTATCCACTTTCGCATCAGCTTAATACAGTCAAATTCTTTTTCCCAGGCAAGCCGCTCGGTGCTTTTATATCGCTCATGCGATCCGGAGGTGCTGTGGCCGAGGGGTTGCGTTACTTCGGTGATATGAAATAAAACAGGCACGTGATTTTGACGGCAATTCGAAATTCCTTCTTCATACATTTTGCACAAGGCGGGATAATCCCAACCTTTGGCTGTATAAATCAGGAATCCATCCTTTTCCTCCGTTTTCTCAAATCCTTTCAAAACTTCCGAAATACTGCCTTTGGTAGTCTGAAGCTGGCCGGGTACGGAAATTCCAAATCCATCATCCCAAACAGATACAGCCATCGGTACCTGCAGAACGCCGGCCGCATTTACGGTTTCCCAGAAATGGCCCTCGCTTGTGCTGGCATCGCCGATGGTTCCAAAAGCTACTTCATCTCCGTTTTTTGAAATATTGGTCAGATGCGCCAAAACCGGATTTGAACGGAATAATTTTGATGTAAGCGCAAGTCCCAGCAAACGAGGCATCTGACCGGCTGTGGGCGAAATATCTGCCGATGAATTTTTTTGTTCGGTTAGGTTTTTCCAACGGCCGTTTTCATCGAGGCTGCGTGTAGCGAAGTGGTTGCCCATCAGTCGCCCGGCATTCATGGGATTAAATTTGGTATCGGTATCCCCATAAATTTGGGCAAAAATTTCCTCCACCTTCATCAAACCCGCAGCAATCATAAACGTCTGGTCACGGTAATAGCCTGAACGCCAGTCTCCATCACGGAAAACCCTGGCCATAGCCAATTGAGCTACCTCTTTGCCATCTCCAAAAATGCCGAATTTCCCTTTTCCACTCAAAACTTCACGACGGCCGATCAAACTGGCTTGCCTGCTTTCGTTGGCAATCCGGTAATCATTAAGTACTTCTTTCTTATTAAAAGCCTGAGAATTAGTTTGATGCTTCTTACCGGAAATTTTGACCGCCATGCCTTAAGGAGTATTGATATCGTAACTTATAATTATAAACAAAATTAAGGGTTTCAATGTTCTTGAGAACTAATAATTCTCAGCAAGTATCTCAAAATAAGCCTGAGGGTGTTCGCAGCCCGGGCAATTTTTCAGGGCGCGGTCACTTTCGTAAATCAGGCCACATTTCCTGCAGATCCATTTCACCTTTTTATCTCTTTTGAATACGGTTCCATTAGTCAGGTTGTCAGCTAATTTTTCGAACCGATCGGCATAAAATTTCTTTATTTGCCTGAACAGCTTCAATTTAGTGGCAATTTGCTTTAATTCTTCATCCCATGCAGCCTGCTCAAATTCAGCAAATAAAACACTGTACTGATTTTTTTCTGCTTCAAAGGCAGCTTTCAGGTTATCCAAAGTTGTTCCTATGGGTTCTGCTTTGAGCGTTGTGGTCACTTCCAGTTCACAGCCTTCCAGGAAACGGAATAACGTTTTGGAATGTGATTTTTTTTGTTCGGCAGTTTCGGTAAATATAGCAGCAATTTGCTGGTAACCTTCTTTGGTAGCGACTTTTGCAAACCAGAGGTATTTCTGAATGGCCTGGGTTTCGATGGCAAAAGCACGCATAACATGCTTTGCTGTTAGTGTTTTACTGAATTCGTCCATTGGATTTTATCTATAATCGGAACTATAAAAATATGCAATAATTTTAAAACAGGGTGCATTTATATTTCTCAGCCTTAAATATCGGTTTTTCCAGTTGGGTTTAAACGCTCAGTCACGGCTGAATTATTCCTGTGAAATACAAAAACCGATATCAGTAATACCTGAACCGGTTCGTGTCATTCATCATATCTTTCCAGATGCAAATATTATTTACCGCTTATCCAGTTTACGATTTTTTCATCTGTAGGATTGGTGCGGGGTGAAACGACGTCGACAAGGTTGCCTTTTTCGTCAATCATAAATTTTTGAAAATTCCAGCTGACGTCGGCGTCCATTTTTCCATTCAGGGCTTTGGTAGTCAGCCATTTGTAAATAGGATCGATATCTTTGCCTTTTACAGAAATCTTTTGCATCATAGGGAAAGTAACCTGGTAATTTTCGGTGCAGAATTGCTTGATTTCGGCATTTGTTCCGGGTTCCTGGCTTAAAAAGTTGTTGGCCGGGAAACCTATAATCACAAATTTATCACCACCATATTTCTTGTAAAGAGCTTCTAAATCTTTGTATTGCGGAGTGTTTCCGCATTTTGAAGCAGTATTTACAACCAGCACTTTCTTTCCTTTCAGACTCGAAAGGTCGAATGCTTCGCCATCAATAGTTTTTGTTTTAAAGCTATAAAAATTTGTTTTTTGAGCGAATCCTGACATTCCTGCTATCATAAGGACTAGTATTAACGATATGGTTTTCATTTTAGCTGAGATTGATAATTATGTTTAAATTATTTTGAGAATTATTAAACACAAAACAACCAGGAATGCTGATTGTTCATTTTTTTAAAGTAAAGTTAAGAATAACTTTTCAGACTCAATAAAAATTGGATTTCGTACAAAGAAGATTTGGCTCTAATTCAGAGTCAGTTAAAAAACCATATTGTAAATTCTTTCAATCTTATCGTGTAATTCGCTGATCGAGATATTCTTACTTTCCCTTATATATTCTTTGCCTTCGAAAAATACCAGCAGGGTCGGCGATGCAAAAATGCCATACTGGGCTGAAGTGGCCGGAAATTGCTCTGCATTGATCAGGCGAAGATCGAGTTTTGGGAAATAGTCATTTACCATGGTCTGGACTTTAGGCCTGAGTATGACGCAGGGAGCGCAATTGTCGTTATAAAAATAAAGTAGAATGGCTGTTTTGTCCGTTATCAGGTTTTGGATTTCTGTAATTTCCATAAGTCTGGATTCAAATAGTTAAGTTATTTATTTTCGTTTACGCCTGTTCCAAAGAGCGCGAAGTCATATTTTACTGGATCGGCCGTATCGAATAAACGCAGTTGGGCAGTAAGTTCCTCAACCGCCTGCCAGTCGTTGAGTTTCCTATCCAGTAATCCAAGTTGGCGGGCAACATTGCCAGAGTGAAGATCGAGCGGGCAAAGCAGATCAGAAGTTTTAATGCTCTTCCATATTCCAAAATCAACACCTTTTTCATCCTTTCGTACCATCCACCTCAGGTACATATTGATCCGTTTCGCCGCCGAACCACTCTGAGGATCAGGAACATGCTTGCGTGTGCGATGGAGATGATCAAAGCTGAAAAAAATCTCCCTAAACTGGGTTATTGACTCTTTAATGCTGTGATTCGCGTGGTAACCAGCAAGAAAGGCCGGTTCAAGACCTCCAAATTGCCTGTAAATCTGTTGTAGTGCGTGAATAAAGTACATGCAATCATCACCCTGGAAAGTGCGGTGCACAAAGGATGCCAGTGAACCTATTTCTTTTTCCGAAGCATTCAGAACAAACTCATAGGGCGCATCGTCCATTCGGACCATCAGTTCACGGCTTTTATTAATAATGGTTACCCTTTGTCCCCATGCCAGGGTTGCAGCCAAAAACCCGGCTATTTCAATATCTTTCTTTCGTGAAAAAAGATGTGGAATTCGAACCGGATCTTTCTCAATGAAATCAATATTGTTGTAAAAATTGCTTTTCTCCTCAAGCAGTTCGTACAATTGTTGATGTGTAAAATTCATTTGGCAAAGGTAAGCGTTGAAGGGAATACTTCGCTGATGAAAAATCCTTGGCTTAAATTCCAATCCCGATAGCTATCGGGACCAAATAATAAATGACCTTTGAAAGTGAATAATGAAAAGTGAAAAGTGAATAGTGAATAGTGAAAAGTGAATAACGAATAATTTGAATCAAGGGTTGAAAAGCCAGGCGAACTCTTCCAGAGTTTTAAACTCTGTAAGAGTTTAACTCCCTAATAAACGAAACATGAATGCAACCCTTGATTCGTATGAATAATGAATAATGAATAATGAATAATGAGCCCACTCCGAAAAGTCACAATTTATTGATTTTCAACTTTTTTACCCCTGACCCCTAAAGGGGAATGCGTTGAAAACCAATAAATTGGACTAAGTCTCCTTTAGGGGATTTAGGGGTAAAAGACTTTTCGGAGCAGACTCAATCATGAATAATGAATAATGAATAATGAATAACGAATAATGAAATAACGAATAGTGAAAAACAATCGTATGACTATTGAATGACCATTGTTTGACCATTGAATGACCATTGTATGACCACCGTATGACCATCGTATGACCATTGTATGACCACTCAATCCCTCAATTCCTCATCCCTCTCCCTAAATCCTAACCCCCAACCCCCAAAAAAAAAGACCACCCTTTTCAGAGCAGTCTTTTCAAACTTAAATAACTATCAATTATTTAGTTCAGTACCAGAACAGGAGTTATAAGTCCTTTACCTGTTTCTATGGCTTTTTCATTTTCGGGAATCATAACATGATGGCGTGCCGGAAGAGATTTTTCCAAACCTTTATGTATATATTCCATGTCTACTATGGGTTTTAGCTTAAGGAAACCGCCCAGAACAATCATATTGAACACTTTTGAAAGTCCCAGTTTGCCGGCTTTCTCAGCAGCTTCGATTGAATAGATATTGATATCTTTTCTTTCAGGGAAACGGGTAATACCATTCGGATCGAAAATAAGCAGTCCGCCGGGTTTTACCGTGTTTTCAAATTTGTCCATCGACTGCTGGTTCAGAATAATGGCTGTATCATATTCGTGAAGGATAGGCGAACTGATGCGCTCGTCGCTGATAATTACGGTTACATTGGCTGTACCGCCGCGCATTTCGGGTCCGTACGAAGGCATCCAGCTTACTTCTTTATTTTGCATTACCCCGGAGTAAGCAAGGATTTTACCCATGGAGAGAACTCCTTGTCCGCCAAAACCTGCTATGATTATTTCTTCAGTCATT
>JBBQSY010000140.1:0-8038 GCA_038213495.1 Bacteroidales bacterium
CTTAAAAAGTGAACAAATGAAACACTTGTCAGCGATTCAACATTCGATAGTAATGATCAACTTCAGGCGAATCGGCCCATTGAAGTTGTATGGTTAAAAGGTCGACCGCATTGCTTCCACAGGGTCGAGGCGTGAGGCAGACCAGGCAGGAAATAATCCTGAAACCAAACCTATAATTGCGGATACCGACATACCAACAATAATATTTTTTAAGCTTAGCACCAGTTCCATTCCAGCAAAATTAGTGATCAGCACAGTCCCGATATATATAATGAGCAAGCCAACCAAACCTCCCAACATGGACAAAAATATTGCCTCGAAAAGAAACTGTTGCAAAATAAATGCATTCCTGGCCCCGAGTGATTTCTGAATACCAATCTGGGCAGTGCGTTCCTTTACCGAAACAAACATGATATTGGCTATACCAAATCCCCCGACCAGGAGGGAGAAACCGCCAATGATCCAGCCTACAATCGCTATCACACCAAATACCTTGTCGAATCCTTGTGTAAGTATGCTGGTTTCATTAATCGCAAAATTGTCTTTAGCTGCAGGTTTAATTTTACGAACAGACCGCATTATACCTGTCAGTTCATCGCGCAATGCTTCGTTTGTAACATTCTTTTTGCCCCTGACCATGATGGAGGAGCCAATATTGTCGCTGTTCAGGTCAACAAAATTGCGGACAAAATTTACCGGCATCATCACCCAGTTATCTTTTGAATTTCCAAAACCGCCTTCCCCTTCTTTTTTAAAAGTTCCTATAATCTGGACTTTGCGGCCGAATACCTTCAAGTCTTTCCCAAGCGGGTCTGGAGTATTATCCAAAAGTTCCTCAACAATTTTTGTGCCTACCACTGCAACCGGACTCCCGCTCTGCGATTCCGCATAGGAGAAATACCTGCCCTGAACAATGTTGAGCACATCCACTTTTTCATAGTCGTGTGCAACGCCTAAAACAGAGGCCTTTTCAAATGTGATTCCACCTTGCTTTATGTTCCGTTCCGTACCAACATAATAAGCAACTGCATCACTCAGGTTGCTGCGTTTCTGAATTTCTTCCATTTCCTGAAGACGGGTTTCAGGGCGTTTCATATATTCCCACCATGCATAATTAGCATCACCCATTGCCCATGGCCATTTCTGAACAAAAAGCACATTGCTGCCCAGTTCTTCAATATTTTTTCTCAATCTCATTTCGATACTATCGAATACGGTAAGCACCGAAATAACAGAGAAGATACCTATTGTAATCCCTAACAGCGACAAAAAAGTTCGGACCTTGTTGGCAACAATTGCCTGCATGGCAAAAGCAAATGACTCACGAATTAACCTCAGATATAGCATGATTATTGTTTAAAAAATTTAGTTCTGTTGAATTATGTATTTAAAAAGTTTCAAGTTTCTGGTTTCAATGTTTCAGGTTGACCAAATCAACAAAGTTACAGGTTTCAATGTTTCTGGTTTCAGGTTGGTCAAGGTTAATGAGGTTAAGAATTTGAAGAGGTTTTCTTTTTTAATCCTTGAATTTCCGACTTGTGAAGATAGGATATGAAGTTTGATAATTGGCCTGACAAATGTAGACAATCATTTCTCAGTTCATCAAATTTCGCCTCTGTGATATGTCCGGCATCAGAAGTACGGTAAATCTGGGACCTTGTTTCCCCTAAAGAACCTTTTGAAATATAAAGAAATTGAATAAACTCTTTTTTTCCATCCCGTTCGAATCCCTCGGCAATATTATCCATTACCGACCCACTTGAACTCAGAATCTGGTTTTTGATGGAATAATCCTTGCCAAGTGCAGATGTATTAACGATTTCCCTGATCTTGATGCAGAGTTCCCTTGCATTCTTCCAGACTTCCAGATCTTCAAATTTTTGTACCATCATTTGAACCGCTTTTAAAATATGTTGTCAATAAAAATAACCCGATCTTTTTAAGCTATCTGATAAAACAACAAGCTACCTTTGAAACTTGAAACTCTGAAACATGAAACATTTCAGAGGAAAAGTTAAACATTCCCCCTCTTATGTGGTAAAATTACTAACTATTTTGCTGTTATTTACTATAATCCTCAACATTCAATAATTTAAGCCTTTTTTTATCGTTCTTCAGGTAAAGATGCCATAAAATTCGATAAAATTGCAAACTGTTTCTGCAAACCAACTAAGCCCATGAATACAACCAAAGCCATACGATCTGCACTCATTTCGGTATACCATAAAGATCGTATCGACGAAATTGCACATAAATTAAATGCTCTCGGAGTTACAATTTATTCCACCGGGGGCACGTATGACTTTATCCGAGGACTGGGAATCGATGCAATTACGGTTGAAAGCCTCACATCGTATCCTTCCATTTTCGGCGGACGGGTAAAAACCCTGCATCCAAAAGTATTCGGGGGAATATTATTCAGGCGCGGAGATGAAGAAGATCTCAAACAAGCAGCTGAATTTGATATTCCGCCCATTGACCTTGTGATAGTTGACCTATACCCGTTTGAAGAAACCGTTGCTTCAGGAGCCCCGGAAGAAGACATTATTGAAAAAATTGACATCGGCGGCATCTCCCTGATACGGGCGGCAGCAAAAAACTATAATGATGTGATTATCGTGCCCTCCTCGGAACAATATGGAGAACTGATATCGCTGCTGGATGAAAAAAAAGGAAGCAGCGAAATAAGTGACAGGTATTATTTTGCGGCACAGGCATTTAATGTATCGTCGCATTACGACACCGCTATTTTCAATTATTTCAACCGGAAAACCAACATTAAGGCATTTAAACAGGATCACAGCAAAAGTGAAGTATTGCGATATGGTGAAAATCCGCACCAGGAAGGAATTTTTTACGGCAACTTAAACGAGATATTTGAACAATTACATGGCAAAGCGATTTCATATAACAACCTTGTCGACCTCGAAGCGGCAATGGCACTGATACGCGAATTTACTGAACCGACTTTTGTAATTATCAAGCATACGAATGCCTGTGGTGTTGCCAGCCGCCCCAGCCTTAAACAGGCATGGCTTGATGCGCTTGCCGGCGATCCGGTTTCCGCCTTTGGTGGAGTAGTAATTGCCAATAAAATTATTGATGTGGAAACAGCATCAGAAGTCAATAAACTGTTCTTCGAAATAATAATTGCACCCGATTATGAAAAAAATGCACTGGAACTCTTAAAGTCAAAGAAAAATAGAATAATTTTGCAGATTAAACCAGTTGATTTTCAGGCTAAACAATTTAAGTCGGTACTAAACGGGGTAATCGAACAGGCAAAGGACATGCATTCCGAAACGGAGGCTGATTTGAAGGCTGTAACCGTGACTCACCCTGACGAACAACAGGTTAAAGATTTGCTTTTTGCAAATATCATTGTTAAACATTTGAAAAGCAATGCTATTGTTTTAGCGAAAAACGGTCAGCTTCTGGGTGCCGGATGCGGAATGACATCCAGGGTTGATGCTCTGAAACATGCAATTTCAAAAGCTGCTGAATATGGCCTTGATTTGCATGGTGCTGTAATGGCTTCGGATGCGTTTTTCCCGTTTGCCGACTCTGTTGAACTGGCTTACAACGAGGGAATCACCGCTGTGGTGCAGCCAGGAGGTTCCGTACGCGATGAGGAATCAGTTTCGTTTTGCAATAGTCGCGGTATGGCAATGGTTTTTACAGGGATAAGGCATTTTAAACATTAATAATCAGAGTCATTTAATTTATAATCAAAAGTAACGAAGGGACAAGCGACGAGAGGAAGAAACATTTTCCATGCTCTTATAAATAAAAAATCTACCGTTGGCTTGTAGCAGTTAATTAATACTGGCTCTGATCCGATAGCCGGAAAATAATTTGGATCACAAATTGATTAAAACGCATTTAAAAAAAAGGAAGAATACAAACTTATGGGACTTTTTTCATTTCTTACCAAAGAAATTGCGATGGACCTTGGCACGGCCAATACCATCATCATATATAACGACAAGGTAGTTGTTGACGAACCTTCGATAATAGCTATTGAACGAAATACCGGTAAAGTGCTTGCAGTGGGAAAACGCGCACAGATGATGCACGGCAAAACCCACGAAAACATCAAGACAATCCGGCCACTACGCGATGGAGTAATTGCTGATTTCCAGTCGGCAGAATATATGATCCGTGAATTTATCAAAATGATAGGGCCAAGCCGTAGCCTTTTCCCGCCTGCCTTGCGCATGGTTATCTGTATTCCGTCGGGTATTACCGAAGTAGAGGAACGTGCCGTAAAAGACTCAGCCGAACAGGCCGGGGCAAAAGAAGTCCGCTTGATCCATGAACCGATGGCTGCTGCTATCGGAATTGGTATCGACGTACTGGAACCTACCGGTAACATGGTTATTGACATTGGCGGTGGTACCAGCGAGATTGCAGTTATTGCCCTTGGAGGTATTGTTAACAATAAATCCATCCGTATTGCCGGCGACGATTTTAACGCCGACATCGAAGAATATATGCGCAAACAGCATAATATCAACATCGGGGAACGCACTTCGGAACTTATTAAGATTGAAGTGGGATCCGCCCTTACCGAAATTGACAATCCTCCACCTGACTATGCTGTGCATGGCCGTGATATGCTTACCGGAATTCCGAAAGAAGTATATGTTAACTATGCCGAAATTGCACATGCGCTCGACAAATCCATTTCGAAAATCGAAGCCGCCGTGCTCAACGCGCTCGAAATGACGCCACCCGAACTTGCTGCCGATATTTTTAAAACTGGTATTTACCTAGCCGGTGGCGGATCGTTGCTGCGCGGACTCGATAAACGCATACACATGAAAACAAAATTGCCCGTTCATGTTGCCGACGATCCTTTGCATGCTGTTGCCCGCGGTACCGGTATTGCACTGAAGAATTTTGATAAGTTTACTTTCCTTATTAAATAGTGTCTGCACTAAAAGTCGGATTCAAATACAATTTGAAAATCGGACAGGGATTATTAGCTTACTGCTTATGTTTAAAGAAGCTAATGAGAACGCCTCACAGATTTAACGATTTTTGATTTTAGGGGTAGCTATCAGAACACACAGTTTACACTGATCATAAATCGTTAACCGATGTTCCCTTTATGCAACAGGCAGGCGGGTTCTTAAATCAATGCAATAAAACCATTTTAAAAAGATACCATAGATAACAATGCGTAATATCCTGGTTTTCATTATCCGGTATCACTTTTTGCTGTTGTTCCTGCTGCTTGAGTTTTTTTCGATTTCCCTGCTTATAAATTCAACCTATTATCAGAGTTCACAAATACTGAAGGCCGGAAGCCGCGTAACAGGCCGCTTCTATACCAGCATCAGCAGCGCTACCGATTACCTGAAACTCCGCACAACCAATGAGCACCTTGCCATGGAAAATGCCTTGCTAAGGCAGATGAAAGGTGTTTCGTTCCTGAAAAATGATACCAGCAGTTTCTGGGTTAAGGATACACTTTACAAACAGCAGTATAAATACATTGTTGCAAAGGTTGTTCTCAACACCGTTGGTAAGCGAAACAATTACATCATGCTCGATAAAGGGAGCAGGAGCGGGATACATAAGGACATGGCTGTGATTACTTCCAACGGAATAGTAGGGACCGTTGTAAATGTTTCGGAAGATTTCAGTTGGGTGATGAGTATGCTGAACAAGCATACCCGCATCAGCGGACGGATTTTGAAAAATAACCAGATGGGAACTATTATCTGGAATGGCGTGGATCACCTGTATGGAACGCTTACTGATATTCCGGCCCACGTTAAAATTTCGAGAGGCGATACCATTGTAAGCAGTGGATTCTCCTATATTTTCCCTTCGGGCATTATGATAGGAACGATAACCGACTACCGGGTTGAACAAGGCGAACATTTTTATACCATTCCTTTCAAATTCAGTGTTGATTTTAACGCTCTGCAATATGTATATGTAGTTAATAACCTGATGAAAGACCAACAGGAATCGCTCGAAAAAAGTACGGAAGGGCTCAAGGATGAATAGGCTTGTATTGATCAATATTATAAAATTCATCGCCCTGGTTCTTATCCAGGTTCTCGTTATGAATAGGATCAACTTCTACGGGTTTCTAAATCCCTATGTTTACCTCCTTTTTATCCTGCTTCTGCCGTTCGAAACACCGGGCTGGTTGCTTCTGCTGCTGTCGTTTGGTATGGGATTGACGGTGGACCTTTTCAGCGGCACACTTGGCCTGCATGCTGCAAGCAGCGTATTTGCAGGCTTTATGCGGCCGGTGATCATAAAACTTGTGGGCGAGAAACCCGAATATGATATTACTACACAACCCAAGTTGCAGCAAATGGGGCTTAAATGGTTCAGTGCTTATGCCCTGCTGATGATTTTCGCTCATCAGTTGTTTCTCAATATGATTGATGTTTTCAGTTTCGATGAATTCTTGCAAACACTTCTGCGCGTAATTGTTAGCTCCCTGTTTACCTTCCTTTTCATTATGCTGTTAGAGTATATATTTGCGGCCCGAAAGGACAAAAAATAAATTTATCTCATTCTGGCACGCAAATCTGAAGCCGGATTCCCGCTAATCATAAATAAATCATACTTTTACACCTCTTAATCATTTTAAAAAATCAATATGAAAAAAATACTCACCGGAAGCATCATTATTGCTTTTCTATTCACGGTTATATCGTGCAACAATAAAAAAACAGAAGGATATTCCATCGACGGGACTATCACCGGCGCCGACAGTGGCTGGGTTCTGCTTAAAAAACGCGATGAGGGCAAATTCGTCACGGCGGATTCGGTTCAGATAAAAGAAGGTAAGTTTGCATTTACCGGAAAGGTTGATATGCCTGAAATGTATTACCTGAAACTCAAAGATGTAGATGGAGCGGTTCCTTTCTTTATCGAAAATGCTGCCATAACCATGAAAGTATACAGCGACAGCCTTAAAAAATCTGTTGTCGGCGGATCCGTATCGCACGATGCTTATGTTGGTTATCAGAAAGAGGACCTGGTTTACAGCCGGAAAATGGAAGAACTTTATGTTACTTACATGAAAGCAAAAGAAGGCAATGATACTTCCGTGATGCAAGCGATTGATGTGGCATACGATTCAGTTCAGAAAGCCCAGTCCGCTTTCACAAAGGAATATATTCTGAAAAACGGAAAAAGCGTTGTGGCACCCTATCTTGCAATCAGCAATGCCTATTCTTTCTCACTCGATGATCTGAAAGCCATTAATAAAGCGATGGATCCTTCGATAGCGAATTCCGCCTACGTTAAAAAACTTGCCGAGCGCGAAACTATTCTGAGTGCCTTGGAACCCGGTCAACCCGCTCCTGAGTTTACCATGAACGATACAACCGGAAACCCAATCAGCCTGAGCAGTTTAAAGGGCCAGGTTGTTTTAGTCGATTTCTGGGCATCGTGGTGCGGACCTTGCAGGGCTGAAAATCCTAATGTAGTTGCAGCTTATAAGAGATTTAACAAAAAAGGATTTACAGTTCTGGGCGTATCACTCGATACTGATAAAGGAAAATGGTTACAGGCTATTGCAAAAGACGGCCTCACCTGGACCCACGTCAGCGACCTTGTTGGATGGGAAAATGCAGCAGCAAAACAATACGGCGTAATGTCGATCCCGGCTAACTTCCTGCTGGATAAAGACGGAAAAATTCTGGCCGGAGGTCTTCGAGGCGAAGATCTGGTAAAAAAACTTGAAGAAGTATTAGGAAAATAGCTCCAGCTATTTTGGAATCAAAAAGCCCGGAATCAGTAATGGTTCCGGGCTTTGTGTTATTTGTGAAACTCAGGTATGTTTGCCTTATTTTGTTTTTTCCTCTTTTATTATGATGACCTTTTTCTGTTGCTTTGCAGGTGATGCCTGTTCAGCTTCTTGGTTATACTTAGCGTGGGATAAAATTACGCATTGAAAAAAGACCCAAGTCCCAAATCCCAAATCTCAAGAACCAAGACCTAATCTTAAACCCCGCTTGGAATTTGATCCCAATGGCTATCGGGATTGGAATTTGAGATTTAA
>JBBQSY010000141.1:0-8026 GCA_038213495.1 Bacteroidales bacterium
GTTATTTATGCAAATGCCAGTAATTCCAGAGCAACAAAGGTATTTGAGTGTTTATACAGTATCCGAAAGTTATATTTTATATGAACTGAGTTATGCCGAATATGACTTTGTAATTAATTCAACATATTTGCTTACTCCTAACAATATTTATTCAAATATTTCAGGAGGTTGTGGTGTATTTGCAGGTTATACATCGAATAGAATTGACTTAAAAGATTACTATAAATAAGGTTTGGATGTTGGTTATAAAAGCTAATCAGATTTTCTGTAGCATATTCATGTTGTGTCTCACGTCAATACTGATCAGCAACCAATAATTCCATGAATAAATATCAGTACTCAAGCTTAAAATTTAAGTTATTGCTCTTCCAATCTGTCCGAATTGTCATTCACAAGCCGAATTTAACCTTTTGAGTAAAGTGCTTTTAATGTTATCTCATAAGGTTTTAGCGGTAAGAATTCCACGTCCCTTTACTTCGCAGTCAGGCACATTGGCAAGTCGCACAAGCCCTCGCACAAACCTAAATTTGCCAAAGAGCCCGCCTGCCCAAACACACAGCAGAAGAACGCCTTGTTGCCAACAACACTTAGCCATAATGCGGGGTTTTCCCGATAAATCAGGACAGGTTGTGATGGTTGAAACATTTGAAATCTTTACATGCATTTGTACTTGCAGACAGTTGAGCAGCAATCTATTCCCGCACTATGGATAGCTGTAGCCGTATTGAAAAAGAATATTGGAAAATCCTGCTTTTTTGTGGAAAGCATTTATGTGTTCGGAATAATTATTCTATAAAAGCAGTTTCAGGATAAATTGTATTTTTCAAACATTTCATGTACGTTTGGCATATAATTTAAAAAATATGAAAATCCTGATTATCAATATAAAAGAACTGGCAGGAATTGATGAATCCAATCGACCCTATGTTAATGGGAAAGAAATGGGCAGATTGCAAACAATAAAAAATGCATTTCTGTTTATCGAAAAAGGGCTTATCCTTGAATACGGCAGCATGGAGCATCTTTTTATCCCGGAGGACTGGAAGAAAAAAGGGATCAAAGTAATTGATGCCAAAGGGAAACTGGTGTTTCCTTCTTTCTGTGATTCGCATACTCACCTGGTATATGCAGGTAGCCGCGAAATCGAATATGTTGATAAAATCAAAGGACTTTCGTACGAAGAAATCGCAAAACGGGGCGGAGGAATTCTGAATTCAGCTAAACGATTGCATGATGCGTCGGAGACTGAACTTATCGGACAGGCTCTCGAACGCCTCGAAGAAATAACCTGGCTGGGAACCGGGGCTGTTGAAATCAAGAGCGGCTATGGTCTTAATACGGACGATGAACTGAAGATGCTTCGCGTAATCAGGGATTTAAAACGTCTTTCGCCACTTACAATTAAGGCAACTTTCCTGGGAGCTCATGCCGTTCCAATGGAATACCGCGGCAAACAGCACGAGTATGTTGATATGGTGATCAACGAAATGATCCCTCAGGTTGCAGCCGAAGAACTGGCTGATTATATTGATGTGTTTTGCGACAAAGGTTTCTTTACAGTCGAAGATACCGAGCGCATACTGATGGCCGGCATGAAATATGGCCTTAAGCCTAAAATCCATGCCAATGAGCTGGATTATTCCGGAGGTATTCAGGTTGGTGTAAAGTATGGCGCTTTATCTGTTGATCATCTTGAGTTTACCGGTGATGCCGAAATTGAGGCACTTAAAAATTCTGATACCATGCCTACCATTTTACCCGGTGCTGCATTTTTCCTGAATATGGTTCATGCGCCGGCGCGTAAAATGATTGATGCCGGACTTCCACTGGCATTGGCAAGTGATTTTAACCCGGGTTCTTCGCCTTCGGGAAATATGCAACTCATCCTTTCCATGGGATGTATCATGTATCGAATGACGCCCGAAGAAGCCATCAATGCCACCACCCTGAATTCTGCCTATGCCATGGGTGTGAGCGATGAACTGGGCAGTATTACCATCGGGAAAAAGGCTAATGTTTTCATTACAAAAACCATTCCGGGCATAGAGTTTATGCCCTATTCGTATGGTAGTAACAAAGTGGAAACAGTGATCCTTAATGGGAAGATAATATAAGCAACAACAGGAAACATTTTCAGGTTTCAAGTCTGTGTCCGTTCCGAAAAGTCTTTTACCCCTAAATCCCCTAAAGGGGACTTAATCCAATTTATTGATTTTCAACGCATTCCCCTTTAGGGGTCAGGGGTAAAAAAGTTGAAAATCAATAAATTGTGACTTTTCGGAGTGGGCTCAATACTTTATTCTCCGAAAACCAATTAACGATGGACGGTTAAGCCCGGGCTTTTTTATTTTGGCCACAGGTAATACATAAATATAAGGTATAAGCCCAGCATAAATATTCCTTCGTCGCGTTTCAGCTTGTAGCTTGTCCTGAAGAAAGGTAAAAGCAGCAGTGTGACGCCCAGCATGAAATACAGATCGATATTGCTGATGGCGATGGCGGTAAGCGGACTAATGACGCTCGAAATGCCAACAACTGCCAGAATGTTGAAAATACTCGATCCGATCGCATTCCCAATGGCAATGTCATATTCTTTCTTCATGGTAGCTACGATAGATGACGCCAGTTCGGGCACACTGGTTCCGGCTGCAATAATCGTTATACTGATTATGGTTTCACCAACTCCTAATACGCGTGCTATTACCACTGCTCCTTTTACCAGCAATTCCGACCCTGCTATCAATACGCCTATTCCCAGCAATATCATACCGACAGACCAATACCATTCCCTCCTGCTTTTGGGAAGAGATTGGGTATATTCGTTTAGCGATTCTTTATTTTTTTCGCGTCGGGCAAGTACAATATTCACGACAGTATATAGTACTATTCCCGCAACCAGTATGCTTCCTTCGATGCGGCTGATGTGCCTGTCGGCAAATAACAGCATAAATCCTATTGTTGAAATTATCAGAAAGGGAATATCAATTTTGAGAAGCTGGATTTTGATCATCAGCGGGGAAATAATTGCCGATATGCCAAGTATTACGCAAATGTTAAACATGTTGCTGCCGATCACATTTCCGATGGCAATATTGCCCTGGCCTGACAGTACCGCATTTACGCTTACAAATAATTCGGGTGAACTGGTGCCGAAAGCAACAACTGTAAGCCCTGTTACCAGCGGTGAAATTCCCGCTTTTAACGCTAGCGAGGAACTGCCATTTACAAGCCAGGTTGCACCGAAATACAATAAAATAAGGGATGCGAGAATATAAAAAACAGAAAGCAGCATTCGTTTAGATGGATTTTATAAGTATTAAGTTTCTTTTTAGTTATGTGAGGCAAACAATCTTAAAATTTCCTGTATAGTTTTCTCATCAGGTAACTGCAAATCATAATCCGGAACTGAATCATTTCCACCCAGTTTAACATTCGGTTGCCTGAAAGTCATTTTTCCGGGAACAAATGCCCTGGCCGAAAGATGTATTTCGTGAGCACCTGTTCGTTCAGCCAGTTGCTTAATGTTGTTAAGGTTTATTCCGCTTCCCGGCATTATCGAAATCCGGTCAGCCGCTTTTTTCACCAGATCGGCCAGTTTTTCCATGCCGGTAAGTGCCGTTTGCTGTCCTCCTGATGTCAGGATTCTTGCACAACCGGCATAAATAATGGCTTCGAGTGCTTCATGCTGGTTCACAACCATATCAAATGCCCTGTGAAAAGTTACATTCATTGGTGCAGCCGCATCAACCAGGATGGCAGTCCGTTTTTCATCCACTGTGCCATCGGGATTGAGTATCCCAGATACAATTCCTTCCATTCCAACCATTTTAGCGGCTGCAATATCCAGCAACATAGCCTCGAATTCTTTTTCGGAATAGCAGAAGTCGCCTTCTCTGGGGCGGATCATTACGTGTATCGGGGTTTTAGCATATTTTCGGGCCAGGCGCATGGTTGCTGCCGAAGGAGTAAGTCCGCCTTCGGCAGGGGCAGAGCATAACTCAATCCGATGAGCACCGGCTTTTGATGCTGTAATGGCTCCTTCGAGGCTGAAAACGGCAATTTCAATCAACATAGTCATGAAATTTATGGGCGTAAAATTACTTTATTTAATCCGGGCGGTAGGTATATCGATATCAAATAGCTGATAATTTCATTTTTTGTAACCATTCAGCCCTCAAACAATCTATTTTGCCACAGATTTCACAGATTTAAACAGAATTGAAACTGCTTACAGCAGTCTTTATATTAAAAAAAAGTCCTCAAGTATTTAAATATTTCTGTGTAATCTGCTTAATCTGTGGCCAGTATCCATCCCTAATTGATTGACACGGCTCAATAGTTACCATTTTTTTATTGAAAGCATTCCATACAATTATTTCAACTTTAGGTTTCTTCTTGCCGGATTTCACTAATTTTGCGCGTCTTTTAAACAGTATCATCCGGCTAAATAATTGAAAAACAAAAATATATGAAGCAATTAATTGAGTGTGTTCCCAATTTCAGCGAAGGCAGCAACATGGCTGTTATCAAACAAATTACTGATCAGATTGAGGCTGTTGAAGGTGTCCGTTTGCTGGATGTGGATCCGGGGAAAGCTACCAACCGCACTGTAGTAACTTTTGTAGGAACGCCCGACGAAGTGATTGAGGCTGCATTTCAGGCAGTTAAGAAAGCTTCGGAAATAATAGACATGCGCACGCACAAAGGCGAGCATCCCCGGTTTGGCGCTACGGATGTTTGCCCGCTTATCCCGATAGCCGGAATTACAATGGATGAAGTTGCGGATTATGCGCGCAAGTTGGCCGGACGGATTGGGGATGAACTTGGGATTCCTGTTTATTGTTACGAAAATGCTGCATTTACAGAGGAACGGCGTAACCTGGCCAATAATCGTTCGGGTGAATACGAAGGCTTACCCGAAAAACTAGCTGACCCGCAATGGAAACCTGATTTTGGCCCGGCAGTGTTTAATGATAAGGTAGCATTGACTGGTGCAACGGCAGTTGGTGCACGCGATTTCCTGGTTGCATACAATGTAAATCTAAATACCACCTCAGTCCGCAGGGCTAACGCTGTTGCTTTTGATATACGCGAAAAAGGCAGACCTGTGCGTGAGGGCAACCCCATAACCGGAAAGATACGAAAGGATGCAAACGGCAAAGAAATCTGGAATCCCGGTTCGCTGCAAGCCTGTAAAGCAATAGGATGGTTTATCGAAGAATATGGGATTGCCCAGGTATCAATAAATCTCACAAACATAAGTGTAACACCCGTCCATATTGCTTTTGAGGAAGCTTGTATGAAAGCCCGGGAGCGCGGAATGCGTGTTACGGGTTCCGAACTTGTGGGCCTTATTCCTTTAAAAGCAATGACGGATGCAGGGAAATATTTTTTGCGCAAGCAGCAGCGTTCCGTGGGTGTGTCAAAAGAAGAACTTGTGAAAATAGCAGTAAAATCACTTGGACTTGATGATCTGAAACCATTTATTCCTGAAGAAAAAATTATTGAATACTTGCTGGCAGGCGAAAATGATAAGAAACTCATCAGCCTGAGCATGGAAGGATTTGCAAACGAAACTGCATCAGAATCACCAGCACCAGGCGGCGGGTCCATTTCAGCTGCCATGGGTGCCCTGGGAATTTCGCTGGCAACCATGGTTGCTAATCTTTCGTCGCATAAAGCCGGTTGGGACGATCGTTGGGAAGAATTCAGCAACTGGGCCGAAAAAGGCCAGGCACTGAAAGATGAATTATTAATGCTTGTGGATGAGGATACCTGGGCTTTTAACCTGATTATGGATGCATTCGGATTGCCAAAATCATCGGATTCGGAGAAAGCAATGCGCTCCGCCGCGATTCAGGATGCTACCCGCTATGCCATTGAAGTGCCTTACAGGGTAATGCAGCGTTCGTTCGAATGCATGGAGATTATCGAGGCTATGGCCGAAACCGGTAACCCCAATTCAGTTACTGACGCAGGTGTTGGCGCTCTGGCGGCCCGTTCAGCCGTAATGGGAGCATTCCTGAATGTAAAAATAAATGCTTCCGGTTTGCACGATAAGGCTTTTGTTGAAAAAATACTTGCCGAAGGAAAGCAGATACAGGAAAAAACTATAGCTCAGGAAACAGAAATCCTTGCCATTGTGAATTCGAAGATAGCCTGAAGCTTAAACTAAGGAAGTTCTAATTTTTGGTTATTATATCACTACTAACCAACTAAACTGACTAAGATGTTTTAATTCAGGCAATACCTCACCCCAACCCCTCTCCTTAAGGAGAGGGGCTACATCTCCAGCTATTATTGCTTTACACAAATATTTGACTTTTTTTATTCGGACAACAGTGATATTATATAAAAGGTTGTCTTAAAAGTTTTATTAACCGCAAAGTGCGCAATGATGGAGCAAGAACTCAAAGTTGAGACATTGCAAACCAGGCCTTTGCGTCAGTAGCGCATTTTCTTTGCATCCTGGCGGTGAAGTTATTCTGACTTTTACGACATCCTCCTGCTTTCGCTTACCTCTCGTCCGAATAGATCTGATGCCATACCGGGTAAGGAATTTCCGGTTTGCTGATGTTGTCAAGATATTGAACATCATCCGGTGATAAACGCCAGTCAGAAGCTCCTGCATTTTCAGTGAGTTGTTCAATATTTCTTGCACCGATTATAACGCTTGTAATATTTTTACGACATAATAACCAGTTGAGCGAAGTCTGAGCTACGGTTTTATCATAGTTTTTCCCAATCCGATCCAGATGATCAACAATTTCAAAACCTTTTTCTTCGTCAACAGGCCAGTATTTTATACTTGAGGATTCGCGGTTACTGCGACGGGCATTGGCAGGAAGTGAAGCGGATTTCCGGAATTTACCTGTAAAAAAACCGCCTGAAAGCGGACTCCAGCATAGTATTCCCAGTTGCTGATCGATGCAAAGCGGAACCAACTCATGCTCAATTTCCCTGGCCCCGATGGAATAATAAAGTTGGGTGGTAACAAACTTTTCAATATTTAATTTCTCACTAATTGCCATTGCTTTCATGGTTTGCCATGCAGTAAGGTTTGAGCATCCGGTATAACGGACTTTCCCGCTTTGCACAAGTGTGTCGAGAGCTCGCAGGGTCTCTTCCAGGGGTGTTCCCGGATCATAACTGTGAATCTGGTACAAGTCAATAAAGTCGGTCCCCAACCTGCGCAAACTATCTTCGCAACTCTTTATTATATGAAACCGCGACAAACCGGTATCGTTGGGCTTGTTGCTCATTGCAAAGCGGACTTTGGTTGCCACAACCGCATCTTTCCTTCGGTTGCCGAGTGCTTTACCCAAAACCGATTCGGAAACACCACCTGAGTAAACATCGGCAGTATCAAAGAAATTTATTCCGAGATCGAGAGCGGTTGATGTAATTAAATCGGCTTCTTTTTGAGAAACAGTTGCTAATTCGTTTTTAACTGTATCACCGCCAAAAGTCATCACACCGAGGCAGATTTCCGAAACTTTAAGGCCTGAATTGCCAAGATATCTGTAATTCATATACGTTATTTTAGTGTTAAAATCCGGTTGAGGACCGGAAAATCTGTTCACTAAAGTAAATAATATTACAATACTTTTAACTTGTTGGGATTGTTTGAAAATCACATTAATAGGCCATAATAGATGATATTTAACATTTTTTAATAGCTGTTTGACTTATTTATACTGACTATCTTGGACAGTTATGTTGTTGATATACAATTATTGTGTATTTTTGTACCCTCAAAAAAATGAACTAAACGGACACATAATCTGTTGTCTGCAGTATGAACCAAGACCCAATGCATGAGTAAATATAAAGTTGAAAAAATTCTCTTAATTTCTTTTATTGGCTTTATTATTACATTTTTCGTCGTTTTAGGCGGAAATACAGACCTAAAGGCGGGTTCGCCTACTTCAGTTTCTAAAACTGAGATAAATTTTGAAAAACGTCTTCAATTCCTCGAAGACGACCTGGTTTCAGGAACCATCACCAAGATACAATATGATAGCCT
>JBBQSY010000142.1:0-8025 GCA_038213495.1 Bacteroidales bacterium
TCCGAAAAGTCACAATTTATTGATTTTCAACTTTTTTACCCCTGACCCCTAAAGGGGAATGCGTTGAAAACCAATAAATTGGACTAAGTCCCCTTTAGGGGATTTAGGGGTAAAAGACTTTTCGGAGCAGACTCAAAGTTCAAAGTTCAAAGTTGTTAAAGGGCTTAATCGTACATCGTCATTCGTCATTCGTAAATTAATTGTTATTCGTTGGTCGCTTCGACTCCGCTCAGCGTGACAAATCCGGTAATTGAAGCTAAGTGTTTCTCCGTGTCCTCCGTGTCTCCGTGTTTTAAGAGTTCAGTGCTTCGCGTTCAATGCCTGCGGCGTTCCTGCTTCGTCGTACCTCCTCGCAGTGACGGCAGCGCGTTCAAAGTTCAAAGTTGTTAAAGGGCTTAATCGTACATCGTCATTCGTCATTCGTAAATTAATTGTTATTCGTTGGTGGCTTCGACTCCGCTCAGCGTGACAAATCCGGTAATTGAAGCTAAGTGTTTCTCCGTGTCCTACGTGTCTCCGTGTTTTAAGAGTTCATTGCTTCGCGTTCAATGCCTGCGGCGTTCATGGCTTCGCGTTCAAGGCTTCGCGTTCAATGCTGCGCGTTCAAGGCTGCGCGTTCAAGGCTGCGCGTTCAAAGTTCAAAGTTGTTCAAGGAGTATATCGTAAATCATATATCGTAAATTATTGGTTATTGGGTTGTGAATGGAGCTAAGCGTTTCTCCGTGCTCTCCGTGTATCCGTGGTAAAGATTTCCTGCTTCGTTCCCCGTAAATCAGGACAGGCTGCTCCTCCTCGCAGTGGCGGATCATGTAATAGTCTATTAATCCTGCCACCTAAACCCTGAATCCCGATAGCTATCGGGACTGAAACCCTGAAACATGAAAACCTGAAACGCTTGGAAAAGACAAGGAGAGCGGGAGAAATGGGGATGGGGAGAAAAGGAGAAATTGAGAAGAAATCTTATCATCTCATCAATCCCATCAATCTCATCAATCTCATCAATCTTATCAATCTCATCAATCCATTCAATCTCATCAATCCATTCAATCCCATCGATCCCTTTAACCCTGAAACGCGCGAAGCGCACTCCTACATTTTCTTCGTAATACTCCCCAGCAACTCAAAATCAACAGTCATCCCAAAAAATATATTTGCTTTCCATTGCTTTACGGTTGGAATACTCATCCCCGGCGGCAAATTATCACCCTCATTAAAACCACCCTGCAACTGCTCGTATTCGGCAATATTTACGCCAAGCAGAAAATGAAAAAAATCGAAAGCCTTGAAACTGGGCGAAATATAGAAATTCTTGAAAAGATTTTTACCGCCAAATCCAAAGAACAGACCCGCATCGTACGTGTACTGCTTATCGGGTTTGGTGAGATCATAAAGGGAAAGGCTGACACCAGTTACATAATCAAACTCTATTTTCCCGGCATTTTTATTTGTGATAACATAGGTAGCCGTTGTGGCCGAACTCTGCGGAGCAAGCTGAAAATCAGGGGTGCGGTAGCCTTTCAGAGCCACCCCCTGCACAAAACGGACCTTTTTCTTTTTGTTCTGAGCCTCGGTTTTTATCGCCACCATTTCATTGTATTGTCCCTCGATGATCCGCAGCCGCTCGCTTACCTTTACAAATTCGAGCTCGCGGGCATTTAGCGCACGCGAGAGCGAATCGACGATGCGCAGCGAAATGCTTTTATCACGGTAAAAGGTGGCCAGTTCATTGGTTTTTTCGCTGATAATACGGTCTTTTTCTTTGGCCGATTCCTGCATATATGCAATTTCCCTGTCCTTGGCTTGCACTTTGGTGGAATTAACTTCGTTCTTACCTTCGAGTTTGGCCTGATTGAGCGAAGCTGTTGCATTAGCCTCCCGAAGTTTGATCTGGCAATCGTTGAGTTGAAATTCCTGGTCGCGGAGCAACTGCAGCTTTTGCTCAAGGGTGGTATTGAGGGTGAGCATCTGCTGTTTCACAGCTAGCAACTCCTGTTTAACACGTAAACGCTGCGTTTCAATTGTATCGGTTTTTGTCAGCGATAGCACGCGCTTAGCCTGTAGTTGTGCAATCTCCGTATTCAACGAGTCAACCTGCCTGCTTTGCAGCGCATTTTTGCTTTTAAACCCTTTTATCAGAAGATTCAGGCTGTCGACCGCCTGGTACAATCCGAGGTTGTCCTGCATCAGCCTTGCTGCATACAGGCTATCGGTTTTATCATCCACTTCCTGGGCGCGGACATCCACATTTGCAGCAAAAAGCACACACAACAGCATGCCGTATAAAATTGTGTTTTTAAATTCTCTCATATTTTTTTCAGATTTCTTCTTACTAAAATACTTACAGAAGTGCCTGTTTATTGTACAACAGGAATTTTATTTAAGCGTTAAGGGTACAGTTTGTTAAGCCACTATGCTGATAGAGATTGATTTACAGAGTTATTACAACCAAAGCTATTTCTTTGGCCTGATGCCCAGGTTATAGAAAAGGAACGAATACATATCGGCTGCCTCATCAATAATTTTAGCCGTGGGCTTACCACTGCCATGCCCGGCTTTGGTTTCGATACGGATAAGAACCGGGTTGTTGCAAGCCTGCTTTTCCTGCAGGGTGGCAGCAAATTTAAACGAGTGAGCAGGCACTACACGATCGTCGTGGTCAGCAGTTGTAATGAGTGTTGCCGGGTAACACACGCTGTCCTTAATGTTGTGCAAAGGCGAATAGCTGAGCAGGTTGCGGAACTGTGTGCTGTCGTCGCTGTTTCCATAGTCGCTGGCCCAGGCCCATCCGATAGTGAATTTGTGGTAGCGCGGCATGTCCATTACTCCGACAGCGGGCAGGCACACCCTGAACAGGTCAGGACGCTGGGTCATGCAGGCACCCACGAGCAAGCCTCCGTTGGAACCTCCAGCTATCGCAAGCTTTTCGGGATTTGTATATTTTTCGCGCACCAGGTATTCGGCGGCGGCAATAAAATCATCAAATACATTTTGTTTATTGAGTTTGGTGCCGGCTTGGTGCCATTTCTCACCATACTCGCCTCCTCCCCTTAGGTTAGCCATGCAATACACGCCCCCGTTTTCGAGAAACACCAGACGGCTCAGGCTGAAATTCGGAGTCTGGCTGATATTGAAGCCTCCATACCCGTATAGCAGAACAGGATTTTCCCCGTTGAGTTCCAATCCTTTTTTATGAACAATAAACATGGGGATTTTGGTTTTATCCTTGCTTTCGTAAAAAACCTGCTTTGTTTCGTAATCCGATACATCGAAATCCAGCTTAGGTTTGAAGAATTCAGCCGAAGCCTTTTTTGTTACATCATAGGTGTAAATGGAAGTGGGGAAGGCAAAGGATGAATAACTGTAGAATACGGTGTTATCGGTTTTTTCGCCTTTAAATCCGGATAGAGTACCTAAACCCGGCAGGCGGATTTCGCTGAGTTGTTTCCCATCCATATCATACTCGTAAATGCGGTTGGTGGCATCTTTCATAAAACCGGCAAACATGCGACCACCGGCCAATACTACTCGCTCAAGCACATTTTCCTGTTCCGGAATAATTTCTTGCCGGTGTTCGGACGCAGGCGATTTGGGATCGATAAGCACAAGTTTGCGGCGCGGAGCTTCTTCGTTTGTGCGCACCAGAAGTTTATCGCCAATGTTGTCGATTACCGAATATTCAAAATCGAATCCCGAAGCAATTTTCACAAACTGGCTTCCCGGTTTGGTAAGATCCTTACAAAACAGCGAATTCCCGCTGGTGCCCTCACTCTCCGAAAGGATCAGGAAATGCTCATCCTCCGTGGTTCCGGCATGATAGCTTCGCAACGGGAAATTCCTGTTCTCGAAAATCAGATTGTCGTCGGACTGCGGGGTTCCGAGTTTATGAAAATAAACCTTATGGTATTCGTTGCGGTTCGAAAGTTCCTTTCTCTTCACCGGTACATCGTAACGGCTGTAATAAAAGCCATCGCCCTGCCAGGATGCACCCGAAAATTTAACCCATTCTATTTTATCCGGCAGATTTTTTCCGGTGGCAATATCCAGTATATTAAATTCGGCCCAGTCGCTTCCGGCCTTGTTGATGGAATATGCCAAATATTTCCAGTCGTGCGAAACACTCATATTGCCGACAGCTATTGTTCCGTCGACCGAAAGTGTGTTAGGATCAATTAAAACGCGTGGTTCGCCGGATATCCCTTTCTGAACATAAATCACGCTCTGGTTCTGCATTCCGTCGTTTTTTTCGTAAAAAACCCAGTCGCCTTTTTTGAAAGGTGTGGTCATTTTGGGGAAATCCCACAGGCTTTCGAGCCGTTTATGGATCTGGTCGCGAAAAGGAATTCCAGCAAAGTAGGCATTGGTAACTTTATTCTGGGCGGCAACCCAATCGGCGGTTTCAGATGAGGTGTCATTTTCGAGCCAGCGGTATGGATCAGCAACCTGTGTGCCAAAGTAATCGTCGGTCTGGGCAACTTTTTCGGTTACCGGGTAAGTAATTTTTTCCTGCACAAAAGTGTTGTTTTTACAGCCAATCATTCCTGCTGCAAAAATACATGCAGCGATGCTGAGAATTGTTTTCATAAAATGGATTTTTCGGGATGTAAAATTAGGGGAAAAAGTCATGTTGCGAAAACACAGTTAGGGCAAGTTGTTCACTATGTATTGTGGATAACGGAATATTGAGTGAAAAGTGAAAAATGAAAAGTGAAAAGACGACCGCCATTAAACAATGGCACAAACAGGAACTAACTTAAAAATTTGAAATACATTGAAATACATTGAAATACATTGAAATAGATAGAAATAGATAGAAATAAACGGAAATACGTTGAAATAAATGGAAATACATTGAAATAAATGGAAATACATTGAAATCTATAGAAATAGGGTGAATCAGTGAGATGGGATTTTTTTCGGAAGTAAAAAAGCGAAGGTTAGGTGCAAATTATCTAAGGAGGGCTCTCCCCCTCGGGGAGATGCCCGAAGGGCAGAGGGGTCAAAATAATGTTCAGAAAACAGTCATTTATCGCTGGCACAAATTAAAAACAAATTGGTATATCTATCTGAATTTCAAATAATAGCATTCTTGTTAGATGAAAGTGATCCCGAAAGCTATCGGGAGTGAAAAGTGAAAAAACGACCGCCATTAAACAATGGCACAAACAGGAAATGACTTAAAAATTTGTATTACGCAGAAATACATAGAAATAGTGTTCTTCTTTGCGCTTTTGTTCATAATTATCGATCGCGTTTGAGAAATGAAACATCACTTTCACTTTTTGATTTTAGAGTGATTCCGGCTCATTCAATTCAGATTTCAGCGTTAAGACACTTCCGGACAGTATCCTGAATTTTTATATACTCCTGTTTTTGAATCATAAAATATTGCATAGATTTGCACGGCAGTTGTGTGTTAAAAATTAAAATTTAAAATTCCGGTTATGAAGTATATCAAGTCATTCAGGGCGAACAATATCTCCGATCTGGAAGATACCGAAATCAGGGAACAGGAATACCTGCATGAATACACTGAATTTGATGATGCCGGTCACGCAATGGAAGCCATTACCTACAACCCCGATGGCACCATCGACCACAGCTATAAGTACAAGTACGACACTGACGGAAGAGTGACCGATGAATTATTGCTTGAAGGAGACGACGAAATTACCGAACATCGAAGCATGGTGTACAATACTGATGGGCAACTTGTTACAGAGCTGGTGCATTACCTCGACGGATCCGCTGACAAATTGCACTTTACCTACGATGAGCAAGGCCGGCTCCTGAGCAGGAAAAGCATCGACAGTGAGGGAGAAACCGGGAATTACGTGGTTAATGTATACAACGGGGATCACCTTGTATCGGAAACAGAGTATGATATTGCGGGTGAGATCATCACGCAGAGAAAAATTATATACGACAAGGAAAGTAATATAACCGAAGAAGTGTTCCTTACACCCGAAGAGAATTACCATGTCAATTATAGTTATGATGATAAGGGAGTTGCCTCGGTGCGGCGTCGCTACAACGAGGAAAAACAGCTGATGGAGCGAAACACCTATACGTACAATGCCGAAGGAAGGCTTTCCGAAACCATGGAGGAAACCTCGTCGGGCATCGAAATTACCTATACTGTTTATGATGCCGAAGGCAATGTTATTTTGCAGGAAGAAAAAACCGAAGACGGGACATTGCTGAGCAGTATTGAAAGGACATACGACAAATCAAACAGGCCGCTTACCACCGGTGTTCTGTCGCAACGACCTACTCAAATGGTTCCGCAGCATTACCGGATCAGAGTGGAGTATGAATAATATATTCCTCTTGCTTTTTGAACACTGTTGTGTTTCAGGATTTAGCAGAATTTTTCAATCAATTTAAAAGTGTCGTGTGCCGGGGACACTTGTGTTCATCAGGGATTAAACACTATTTATCCTTTTCAATTCCGTCGAGGTACGATTTAAGCAAAACAGGCTTGTTGTTTACTGCCCAGGCTTTTGTTACTTCATGCTGTTGTTTGAGACTGTTGAAATCAAGCAGCGGGAAATTATCGGGGAAATCGGGGATGTAAACGTAGGTGCGTTCAGCTAGTTCGGGGTATTTTTTTTGTAATTCCTTCATACTCTTGATAAAACTATTTTTTGCCATTTTCTCGATCCAGAGGTTTACTTTATCATGTAGCCGTGGATCGGAGTTCCCGAAATTCATCAGTTCATTGTTTAAGTCAGGTTCCGTATCGCTCTTGCGGCTTACGATGATCAGTGTATCCACGCCGTAGCCTCTGAATTTCTCGTATTGCAGAACAGCTTCATAAGGCAGATGGTCTTCGCCTAAGCCACCGTCGATAAATGATGAATTTGGCAATCCAAAGGATTCGGTGAACCTGGCGGGTGGGAATATCACAGGAATAGCCGTAGAGGCAATGAGGGCTTCAACCAGGTTATAGCCCGGATTACTTTCATCGTTAATCTTTACATTGCTCAGCCGGTAAGTTACGGAACGGGGAGGAAATGCCGTTATATCCAGAATTGAAATGGAACTATGAAAAGGCAGATCGCCCAGGCTGTTGTATTGCAGGCTTTCGTTCACAACGCGGGCCAGCAGATTGCAATATGGCAGGTTGTTTACAGGAAGCGACCTACCGTTGCGAATAAAAATATCATCGTTATTCAGGTTAAAAAGGATTGAATTGTAGCGTTGCCACGAAAACTTTTTTTCCAGGATAGCATTCAGCACTACGGTGTTAAGCGCACCCGAACTCGTTCCGGAGATAAAACAAACATTGCGAAGCCACCCTGTCTTGTGCAACTGCTCGAGCAATGCCGATTCCTGCGCTATGCGTGATGCCGCACCGGTTATGACAACCGCTGTTCCTGATCGCTTTTCATAGGTGTTATTTTCAATATCCGGTCTTGATGCTATATTTCCAATCGCTAACCCTACATAAATGAGGGAAAGAAGAAATACCGTTAAAAAAAATACTTTGAAAAATCTTTTCATTACTGTCCTGATAAAGATCAATATTGAAAAATCAGCCAACTACTACAAAGATAATGAATTATGCGAATCAAGGGTTGAATTCATGTTTTGTCTATTGGGGCGTTAAACTCTTCCAGAGTTTAAAACTCTGGAAGAGTTCGCCTGGCAACCAATAAGTTACAATTTCAACCCTTGATTCGTATGAATTATGTGCCCCAATACACTATGTTCCTGAATTTTTCGGGCTGACGGATCATGAATGGAAGTCCATTAATTTTCCGCACAACAGTTATACCGTGGCAGGAACTAACCGGTTCAGGAATGAGATGAGTATTATCAGCATCTAACCGCTAGCTGTTTATAAGACATTTGAAAATATGATTCTTTAAATACCACTCTACAAGTAAAACTTTCAAAATAACATCCCCAATTAAATGTTTGATTTAGGAATTCTATCTTTTGAAGGACCGACCTTCTAGAATTTCAGTTGTAGTTCAAGGAAGGTTTTGTGAGCGTGGGGCATTTCAAGCCATGCAGAAGTGA
>JBBQSY010000143.1:0-7999 GCA_038213495.1 Bacteroidales bacterium
GGCCAATCTGGCTCTTCCAGTCTTTCTTCCAATTACTTCAACAGCCACTGCAATCAAACTTTTACCTTCTGCTCCACGTCCTCGTTTACCGGAAACTTTTCCCCCAACTAATACTTCATCAACTTCAACAATCCCTTGCAGCTTGGTTCTGCCACTTAAAATCATTAGTCTCCTAAATTTATGAAGCCAAGTCCAGGCAGTTTGGTAGTTGCCCAATCCAAGGATCTTTTGTAGTCCTTTTGCGCTAACACCATTCTTTTGTGCAACCATCCACCAGATTGCATTAAACCAGGTCAATAATGGTTTTGTCGACTTATGAAAGATCGTTCCATTAGTTACAGTTGTTTCTTTATGGCAGTCAATGCACTCAAACCTACCATTACTCTTTTTCCAAGATCGAATTGAGCCACATACTGGACATTCGAAGCCATGCGGCCACCGAATAGCTACTAAATAATCAATACAACTTTGCTCTGTCTTAAACATTTTTTCAAACTCAAGTTGATTTGTTGGATATTTCATCCAGCAAAGCTAATTATTATTTACGGGAGATGATCGGATACCCCATATTCAAATATAAACAAAAACACTTTACAGGCAGTAATACTCAATTATGAACTGAAAGCAGCAAGTGGTATCTCAGCTTCGCATTCCAGCAGTAAGGAAAATCAGTCCGTCAACAGCAGCATAAAGTTCCTGTTGCATAGCAATGAAAAAAAAAAGCACCAACCCAAACAATTTGCCTGGGATGATGCTACGGTTGGTGATTGGGTGTTTATTTTAAGAAATCATTACTTAATAAATTTTCGTTGAATAGGAACACTTTCAATCGTGTTTACCCTCAAAATATACATTCCTTTTTTAAGGACTCTGGTTGAAATGCTGATCCGATTATTGCCTGCTGACAAATAAATGGATTCGCTATGGACAGTGCGACCCTGTGCATCGAAAATGTCAACTACGGCATTTTGGGAATTGGGAGCGTTCACGTCAAGATTAAGGGTTTCAGCAACAGGGTTTGGATATGGATTTCCAACCCGCATTTTCGATTTAACCGACTCATCCATGCTCAGAATAGTAATAGCGGCCTCATTCACACCAAAGTTTATGTTGGCATTGCCCGTACTTTGCGAAAGATTTACATCGGCCGTTCCTGTAGCTTTGCCTCTCATTTCCGCACGAAGTGTATATTCTCCATACTCCAGGTTCCGGAACTCATAATTGCCGTCGCTGTCCGAAAATGTGTAAGCTACTGGTTCGCCGGCTTTGTTTAACAAAATAATCTGAACATTGGATGCAGGTGCTCCTTCATTAACGGGATTCCCGGTCCAGTTAATGTTTCCCGTTATAACAGCATTGCCCTGATTATAATTCATGATTGAAACCAGGTTTACCTTGTATAATATGCTTGGTCCGAATGTAGATATAATGCCAGCATTTTGCCATGAAACCGAGCTGATATAGTAGGTCGGCATAAATCCAAAGAAATAGGATGAACCGGGGGTAAGCATGGCATAGATATAATAAGTTCCGGGAGGAACTTTTTCAAACAGAAAAGAACCGCCTTTTTCAATGTTTGTTTCTGCCGAATATTCATTCTTCACACCGATTAACCAGACGAGGCCCTTATCTGCCGGGTTATTTCCGGCCAGTACAATTCCTGAAATTGTATTTTGCCAGGTTTCGCCGGGTACAAACAATTCCTTACAATATGAGTCCTTACAATAACCTGCAGAATCCCAAATTGCCAGACAAACTTTATAATATCCCGGAAGTGTATAATGGTGAACAGGATTTATCTCTGTTGATGAGGTGCCATCACCGAACGACCATTTAAGGCCTGAATATCCCGGTGATGATGTATTTATAAACATAAAGCCCGGGGAAGTAGCAGCAGAATCTATAGGCTTTATCAAAAATGAAGCCTTACATACTGGCTGTATCATGTTTACCCAGACTTCCTGGCATGTCTTGTCGCGGCAGTTATTCAGAGTATCGCTTATCGTCAGGCACACAAAATAAATACCTGCTTTTTGGAATGTATGTACCGGATTTTGTTCGCCGGAATGATCTCCGTCGCCAAAATCCCAGTTCACATAATCCGGATTTCCTTTTGATAAATTGCTGAACCGGAACACATACCCGGAAGCATCGGGGACACCAGCCATAACAGCTTTGCAGGAAGAATCCGCGGCACGAGGTACTATCAGTTGACAACTTATACTTTTGCATATATCGAATCCGGAAGTAGTTGGAACCGGGGCGATGGTAGTAAGGCATACATTGAAAGCCTTTCGGGAACTGACATTGCTGAAGGTATGTTTGACTTGTTGTCCCGTATCAGATATACCATCACCGAAATCCCAGTAATAATCAGCAGTGGCTCCCGATTCAAGTGCTCCGTAAAAAGAATAGGTTAAGCCATCTTCTGTAGTCGGTTTAAAATAGTTTTTGCAGGATGATTGAATAGAAATATAAACATTCTGGCAGGAAGAAAAAGTGCAGGATGTGCTGTCGTAACCAGCACCTGATGTAGTTAAACAAACCGTGTATTGGTCTTTTTGCCCGATAAAGGTATGTGTAACTTTCTGACCCGAAGTTGTGGTTCCGTCACCGAAATCCCATTTCCAAGAATTGATCTGGTCGTTTTTCGCGAACCCCACGAATGTATATCCGCCACCTGATGAGTCAGCCATACAGGAAAATGAAGTCTCGCAAGTTGGTGGGATGTAAAGGGTAACTTCCTGGCAGGAAGTAAAAGTGCAAGGAGTTCCATCGGTGTTGTCTGCAGAGGTGGTTAAACAAACTTTATACCTGTTGTTTGAGCCTTTAAAGGAATGTGAAACTGACTGACCTTTAGCAGATGATCCATCACCAAAATCCCAGTACCAGGAGCCGGCCTGGCTATTTTTTACATATCCCTCGAAAACAAATTGTGTTCCTGATGAATCGTTTCGATAACTGAAATAGTTTTCGCAGGTTTGAGTATCCGTGATGCCTGCTACTACAGGCAAGCAAAATGTGCTGTTACATGAATTGTTGCTATTGCTGATTGAAAGACAGGCATAATATAAACCAGGTTTCAGGTATGTATGAACCGGATTTTGTTCGTTTGAGGAAGTGCTGTCGCCAAACTGCCATACATACTTTATGTCTGATGAGTCGGTGATTCCTGAACTGGTGTTAAAAAATGCATAGCTCATCTGATCATTTTTGATAGGTGCAAATTTGAACTTTGCGACACAGCCCGGAGGAGTATTGTTGCAAATCTTTAAGTCGATTGTAACTCCGGACGAACCAGGATAAAAATATCCGATAGCCTGAGCAATCTGCCCGTCACAGCTTATGGTCGAAACCTTAACTGTAAATCGTGAATTTGCAGTTATAGCCGGAAGATATGGTATCTGATCGGAATAAAAACCGGCTCCGTCGGTGACAACCTTGTTGCTATAACCGGGATAATTGCCCAGGCTGTCGACTATGATAAGCAAGGCTTGATTTACTGCCGGAGCGCCGGTTTGCTGGTTAACGACTTGCCCTTTCAGGATAATGAAAGCTGGCTTCTGGGCAGTGGCTGACAGCGCAGCCAATGTAAACAGAAGAAGTATGGAGAATAGTTTTTTCATCTGTTTTACTGTTTTTGTTTATTAAAAAGCCATTAAAAAAAAACTGTATTCTATAAATTATTTGTTTCAAAAGAATGGTGCGGAATGACAAGTAGCAGGAAGAGAAAAAACTGAAAGCTATTAGCCAGAAACTTCCCTGTCCTGTTAAATAAAAAACCAAGTTTTAATGCCATACATATAATAGGTACAAAATTAAGCTGAATAGTTGCATGTGATTCAAAAAAAAACAGATATTTTATGCTCGCCGGGCATTTTAATTCTAAAAAATAATTTACCATTGCAATCGTAACCTTTTGATAATTAGTTTTTTTTTGAAGAGAAATACTAGTGCTTAACAGACAAAATCATTGCTGTTATTCAAAAGGTGCTATCAAATTGTGAATAGCCGGTTCGCCTGCTGGCAGAAAATCAGTTAACTGCTCACACAAACAAGGCGGTAACCACCATGTTGGCGAACAGTGCTTTCGCTGAATGAATTACTCGTGCTGAAAGAGCAGCAGTAGAAAAATCAGAAATACAGTGGATAAAATCTGAGCTGTCCTTTTGTGTTTATTTCTAATGCCGGAAATGGGATTTTGACCATAAACAAGCTGTTTAACAAAGCTTTAACTTTCTTATTCCTGGCGGGTATTTTAGTAAAGTCGATATCGAGAGAAAACAAAAACTGGCGAAAGCGTTCGGTTTCAGGTATTGCCACACCCCTGTAATTTTTTAGATTCCGGAACTCTCCGAACATTCCTCCCGCGCTGTACCCCACAGCAACATTGAGCCAGTCAGGAATTTTATCAGTTTTAATCAGCCGGTTTATTCCTACGCTGAGCCAGTATGTATGCCCGTTGTAGTCGTAGAATAATTGGTTGAATCCTTGTCCCAGGTAACCATTTGCCTGGCGTGCATAGGGGGATGCGCTGAACGTTAATTTATACTTTACTATCTGCTCACGGAAAGCAAGTTCCTGGCCTATAACTATAAGCGACCCCAGTGCATTTGCCCCGACATCACTCCCCGAAAATCCCCATCCTTCATACAAACCATCCCATATTTCGATAGGTAACTGCATGAAAAATCCTAGGCTTCCACCGTACAGTATTGCCTTTTTTCGCGGTACGCCAGCCCAAAGAAGGGAATGGAATCCTATATAACTTTCCATATAAGCCCCGTACATATGACCGAATTTGTCTATCTGATTGTACCCTCTCAGATCATTATAAAAATGAAAAGGAACCCGCTTGTCATCCTTGTACCAGATAAATTGCAAATAGGACATTGAACCAAGGTAAAGAGCGGAGGCGCCTGATATAACTGCCAATAGGCGTTCTTTCAGCATGGATAGAGTATCCAGGCTCTCTGTTTTATTAAAGCCAACCGAAGATACCTCTGTATTATTACCAGAGGTAGGATAATCTGAAATGGCCGACTGTCCATTCATATTGACAGCCAAAATCAGGAACCATGCCATGCAAATAAAATGCTTTATCATAGCATGTTGGATTAAACGTTATTCGCAGTTGCGTTTCACTAAAATTAGGTAATTAAAGCAAGCCGGAAAAAATAAATATTGTTGGGATTCAGATAAAGAACACCGTTTATTGAAATAACCTGCGTAAATCGACCTGGTTCTGTCATTTTATTGCAAAGATTATTCGGACAAATCTGCTTTTGATTTTAATCATGCTATTCGTAATCCGTTTTCGGTGGTCCTTTCGGTCTCAATAAGTGTGACTTCCCCGTCTCTCCCGATGGCTCCCAGTATCAGGCATTCACTCATGATGGTTGCGACTTGCTTTGGCGGAAAATTTACCACGGCAACAACCTGTTTTCCGATCAGGTCATCCGGTTTATAAAGCTTTGTTACCTGTGCGGATGTTTTACGCGTGCCAAAATCTCCAAAGTCAATAACAATGATATATGCAAGCTTTTTTGCTTCTTTAAATAATTCAGCACTTATAATTGTGCCTGTACGAATATCTACTTTCCTGAATTCGTCCCAGTTGAGGTTGTTTTCCATTTTTCTGCCGTTTGTTAGGTTTCATTAATTCTGAGGCCGATTATTTAATTTCCTGATTTTACTGCAATGCCAATGGCAGCGGAAAATAGGGTTTAGATAAAAGTTGCTTTATTTCCTTTTGCCATCGCAAAGTTATATGGTTTTGGTAAAACATCGTCACAATGTAACCTATAACCTTACCTGGAATATATGATGGCATATGTAAATTTTTTTAACACTTTGAGTGCCAGTATAAAAATTAGCAGGTACTGGTGAAATAGTGTGAAGAATTTCCGGGCTAACAATATATATATCATTCCAGCAATAATTCGCATTTTGCCTATTTCAGAAGCCAATATGTGAATGCCCGGTTGCCATTCACTGTGTTCTGCTGCTTTGTTCTGGTTTTAAAAAGCTACGATGTGTGGCAATATTCACGACAAACATTTACGGGATTAGAATATTCTTTGATTTTTTTGTTATATTTACAGATACAATCTGATCAAACAGAAAGGATAGGCGGGATGAAAAAAATAGTTAACAGGTTCAAAAACTTTATCCAAAGGAAGTGGGAAAAGGGTATTTTTGAAAATAGAATTTTTAGCATAATTACTATTGCCGGTATCATTATATTTCTTCTTTCCCTTCTAGCAAACTTCTTCTTTAACAATTACCTCCTTATTAATCTGATTACAGGTTTATCAGGAGTTACTTTAATTGTTTTTTTCTATTTATCATTTTTCAGAGGTATAACTAAACCTTTGTCACTTCCTTTTCAGATCATAGTTGCATTTGCATTGGCGATAAGCTGGTTCTATTTTCAGGGAATTGAAGGAGTAATACCTTTGTTTTTCTTCCCGGCCATGTTTTTATTAATCTATAACAATTCGGGAAAGAAATACTGGCCCATTCTTCTTGGGTTTGTTGCTCTCGCAATCGTGTTGACAGGGATACAATTTCTTTTTCCTGAGTTTTTTGTTGCCAGCATTGATAAAAATTCCCGTATTAACTATTTTTCGCTAAGCTTCATTACTTCCCTCTTTGTCCTGGGATTAGCGACTATTATACTGAAAAAGAATTTCGATCAGGAGCGTGTAAAAACGGCACAGAAAAACAATGAATTGGAATTATCCGAAGGTCGCTTCAGGGATATTGCAATGAGCAGCGGCGACTGGATTTGGGAAGTGGACGAAAACAGCGTTTATACCTATTGTTCCGAAAAAGTAGAAGAAATTCTTGGGTATACACCAGCAGAAATGATTGGGAAAACACCTTTCGATTTCATGCCCGATGATGAAGTTAAAGCAGTGCAGGAAGAATCCCGGCAAATAGTCAGTAAACGACAAGCTTTTAAAAACTGGGAAAACTGGAACCTTACCAAAGCCGGGCAACGCATTTGTGTTATCACAAGCGGTGTGCCGGTTCTTGATGAGCAGGGAAACCTGATTGGTTACAGGGGCACCGATACGGATATTACCCGTCGCAAACAGGCTGAGACGACAATTCAGGAGAATCTGGCCCGGTTGGGTGAACTTAATGCTACCAAGGACAAGTTTTTCTCTATCATCTCCCATGACCTGAAAAATCCTTTCAATGCAATTATTGGTTTCAGTAAT
The DNA here is from genome assembly GCA_038213495.1 of Bacteroidales bacterium. Taxonomy (GTDB): domain Bacteria; phylum Bacteroidota; class Bacteroidia; order Bacteroidales; family UBA4417; genus UBA4417. Next base: position 7,230 of record JBBQSY010000143.1, read on the forward strand.
ATATTGGCGGAACAGGTTAAAGAGAAAAACTATGAAGGAATTGGGAAATATGCTGAGATCATACAAAATTCGTCGCAGCGTGCAATGGATTTGCTTTTAAACCTCTTGGAATGGTCGCGTTTACAGACAGGAACAATCGAATTTAAACCTGAAAAAATTGCAATAGCTGAATTGATAAATGTAGCAATCGATTTGTTTAAAGAAACTGCCCAGCAAAAATCAATCATCATTTCAAAAAAAATACTTCAGGATATTCATGTTGTTGCCGACAGGGCAATGATCAGCACAATTTTGAGAAATCTGATTTCAAATGCGGTTAAATTCACTGATGCAGGAGGAAAAATTGTTGTTTCTGCCGAACAAAATCAGTATGAAATGAAAGTTGCCGTTTCCGATACCGGGGTTGGAATAAATAAGGAAAATCTAAATAAACTCTTCCGGATTGAAGAAAACTATTCAACCGAGGGTACTCTAAAAGAGAAGGGAACCGGACTGGGCTTGATTTTGTGTAAAGAGTTTGTTGAGAAACACGGAGGCAAGATTTGGGTAGAGAGTAATACAGGTAGTGATGTTGAAAACCCGGGAAGTAAATTTATTTTTACGATACCCAATAGCTGATCATGCGAATCAAGGTTGAGTCCCCTCCGAAAAGAGGTTTTTAGTGAAGAATTAAAAAAGTAAAAACAATTGACAAAGTTGGTATTAAGTAAGAATTTTCTCGATAATTTGTATGTACCAAGTGTTGTAGGTTGAGTTTTCCGGAGAATAAT
>JBBQSY010000144.1:0-7903 GCA_038213495.1 Bacteroidales bacterium
AATCAATAACTACTGATATACTGTAACATACATAATCGTATATGTCATATCAAACGTTTAAACCACCGATTTATACCCATAATCGCTTAAATTTAACTGATTTTTAACACTTTGAGCGGTAATTGCTGCAATGTGGGTTAACTTTATTATTAAAAAACTAAACAACCTTTTCGAAATGACTAAAAAATCTTACACTTTAATAACCGGCGCCTCGGGAGGAATAGGCTACGATCTCGCTATACTTGCCGCTGCAGATGGGAAAAACCTGGTTATTGTGGCTCGTACCTCCGACAAACTCAATCAATTGGCCGAAACTATCAGGAAAAACAATAAATCTGAGGTAATTTCGATTGCTTCCGATTTGTCGGATGAAGAAGGTGTAAATAAATTGATTTCTGAAATTACTGCAAAAAATATACATATCGACACGCTGATAAACAATGCAGGCTTTGGTGACTTCGGCGATTTTGCCAATGCCGACCTGTCGAAAAATATGGAAATGATCAGGCTGAATATCAGTGCGCTCACACAGCTTTCACACTTCGCTCTTCAGGGAATGATGAAAGCGGGAAAGGGTAGAATTATGAACGTTGCTTCGACAGCTGCTTTTATGCCCGGTCCCGGAATGGCTGTTTATTATGCAAGTAAGGCTTATGTATTATCTTTTTCCGAAGCACTTACCCGCGAACTGAAGGGGAGCGGTGTTACTGTGACAACACTCTGTCCCGGGCTAACCGATACCAGTTTCGCTTCAGCCGCCGGTATTGGCAAATCGCTGATGCACCGCATGTTGCCGCCGGCAACTTCAATGATGGTTGCAAAGGCCGGTTATAAAGCCATGATGAAAGGGAAAGCCATTGAGATTCCCGGTTTTATGAACAAACTCAGTGCCATTACGCCGGGTTTTACACCACGCGGTATGGTGCGGAATATGATTTATGGAATTCACAAGAATCATTGATTTCATTTGTGAACCATCATTTTTAATTTGCCGAGGTCAAATTCATTCTCCTGCAGCCTATCCGTAATTCCTTTCCAGATTCCTTCCGGCATATCGGGTTTGCGGCACAGAATCCACAGGTATTTGCGGCTTGGTCCGGAAACCACTGCCCAGGAATAATCTTCAGCCTTATCAATCACCCAGTAATCGGCCTTAAAAGGCCAGAAAAACTGAACTTTCAGCTTAACATTATTGCTGCCTTTTACCGGGAAGGCTTTGCCGGTAATGGATTTAACTTTTCCATTAATGCTTCCTTTTCGACACGAATTAAACACTTTAACGTATCCTTTATCTGTTAGCATATAGTCAGCGGTTACGCAAAAGCAGTCCTTTTGGAATGACATCGGGTAGGATGCGATCTCGTACCATTTGCCTGCATATTTTTGCAAGTCAAGTGTATCAGTAACAGTTGGCGGATTTTGGCTCATAAGCGGAGAAACTATTAATAACCGAATTGTGAAAAGGATAATTGAAGCAACAGATTTCATGACCACCTTGAATTACCGTATAAAATTAAGTTTTATTTTCATGCATCGGCAATCAGGGGATAGGAAAATAAAACATCTGATTTAAGTAAAAGTTAAAAATCGAATCAGTCTTTTATGAGATATTTATAAATGTGCTGTTGAAGTTCCGACTAAAATATTATCAGTTATTCAGCGGCCATGTTCTTTTTTTTGCTTTAATTTGTTTGGCAGTAACAACTTATTCCGTGCTTCAGATGAAAAAACAGTTGGCTTTCTTCGTTTTATTCCTGGTAATCTCTCACCTGCCTTCCATGGCATGTACTTCTATAATAATTTCAGGCAAAAGCACACCGGATGGAAGGCCGATAATGTGGAAAAATCGCGATACGGAAAAGTATCAGAATGCTATTATGTATTTCAACGATGGCAAATATGCTTCGATGGGGTTAATTGATTCGGATGATCCTTTGGGGAAAGCTGTGTGGATCGGGTACAATTCGGCAGGGTTTGCTATTATGAATACAGCCTCCTATAACCTGATACTGAAGGATTCCATTGATATAAAAGACCTCGAAGGTATTATAATGCGTGAAGCTTTGATGCAATGTGCCTCTGTGAGTGAGTTCGAGTTATTTTTAAAAAACCATGAAAAGCCTTTAGGCGTAGAAGCCAATTTTGGAGTAATCGATGCAATTGGGGGAGCCGCTTATTTTGAAGTCAATAATTTTTCATTCAAAAAACTGGATGTGAACGATCCTGCCATTGCTCCGATGGGTTATATGATCCACACCAATTTTTCCTTCACGGGTGATCCCAATGCCGGAAGCGGGCAAATCCGGTACAAAACCGCTGAAGATCTTTTTTACCAGGCTGCTCAGCAAAATAACCTGACGGTTCGTTTTATTCTGCAGGATGTGAGTCGTTCGCTGTGGCATTCGCTGACAAAAACGGACCTGAAGAAATCTTTTTCGGAGAATCCGGCTGAACAGAAATTTGTGAATTTCACGGATTTCATACCCCGCCACTACTCATCTTCGGCTGTTGCCATACAGGGTGTGAAACCCGGCGAAAATACAGAACTCACAACTATGTGGACTGTACTTGGTTTCCCGCTCGCATCGGTAGTAACTCCTTTGTGGCTGTGTATGGGCAGCGATCAGCCTTCGTTGGTAAAACCAGGTAAAACCGGCGTTGCGCCGCTGTGCGATAAGGCTTTGAAGTTGAAGCAACAGCTTTTCCCGATCAAATATAGTTATGGGCAAAACTATATCAATGTTAACGCATTGTACAACGGGGCCGGCACTGGGATTATGCAAATGTTAAAGCCTTTGGATGATTTGATTTTCGACGAATCATTGAAAAAACTGGATGCCTGGCGGAACAATAAAAATTTCAAACAGGAAATACCTGGGTTCTACCGGTTTCTAGATCAGCTAATTACCGCAAAATACACCAATTTATTCGGAATCTGATATTACTTTTTAATTTGCATTTGTTAATCTTTACAGGAAATAAACCAAGCTTCCGCAAAGGAAAATAATATTGCCGACATATTATTGCTGACTAGTTACTTTTTGTTTGGTTGTTGATTAATTTTTAGGAAGAATTCTATAGCACAGTTTCTTAATCGCATTAATCTATACAGTTAATATGTTTGATAATCATACAAAAGCGGATCTATACCGATATGGAGGTTATACTGGTATAAAAGGGTTCTTAAATGGCTGGCTAATACCTGGATTCAGATTTTCCTTTATTTATAGGAAATCGGAAAAGCATAAAAAAAACTTTTTATTAAATCTCTTCAACAAAATCCTGAAAAGAAGATTTAGAATTAAATTTGGTTTTGAAATATGCTCAGGTGCTCAAATTGGTGAAGGCTTGTACCTTTCAAGCCACCCTGGTCATATAGTAATAGGGCCCATAAAAATGGGCAGGAATTGCAATATAGGCCATAGCGTTACTATAGGCCGGGACTATAAACACGGCAATGAGGGCCGTCCGACTATCAGTGATTATGTTTGGGTAGGTACAGGTTCGGTAGTTGTAGGTAATATTAGTGTAGGGAGGAATGTTATGATTGCCCCTAATACATTTGTAAATTTTAATGTTCCGGATAACTCAATTGTTATCGGGAATCCTGCCAAAATTATCAGGAAGGATAATCCCACCAAATACTATATTAATCATGTATTAAATAAATAGCATAATGATAATTCCTGCCTTTTGTTTTATTCTTTAATAAAATTTAGACAGAAATTCATAATAATTCATGTTATTGATGCAATAAATGGACTCTGGTTTGGAATTCAGATAAAGTAATTATAGAAGCAAAACAAAATTGAATTTTTTATTTTCAAACGTTAAGTTAAGATTGTTATGGCCAACCCACCTAAATTGAAACCGGCAGTTCTAATTAAAGAAATTATAAATGATCCGGACAGGAAGCCAATTCTTAAGATAATTTCAGAGATTCTTTTTCTCACTTTTTTTCACGGAAGTTTCCCCCGTCACTATTTCGCCAGGTATTTGTTTAAAAAAGACCAAACGAACATCAGGGATTATTACCCGGATAAATTTTTATACAAAATAAAGGCATCTTTTAATGATAAAGAACTGAAGGAGGTACTTGAAAATAAGCTGTATTATGATTTCTATTACAGTCAGTTTAAAATCAGCTTGCCTGTAATTTTAATGTACAATCATAAAAATTTGTTCGTTATTGCCGGAAAATGCATCCGGGCAAACAATGTTTCTGACTTCAAAATTCTATTGCAGGATTTATTTAAACAAAATCCTCAGCTTGATTCAATTTTTATAAAAAGAACATACGGAAGCTATGGCGGTGACAGTGTTTATAAATTATTCCGGCATCAGTTAGATGCTAATGATGAAATGATTGCCGGATTATATGCTGAAGTTTCCAGGGCAGGATTTTTATTTCAGGAAACGGTAAAACAACATCCGGATCTTGACGCATTTAACCGTTCAAGTCTGAATACAATGAGATTTGATACTTTCATTGATAAAAACGGATTGATTGAGATACTATCCGGATACCTGCGCACGAGTACAACCAATCACCATGTCGACAACGCTTCATCAGGCGGTTATATGATAGGTGTCGATCTTGAAACGGGGAAGCTTAAAAAGAATGGATACTCGAGTTTTACCAAAGTCGGGGTGAAAGTGCTGAGTTCACATCCGGTTACAAATGTCGTCTTTGAGGATTTTCAAATTCCGTTTTTTAACCAGGCTAAACAAATTGTAATTGACGCAGCCGGATTAATGCCCGGATTGCGTTTGGTAGGCTGGGATGTGGCTATAGGAGAAACCGGCCCGGTTCTGATTGAGGGAAATTCGGATTACAATGTTCGGGGAAATGAATTGAATGCCGGTGGTTATCGTGCCAATCCTGTTTTTAGAAAGATTCTGAATGAATTAAATAACGGTTAAAATTGGATGATGGAGAAATCCAGTAGTGCATTTTCTGTCATTTTAATGCAGGTCTAACAGCAAGCAACCCGGATCCGCTTACAGCCAGCACCTGAAAAATAATGCACCAAATAAGTTTGTTAATATAATGATAATCAACAGTATAATTTTTTTAGCAAATTCAAAAGCCGCAACAGCATTTCGCTTTGCGGCTTTTAAATCAGAAAAAGAAGATTCTCACTTTTCTGCAGGCTTGTCTCCAACCATCAGAATTTCGCTGGCAACAATTTCGGTTATAGTGTGTTTGGTTCCATTCTTGTCTTCCCAGTTGCGGTAAGTAATGCGCCCGTCGATAGCTACTTCCCGACCTTTTTTCAAGTATTTTTCGCAGATGCCAGCGAGGTTACCCCAGGCTACGATGTTGTGCCATTCGGTTGAGTCTTTCTTATTGCCTTCTTTGTCCGTGTAACTGTCGCCAGTGGCGAGTGAGAAAGTTGCTACTTTGTTGTCCTTTTCGAGGTTACGGACTTCCGGATCCTGGCCGAGGCGGCCGATCAGTTTTACATTGTTGCGTAGTGTGTTCATTTTTTTTAAGGATTTAGGGTTTAGGTCCCGATAACTATCGGGATGGGTTTAGGGCAAGGATATTATTGCTAGGATTATGTATTAATGTTTGTTTTAAATCCGATTCTTTTCCTTTGAATCTGTTCAGTATTAAGTTTGTCTTTCTTCAGGAGATAGGTCAGCGCTTCATAAACATCTTTAAATTGCTTGTTGTACCGGCCTTCAAGGTCTTTAAGTTTATTTGTCAGGTCTGTATTTGTGAGAGCATATTGCCGGAGGAATACAAATGCGCGAACAATCTGGATATTTACATCTATTGCTTTGGCACTATTCAAAACACTTGCCAGCATTGCAACACCCTGTTCCGTAAATGCGAAAGGCAGATATCGGGTCCCTCCTCTGTTTGAGGACGCAATTTGCGTCCTCAAACTTTTAAATTCATTTTTATCGAGTTCGAACATAAAATCAGCTGGGAACCTGTCGATGTTTCTCCTTACAGCTTCTTTGAGGCGTTTGGTCTCAGTTTCGTAAAGTTCGGCAAGGTCGGAATCAAGCATTACTTTATAGCCTCTGAGTTCGAAAATCTTGGATTGAATCTGTTGGAGTTGCATTTTATAGGAATGATTTGCAGGTTTCTGAATTCCAGTGATAACCTATTTTTGTTTGTCAGAGTTGCCCCCTACAAAAAGCAATTCATTAGCCACAATTTCACTGATATAATGTTTGGTTCCGTTCTTATCTTCATAGTTGCGGTAGGTGAGGCGGCCATCAATGGCGATTTCCTTGCCTTTTTTCAGATATTTCTCGCAGATGCCTGCCAGGTTGCCAAATACAACAATATTGTGCCATTGGGTTTGTTCCTGTTTGGTACCGTCTTTTGCTTTGAAACTATCGCTGGTGGCCAGCGAGAATTTTGCGAATTTGTTTCCTTTATCAAGGGTTTTTACTTCCGGGTCCTGGCCTAAACGACCGATTAATTTTACTGAGTTGCGTAAGGTGTTCATATTAAGAAGGATTAAAGGGTTAGGTCCGATAGCTATCGGGATGGGATTAGGGTATAAAGGTTGCGACTTAGTTATTTACTTTTCCATTTGAGCCTACAAAAAGAAGGTCGCTGGCTATAATTTCACTTTTAAAATGCCTGGTACCATTTTTGTCTTCCCAGGTACGGTAAGCCAGTCGGCCGTCAATGGCAATTTCCTTACCTTTTTTCAGGTATTTTTCGCATACAACTGCAAGTTTGCCCCACACAACAATAGTATGCCACTGGGTTTCTTCCTGTTTGCTGCCATCTTTGGCGGTGTAGCTGTCGCTGGTTGCGAGCGAAAAAGTTGCTACTTTGTTTCCTTTGTCCAAAAGTTTTACTTCCGGATCCTGGCCTAAGCGACCGATTAATTTTACTGAGTTGCGTAGTGTGTTCATGGTGTTGTGTGTGTTAAAGGTTAATTAATAAGGATTTCAAAATGTGATTCTCATCGTCAGCCGGGTTATTCCCGATTTGATGAAACAAAGGTATGGCGGCATTTTCTTGTGACTCGGTTAATAAATATTTGTATTCGGATAAAAATATTTACAAACGTTTGTTGTCGTTTGTAATTGTATATTTAATATATTTACAAGCTTGTAATTACTTAGTTTGCTTCATATTAAAAAAAGAAATCAGATTTTGAGAATGCTAAAGACTTCAATGGATTAAAAAACATTTTTCAACCCTATTTTAAAATCACCTATCTATGGAAAAATTTTGCCTCGATTGCGGAGAACCTATCACCGGTAGAATGGATAAGAAATTTTGCTCGGATATGTGTCGGAATAACTTCAATAACCGGCTGAACAGCGAAGCGACCAATTATGTGCGTAATGTGAATAATATCCTTCGCAAAAACCGAAGAATTTTATCAGAGCTGATTCCACAGGAAGGGAAAATTAACCTTCACAAGGATAAACTGGTGAACAGAGGATTCAACTTCAACTATTTCACCCATTTATACACAACGCAAAAAGGCAGTGCGTACCGTTTTATTTACGAATACGGATACCTGCCTTTGGATAATGATTTTTATATGCTGGTGATCAGGGAGCAGAAAATCTGATAGCCCTAGGGTTCTTATCTTTTTAAAAATGAAGGTTTAAAGCGGCGAATCTTTGGAACAGCGTTAAATCAAGAACAGCCCTGTTAACAAGATGATTTTATCAGTTAAGCCACCATTATTCAGATCGATGTATCTTTGCAGCCTGAAAAGAGATTGGGCATAACAGGTATTAATGAAATTCAGATGACTATTGTCCTTTATCTTATACCTTAAATCCGCAACAAATAAATTTTAAAGAACAAGCTAATTATTTTTGGGCATTTAGGATATTTTTCGATGCATTTTCAAAAGGATTTGCACTAAATGGTAAAGTTTTTATGGGAAATGGTATCGCAAACTGAATT
>JBBQSY010000145.1:0-7665 GCA_038213495.1 Bacteroidales bacterium
ATAGCTATCGGGACCAAGCACTAAGCACTAAGCACCAGGCACTAAGCACTAACCATTACCACAATCTCCTATAACACAACCAATATTAGTAAACGCATCAATTATGAACAGATTCATTAAAACCATTACACGAATGTTAGCCATATTTTTAACAATATTAATGGGACTAATACTAACTATAATATGTATTTTATTCTTTCTTAGTTCCGGAAAGCCTGCACCGTTTAAAGATAAAAACGGGAATCCGTTAAAAGGGAGCATTTCCGAAAAAACATTTATTACCATTGGAGGTATTCGGCAGGGGATGTTTATCAAGAGTAAAAACCAGGAAAACCCGGTTCTACTTTATCTTCACGGAGGTATACCCGATTACTTCCTTACTCAAAAATACCCTACCGGGCTTGAAGACTATTTCACCGTAGTGTGGTGGGAACAGCGCGGCTCAGGACTATCATACAGTGCCGGCATACCCGCTGCGACCATGAACCTGGATCAAATGATATCCGACGCAAAAGAAGTAACAAATTACCTCCGTACCCGTTTTGGGCAGGAAAAGATTTACCTCATGGGACGTTCGGGAGGAAGTTATATCGGCATTCAAGTAGCAGCAAGAGCACCGGAGCTATACCATGCTTACATCGGGGTTGGCCAGATGTCGGACCATTTAGAATCAGAAAGATTGGCTTATGAATATATCCTGAAGAAATACAAGAAAGCTGGCGATAGGAAAATGGTACGAAAACTGGAGGCTTCACCGGTTACAGATGTTATTCCTGATGGATACCTCAAACTGCGTGACGAGACAATGCATAGACTTGGAATTGGCACAACACGTGACATGAATTCAATAATAACCGGTGTGTTTATACCGTCACTAACTTGCAGGGAGTACACTTTAAAGGAAAAATTCAATTTATGGCGAGGCAAAGCCCAGGCGGGTGTCCACCCACTCTGGGATACAATTATTGCCACGGATTTGACCCAACAGGTGAATGAAGTAAACATCCCGGTCTATTTTTTTCACGGGATACACGACTATACGGTATCATACACCCTGGCAAAGCAGTATTTTGAGGCGCTTAAGGCACCGGTAAAAGGGTTTTACACATTCGAAAATTCGGCACATAGTCCAATTTTTGAAGAACCTGAAAGGGTAAGACAAATTTTTGAAAACGATATTTTAAACGACAAAACCAGTTTGGCTGACAGATAGAAAACTCCGACATTTAAAATTACACATAATTTCCTGCTATATGAATGACAGACCATTAAAACCTGCAACCCACCCACTGGTACCCGTTAAAGAGATCTGAAATAAAATCAATATCCTAAATCCATAATTTTCCTGTTAATGGCCATCTCACGCAGTCAGTGCCGGATGGCTCCATGTGCTTTTTCCTGTCACGGTATTTGCAGAAAAAAGCAAATACACCAGGGCGCGCCAGGGAAAAAGTACACTCCGCCACCGGAAGATAAACAAATAATATGTTCTCATTGCCTTGTCATGTGGACCATGTTATTAGGATGGTCGGCTGAGCGAAGTCCATTTGTAAAATATGTTTGTAAGATTAAAATACTCATTCTTAGCACCAAGCACTAAGCACCAGGCACTATGCACTAGGCACTATGCACCAAGCACATCATAATCAATAACGCTTCTACGGAACCAACTCTTCTGCAAATTCCAGTCTGACCGGGTTTTGATTTTCATCCACAGCGGCAAACCAGAAACTTGCTTCGGCAGCCTTTTCCTTTTTGTCCGAATACTTGTCTTCAACAAATATATGAACCTGGACTTTTATCTTTACATTACCTGTTTCGATAACTTTTCCTGTAATAGTTATTATAGAACCCTGGATTACCGGGAGCAAAAACTTTATATTTTCAACGGATACGGTTACTGATTCCTGTCGTAAAAACCGGGTTGCCGAAATATAGGCAACTTCATCCATCCATTTCATAGCAGTTCCTCCAAATAATATCCCGCGGTCGTTCAGCGCATTTGGGAAAATCATCCTGGTTTGAGTAGTTTCCGATCTCCTTATCCTTTCAGTCATCTATTTTTTTTCAGCAAAAGTATTAAATATTTTGGATTATGAACGTGTGTTCATTACCTTTGCAGTGAACATATGCTCATTTAAAATTATGTCACCACGAATTACAAGACTTCGAAAAGTGCTGAACCCGCCTGTTATTGCAGGGTTTAAGCCGTATGGGCCTGAAACCGGCAAACCCGATGCTGAACCGGTTTTCCTTTTATATGAGGAGTACGAGGCATTACGCTTATGCGATTATGATAAGTATAATCATTTTCAGGCTTCGGAATTAATGGGCGTATCGCGTCCTACTTTTTCACGAATTTATTCAAGTAGCCGGCAAAAGTTAGCCACTTGTTTCGTCGAAGGCAGGCAGATTATCATCGAAGGAGGAAAAGTTTATTTTGATAGCGACTGGTATCATTGTAAAAAGTGCAAATGTTATTTCAACAACCCGGAAAAGGAAAAAGAAATCAAACTGTGCCCGTTGTGCCGTAGCCGTCAGGTAAGCAGTTTCGATTACGACAATTCTGATAGTGAAACAGTTTCTACTCCTACAGATCGTTATTGTATCTGTCCGGAATGCGGCATTCAACAAGCACATCAGCCCGGAATACCGTGTGCTCATCAGCTTTGTCCAAATTGTAACACTCTGATGAAACGAAAAGGAACTCCTGGTTGCAGAACTTTAAAACCACAAATTATATGAAAATAGCCATCACCTCAACAGGCAACTCACTGGATTCAGCAATCGACGCACGTTTTGGCCGTTGCGCCTACTTTGTGGTTTATGATACCGAAAGCAAAGCAACCGAGTTTATTCCTAACCCTAACAAGGACGCCGAAGAAGGAGCTGGACCTGCATCCGTGCAGATTGTTGCATCGCGCAATGTAAGTAAAATTGTTTCGGGCGAATTTGGTATGAAAATCAAATCGTTACTCGACAGTTTAAAAATACAGATGATTGTCATAAAAGATACAAACAAGAAAATAATTGAAATAATTGAAATGTTAAATCATTAAAAATCAGAAATCATGCCAAAACTAGATGGTACAGGTCCTAACGGAACAGGTTCCGGTTCAGGCCGCAAATTAGGAAAATGCGAAGAAACTCCCGACGAAGAAAAATTGAAAAAACTGGGAAAAGGAATGGGGGCGCGCCATAAATCAGCGTCAGGAGAAGGTGCAGGTAAAGGCAAACGATTAAGAAGCGGGAAACAGGAATAATAACAATTTTAAAAAGGAGGAAATTATGTCAGGTTTAAACAAGCAGGGACCCAATGAAGAGGGTCCGATGACAGGTAGGAAAATGGGTAAATGCAATCCTGATAGTCAAAGTAGTTCTAAGGACGAAATGTTTGTCATTGCTGCAGGTCTGGCTGTTGGACTGATCATTGGTCTGGCAAAAATTGCCGGGATCTGGATGAAAGAAAAACACTTGAAAAGCAATTTAAAGTAATATTAATAAATTAAAAAAAGAGGCAATTATGCCAGGATTTAATCAAAAAGGACCAATGGGCGAAGGAGCAATGACCGGTCGCCGTATGGGGCGTTGTACCAATTTCGGTGCAAATCAGCCAAAAAAAACCGTAAATACAGAACCCAAAACCGAAGAAAATACCGAAGAAAAACTTTCTGAAAATAATTCAGGAAGAGGTATGGGCTTTGGACGCGGTAAAGGCGGAAAAGGCCAGGGAATGGGACGTCAGAACCGTTTCAGAGGTGATATTTAAAAATGACCGGAGGGGTAAACTACCCCTTCTTTTTAAATAATAAAACTAAAATCAACCAAATGAATAAATGTATTGCCATTCCCATGGAAAATGGGGTTTTATGTGCTCATTTCGGGCATTGTCAGCAGTTTGCTATTGTTGACGTTGTGAACGGTGTTATAACAAATGTTAAAGAACTAACTCCGCCCGAACACGTGCCGGGCTTGTATCCGCGTTGGGTTGCCGGGTTTGGCGTAACCGATGTAATTGCCGGTGGCATGGGGCAACATGCTATTGATTTGTTCAATCAACAAAATATCAATGCTTTCGTAGGAGCACCTACAAAATCAGCAAAAGAACTTGTGAACGATTTTATTGCCGGTAACCTGAGTTTATCAGCCAACTACTGCAACCACGATGGCAGTCATGAACACGGCAACTGTGAAAATTAGGATGTATTGACCGGCTGAAAAATGGAAAATAAATTCATTTCCTCAGCCCGGAACACGGAAAGAGGATAAGTAATTTTCCGTATATCTCAAGTTGATTCATCATCAACAAGTTGTTTTTATAAAAATAAATTTATTAACCCAAAACAAAAAGTCTATGAAAAAGTTAGCCTTACTTGCCATCTGCGCAATATTTATGGTGTCATGCAATCAGTCTACCAAAACGGATGATACTACTGGCATGGAAACAAACAAAGTAACCGTTATGGATACAGTTCGTGACGGCGTATTTATCCACATCACCGAAAGTTATAGCGATCCTCACCGGGTATTGATGCCTTTAAAAATGGCAGTATTGATGTCCAAAGATAAGGATGTACTTGTTTACCTCGACATCCATGCAGTTGCACTTTTAGTGAAAGGTGCCAAAGACCTGAATTTTGCAGATTTCGAATCGGCACAAACATATGTTAAAGAGCTTATCGCCAGTGGAGTAGGTATCTATGTTTGTCCAACCTGTTTGAAAGTAGCCGGTTTTAAACCCGAAGACCTTATGGAAAGAATACAAGTTGCTGATAAGGATAAATTCTTCAGTTTTACCAAAGGACGTATTCTGGCATTGGATTATTAAAAGGTTAGTGCTGAGTGCTATGTGCTGAGTGCTCAGGTTGGTAATTAGGAATATATTAACTGATAATTTGGCAATGTGATAATGTGATAATGTGACAATGAGATGATTTGATGCTTTGAATGCGGAACACATAATGCGTGTTTGAAATGTTTGAAGAGTTTGCCCTGGAGGTTCTCCCCTTTTTTTAAGGGGAGATGTCCGAAGGACAGAGGGGTACAAAATCATTAAACTGTAAACTAATTTCAGGACGGGTCAAACTGATCTGACAATTAAGGATGCTAAGCACTAAGCACCAGGCACTATGCACTCCTGTTTAAAACTATTAGTTTCGAAAAATAACAATAAAAAATGGACAAAATCAAAATCGGGATTATTATCTGCAACAGGTATCATACCTGTGCCGGTGGAAAGTGTTTCAGGTCACTTCAGCAACGCGAAGGGGCTTTTGAAATGTACAAGGATAAAGAGGTAGAACTGGTTGGATATACTACTTGTGGAGGCTGCCCGGGCGGAAACGTGGAATATGCACCTGCCGAAATGAAAAACAATGGTGCAACACATATACATTTTGCTACCGGAATGCTGGTAGGGTATCCCCCCTGTGAGCATATGAAATATTTCGCAAAGTTTATTCCTGAAAAGTTTGGCATGCAAGTCGTTTTCGGCACCCATCCTATTCCTCAAAAATACTATCTCACACATAAAAACCTGAACACCTGGCATACGCCATTTATGCAATCAGCCATTAAGGAAACCTTATCCGACGAAACTACAAGGCTTACTTATGACTAATCTCCAGCCATTCAAAATAGCCATTGCCAGCGGAAAAGGCGGCACCGGTAAAACAACCTTGTCAACAAATCTGGCGGCTTTTATTGCAGAACAGGAGGAGGTAGTCTTGGTTGACCTTGATGTGGAAGAGCCTAACTCAGGCCTGTTTTTCGAAAGTGAACTTGTACACGAAGAGGAAAATTTTAACATGATCCCTCAGTGGGATGAATCAAAATGCACTTTATGTGGCATCTGTCAGAAATTGTGCAATTTTCATGCTATTATTCAACTCGGTCCGTCCATCATTGTTTTCCCTGAATTGTGTCATAGCTGCTATGCCTGTTCGGAATTGTGCCCTACAAAAGCTTTGCCTATGGTTCCCCAAAAAACCGGGATGCTGCGTGATTTCCAGCTCGGCAAGCTTCATTTTGTCGAAAGCCGCCTCGATATTGGTGAAGAACAGGCCGTTCCCACCATCGCAAAAACAAAGAAATATGCTGCAAGTAAATACGGGCATGCACGCATTACCATTTACGACTCACCTCCCGGCACATCCTGCCCTGTGATTGAAGCAACCAAAGATGCCGATTTCGTGATATTGGTTACAGAACCAACGCCTTTCGGCCTGCACGATTTAACCCTGGCTGTGGAAACCATGCGTGCACTCGGAAAACCATTCGGTGTAGTTGTTAACCGAGATGGAATCGGAAATAATGATGTCATTCAATATTGTGAAAAACAGGAAATACCTGTCCTTGCAAGGATTCCAAACAGCCGTAAAATTGCGGAATTGTATTCATCGGGCAAGCTGATTTACAGGGAATTCCCCGAAATAAAAGAATCTTTGCGCAACATGCTGGATTCGTGTATAAAATTAGCGAAAGGGGGAGCCGCATGAAAGAAATAGTAATCATATCAGGTAAGGGCGGCACAGGTAAAACCTCCATAACTGCTTCACTCGCTGTTTTAGGTGGGTCCGGGGTTTTGGTTGCCGACTGTGATGTAGATGCTGCGGATATGCACCTGCTTATGCAGTCTGATTTTAAGTATTCCGATGATTTTTTCAGCGGTGAACTGGCGTATATCGATCAAAGCAATTGTATCAGTTGTGGGAAGTGCGAACAGGTTTGCCGTTTTGATGCAATATCTGTAAAAAACAACCTATTTACAGTTGATCCGCTAAGTTGCGAAGGCTGTGGTTATTGCGCACGGATTTGCCCTACAAAGACTATTATAAACCAGCAACGCCTGGCGGGTAAATGGTATATCTCAAACATCAAAACCGGAAGTTTCATGGTTCATGCCCGTTTGGGCATTGGCGCTGACAATTCAGGCAAACTGGTAGCAAAAGTTAAAAACGAAGCCAAGGAGATTGCACTCGAAGAACGGATAGATTATGTTCTTGTGGATGGATCGCCCGGCGTGGGTTGCCCTGTGGTTTCCTCACTTTCGGGTGCAAATTTTGTGGTGTTGGTAACCGAACCCTCTGTTTCCGGTCTTCATGATTTGAAACGCGTGTATAAACTGATTAAGAAATTCAACATCAAAGCAGGTTGTATCATCAACAAAGCAGATGTAAATCCCGGGAAATGTGCTGAGATAATGCATTTTTTGAAAGAGGAAGATATTGTGCATTTAACCGACTTGCCATACGATGAGAATTTTACCAGGGCAATGATTCAAGGACAAACCATTGTTGAATTTGACCAGGGAATATTAAAAGAACTACTGACCGAAAGTTGGGGAAAAATCAAAAAAATAGTAACAAATAAAAATCTTGAAAAATGAAAATTGCATTTACAGCCCAGGGAACAGAATGGGATTCAATGATGGATCCACGTTTTGGCAGAACTGAATATATTGTATTATACGATGATGTATTGCAGAAATTAAGCGTTGTTGACAACAGTGCTGTTAAAAATGAAGCGCATGGAGCCGGCACGGCTACATCCCAGCGCGTATTTGAACTAAAACCCGATGTGCTGATTACCGGCAACGGACCTGGTGAAAATGCGGCTAATGCCCTGAAGCATATTAAAATGAAGATTTTTGTGGATGCGCAGGAT
>JBBQSY010000146.1:0-7558 GCA_038213495.1 Bacteroidales bacterium
ATCCATAACCCAGCTTACACGTCCGGGGTATGTTCCTTTAGCCACGCCGATGGGTGTATTGGGATTTTCAAGTATCGCGGCTTTCCCGGTTATTCCGGCAAAGGAACTGAAAGCACTTCTCTCAGAAAAAACTACAAAAGCAGTTACAGCTATTATTGCCAAAAATGCAGCAGCCCAGTATTTTGCCTGGAAGTAGTTGCTACGGGCTTTACGAAAAGCAACTACCGATCCTGCAAGCGATAAAAGGTAAAGAACAAAACTGCTCATCAGCGGCGCTGCCGCCTGCATACAGGGATAGGTCGCCCTGCTTGGTTTAGGTACAACCCTGAAAAGAAACCATAATACAGAACCGGTACCTATAAGGTAAAATGTAACCCGGGCAACTAACTTTTTCCGAACAATGTAGGAAGCTAAACTTTGTAAACTAAAACGTGACATGGCAGTTGTTTAAATTATGAGTCAAAAGTGTTTTATCCCAGATTCGAGGAATAAACTTCAATGTTACGAATTCCTTTTCAGTTAAAATACTTGGCAGGTCAAAATGGACTAAATGAACATTATAAATGTAACATTTGACCATGGAAGAAAGACAATACAAAAAAAAACAATAGCTTTGTCTTAATTCATGGTTTTCCAGATTCAAGCATCCATTCAGCTGCCAGGAGATATCTTAGAAGGAAATAATTAATCATATACAAGGTTCTAATGTTGCAGGCACACTATTATTAATCCCCAATATTATATTTAGCTTTACTTTTATAAAAAAAAATTATGACCAAAATACTACTCACTTCAGGATTACTTGTAGCGTTTTTTTTCAGCGTATTGAACGGAACCTGCCAAAAGGTAAGGTACACTGCCATGAAAACCAATGTTGCGCCGGTGATTGATGGCATTGGAAGCGATGAATGCTGGGCTGACGGAACCTGGGGCTTACTTAATAAACAATGGTTCATCAACAGGCCTATGCCTGATTCATCCGATTTTTATGCCCGTTATAAAGTGGTATGGACACCAGAGATGATTTACATCCTGATGGAGATTACTGATGATATTTTTACCACTGATAAAGTTACGAATCCATTAGTAAATTACTGGGAACAGGATTGCATTGAAATGTTTATAGATGAAGACAAAAGCGGGGGCATCCACACATGTTGCGCCCAGGCCTATAATGCATTTGCCTATCATATAAGCCCTATAACCTATAATGTGGTTGATCTTAGTGATGACGGGGATTTTGTCCCAAAATTATTCAATGATCACATAAAGATAGCAGTAACGTCTAAAGGGACTCTTCATACTGTTGAAATGGCTGTCAAGGTTTTCGATAAGACATTCAATGAAGACCTGGTGAATACGCCTGTTGTCTTAACCCAGAATAAACTGATGGGATTTACCATGGCTTATTGTGAATCCGACGGAAATGGCCGCGAAGATTTCCTGGCAAATCAGCCGGGTGGCCTTGATAG
Source organism: Bacteroidales bacterium (assembly GCA_038213495.1). GTDB lineage: Bacteria > Bacteroidota > Bacteroidia > Bacteroidales > UBA4417 > UBA4417. The sequence continues at coordinate 1,473 of JBBQSY010000146.1, forward strand.
CTATATAAACGCAAACTTATTTGGCGAATTACTTTTGTCGGTTAATACTGTATCGGTTAACTCTACTCCGGAGAAACCGCTCAGGGTTTATCCAAACCCGGCTCACGATAAACTCTATGTTTCGAATCCGTCGGTGGATATGCAATCCTACGAACTACTTAACATTACAGGAAAAACTTTACTTAAAGGAGAATTTCAAGAGACCGGCGATGAACATGTATTGAATCTCAGAGACATTCCCTCAGGAATATACATACTCAACCTGAAAAGCGACAAGAATATGGTGTTCAGGAAGGTTGTTGTTTATTAGGTTTTTCCCTTCCGGAAACTGAAACGGCAAACCAAAAGAATCCTGAAAAAGAAAGCTTCCAATTCATGCAATTCACACATTTAAACAGAAGACAGTTGCGTTTATATAATTATGCCTAAATACTCAAAAAAATGAGAGCAATGTTATCGCTGTTTCTATTTTTGAATATTGTTCAACTTTCAGCGCAACAGCCTGTTATTCCTACTCTTGACGAGAATCACCGATTTGTGTTCCATATCGGTAATGTTTCGGTTGTGATAAATCCATCGAATGGTGCCCGTATTGAATCCTACAAACTGGATGAGACTGAATTTCTTTACCTCGAAAGTAAGCCAGGTCAGGAAGACAATTATGGATCGACTTGTTGGCTGAGCCCGCAATACCTGTGGGGATGGCCTCCTCAGAAAGAAATTGATACTGATCCATATAATGGAGGAATTGTTGATGGAAAACTTGTACTTACTTCTGGTGTTGCCACAGCAAATAATAATATCAGTTTCAGCATCGCGAAAACCTTTTCAGCCGATCTGCACGATTCATCATTCACAATTAAGTACGAAATCACAAATAAAAGCCCGGAGCCGAAATCATTTGCCACTTGGGAAGTTATGCGTGTTCCGGTAGGTGGTCTAACGTTTTTCCCAATCAACGGAGATGTATGCGGAGGCCTGGCCCCTGCCTTTGAGATTTTAGACGGAATTGCTTTCTGGGATTCGTACAGGTTTTCGAAAACTTTTTATAAAGGATATGCCGATGGAAAGAATGGTTGGCTTGCTCATCTGGATAAAAGCAGGCTTTTAAACATTAAGAAATTTGATGATAGCCAATCCAACTTCCCCAACCAGGAAAATGGGTTACCATACCAGAAAGAACTGGAATTCTGGGCCAATGATAAAATGTATTACAACGAAATCGAAAAACAATCAGCATATAATGCTGTTGCAGTTAATGCATCATCAGTGCTTACAATCACATGGTATTTGCGCAGGCTTCCGGAAAGCATAAATGCTGCTGCTGGAAGTCCGGCATTGATTAAATATGTTCAGCGTATTGTGGAATGAAATTTTGTGAAAATCAGTTTCGCGGAATACATTGATATTATTGATAGCACCGAAACTGTTACTTTTGCAAATAATTTTGGATGGAATCTGAAAGGTTCATTTTTAAAGGATCTATGAAAAATGGACTTATGAAAACTTTAAAAATCATCTTGATCGTCTGATTTTCCGGCAGATTATAACTTGTATTCAAAGTTCATCCAATTTTACGATCAGGATAGGCTGAATGCTTATTTTCAGGACTTTACCTAAATCTTAATTAATTCAAATGAATAATATAACCTCACAACTGTCACATAAACTCCATGCCCTGGAACTCTGGTTTACACAACGCAAAGGTTCCATTGTTGCCTTTTCAGGCGGAATAGATTCAACCCTGGTGCTTTTCCTTGCCCATAAATACCAGGGAAAAGAAAATGCCATTGGCGTTATCTCCAACTCCGAAAGTCTTAAAAACCGCGACTTTCTCCAGGCCAAATCCTTTTGCAAAGAATTCGATATTCAGCTCGAAGTTATCGTTACCAAAGAGCTTGAAGATGAACGCTACAACCAGAATCCGGTAAATCGCTGCTACTTTTGCAAAGAGCATCTTTTTCAGGATTTAACCAAAATCAGCGAAATATTTCCCAGCTTCGAAGTGCTCAGTGGCACCAATGCCGACGATCTGGGTGATTATCGTCCGGGTCTAGAGGCTGCTAAAAAGTATAAAGTACAGGCGCCATTTGTCGATTGCAATATATCAAAAGAAGAATTGAGGCAGATTGCAAAATACTTCCGGCTTCCAAACTGGAATAAACCGGCAAGTCCTTGTCTAAGCTCCCGAATTCCTTATAACCAGTCAGTTACGCGGGAAAAACTTAAACAAGTGGAAACTGCCGAAGAAATACTGAACAGTTGTGGTTTTAAAGATGTCCGGTTCAGGCATTATGGCGATTTTGGGAAAATTGAAGTTCACAAGGAAGAACTGCAGAAACTGCAAGGCGTTCAGGATGAAGTAATCAGGAAAATATTGGCACTCGGATTTCAGCGTTGCGAAATCGACCAGGAAGGCTTGGTGTCGGGGAAAATGAACAGAGTATTAAAAGACTTAAAAGACAATAAATAATGAGAATACTTTATTACGACTGTTTCGCCGGTATTAGCGGCGACATGAACCTTGGAGCTATGATCGACCTGGGCGTGGATGCTGCTTACCTTGAAAAGGAACTGCAAAAACTCAATATTCAGGGTTTTCACCTTAAAGTTACCAAAGATATGCGGCGCGGAATTTCGGGAACCAAAGCCGAAGTGATAGTCGATAACCCGGATAATGAAAAGCACCGGCATCTTAGCCATATTGAGGGAATAATTAACAACAGCACTCTTTCCGATGCTGTGAAAGCCAATTCCTTAAAGATATTTAAACTCATCGCTTTTGCGGAAGCCAAAGTACACAACATTGAAGTGTACCATGTGCACTTTCACGAAGTGGGAGCCCTTGATTCCATTGCCGATATTGTAGGCGCTGCCATTTGCCTCGATTTTCTGAAAGTCGATAAGGTTCTTTCATCGCCCATTCAGCTTGGTAGTGGAATGGTTAAATGTGCCCATGGAATTTTCCCTGTTCCGGCGCCTGCAACCGCTTTGATCGTGCAAAACGTTCCTGTGAAAACAGGCCTGGTGCAGCACGAAGCTACTACCCCAACCGGCGCTGCTATCCTGGTTGCAACCGTGGATGAGTTTACCGGAGAGATAAATTTCCCGATCACAACAACTGCCTATGGAATTGGACACCGTGATATTTCAGAAGTTCCGAATGTTTTGAGGATATTCCTTTCTGAAACAAATGCCTCAGCTGATGAAGTAAAAGAACAATCAGCCGTTGTGCTGGAGTGTAACATCGACGATATGAACCCGGAGCATTATGAATTTATCCTGGAAAAATTGTTCAGTGCCGGGGCCAGCGATGCCTGGCTGGTGCCGATCATCATGAAGAAATCGAGGCCTGCCAACCAGTTGAGCGTTTTATGTAATGCTGAAAAAGTCACAAGAATGAAAGAGATTATTTTCACCCACAGCACCACCATCGGAATGCGGGAATATACTGTCAGTAAAAGTATGCTGTCACGGATCGAAAAAGTTGTAGATACCCGCTTCGGGCCGGTACACGTAAAGCAAAGCGTTTATAACGGCAAAATAGTCCGTTCGAAACCCGAATTTGCCGACTGCCGGGCCATTGCCCTGAAGGATAATATCAGCCTGGAAGAAGTGGAACGGGAAGTATTTAAAAATTTGTAGCATGACACTGAGCGAGATATTCGAAAAATACAAACTGGGCGAACTGGATCTTGACCAGGCCACACAATTGGTTTCAGCACACGGCATTGAGGAGCTGGGTTTTGCAACCATTGACACCGATCGCCTGCACCGCACCGGGCTTCCCGAAATGATCTATGCTGCCGGAAAAACTACCGGACAGGTGAAGCTCATTGCAGAACGCATGTACCAGAAAGGCATTGACGTACTGGCAACCAGGGCAACCGCCGAAATGTATGCTGCTGTTAAAGAGGTGATCCCTGATGCTGAATTCAATGAGCTAGCCCGGACCATCAGTTACAGGCATAGCCAGGTTCAGAATGGAAACGGTTATATAGCCATAGTTGCTGCCGGAACATCGGATATTCCGGTAGCCGAAGAAGCTGCCGAAACGGCACGATTCCTTGGCAACGAAGTGAAAACCTTTTATGATGTGGGTGTTGCCGGTATTCACCGGCTGTTTCATAAGATGGATCTGATACGAGGTGCCCGTGTAATTATCGTTGTTGCGGGAATGGAAGGTGCGTTGGCGAGCGTGATTGGAGGAATGGTTGACAAGCCGGTTATCGGGGTTCCTACAAGTGTGGGTTACGGAGCAAATTTTCAGGGCTTAGCGGCTCTGCTTTCGATGCTTAACAGCTGTGCCAGCGGCATTTCGGTAGTTAATATTGACAATGGATTCGGGGCCGCCTGCCAGGCTTCGCTTATCAACAAACTTTAACCCATGAACGAATTAAATTTACTACTTGTAACGGCCATTTCGCTTGGTTTTATCCATACTTTGCTGGGTCCTGACCATTATTTGCCATTTATTGTTTTAAGCCGGGCGCGCAAATGGTCGTTGACAAAAACACTCTGGATCACCTTTTTCGGAGGAGTTGGTCACATAGGAGGCTCGGTGGTGCTTGGTATTGCTGGCGTTGCACTTGGCATCAGCCTGAGCAGGCTCGAGCTTATCGAAGCAAGCCGGGGCAACCTGGTGGCATGGCTGCTGATAGTTTTTGGAATTTTTTATACCGTTTACGGAATTTTTAAATTCATTAATAAAGGTCATCATGCACATATGCCTAAATTCATGATGCCGAAATCGATACAGGAATACCGCCATCTGTCAATCACTGAAAATGCCGGGGAAAAGGAAGATTACATGAAGCTAACCCCGTGGATACTATTCCTTATTTTTGTTTTTGGCCCCTGCGAAGTTCTAATCCCCCTGCTGATATTTCCTGCATCCCAGCATAACTGGTATGGTGTGTTTGCCGTTTCGGCACTTTTCGGAATTGCAACTGTTGGCACCATGATAGCTACCGTTTTTATCGGATGTACCGGCGTTTCACTTATTCGCTTCAAACACAGCGAGCGCTACATGCACATGGTTGCAGGAATAGTAATCCTTATTTCAGGAATCGGAATCCGGTTTATGGGTTGGTAAATTTAAAATTTCATAATTTAAACACAGCAAATCGGATAAGACAAAGTAATATCAAATGAATAAAATTGAAGCAGGCATTGAAGCCTTATGTTTCACCAGTATCCGGATGATTTAACTGTATAACAGATTGTTGGCATTATTTGATAAAGATTGGACTGACTCTTCAAAAACGAAATTCATAACTCCAGTATTAAATTCTTTGAACAGCAATTCCCTCTTTCAGTTTGGTTACCCTGACTTAACGCCTCCTTTAACACCTGCTGTAACAGTTTTTCATTTTGATCTTTTCTTTGTTTTATCCTGACTTCAAGGGTATTGCATAGCTGCATAACCCGGTTTAGCTTTTGAACAATGCGCTGTTGTTCGAAAAGAGGGGAAGGGGAATTAGTGCTGAATTCTTCCATCCCAAACAAAAAACAAAAATAAAAAATGTTAGTGGAGTATTTCGTTAGTATGCATCGGAAAACTGAATGTTTTTATTAACAATCGGGGGACACAATTTAATTTATTGTTGCAGTTTACAATAAACAATCAGAGAGTAAAAATTATATATTGTATTGAGAATTAGATATTAACCAAAATGTCTAAGTTTAGGGAAAATAATTCTTTTAAATTCACTGAAAGTTGTATATTTGCAGCATGCAAGAAGATGGAGAAGGGAAGCAAATGAAGGAAAATTTGAAGGTGGAAAAAAAGCGGACATTGTTTCGCTGATCTCTAAAACTGAATAAATACGTGTGATATAGAGATAGGGTTCTAGTGCCCCTTTCTCCGCCAGTTCTTTATAGAGTAAAAAGTAAAAAATAGTTCGGGGTATAGCGCAGTCCGGTTAGCGCACCTGGTTTGGGACCAGGGGGTCGTAGGTTCGAATCCTACTACCCCGACAACTTAAAAGCCTCTTGCACAGCAAGAGGTTTTTTTTATGCCCTGAAACGAGGTGCAAACTTGTTTGATTTCCGAGGTGCAGGGTATAAAAAAATACCTTCCGCAG
>JBBQSY010000147.1:0-7544 GCA_038213495.1 Bacteroidales bacterium
AGTTTTCGCAGAAAGATCACTTTCTTGCCGATCTCTTTCACGGCAACATGGTAATTCCTTATGCGTGGCTTACTGCCTGACATTTCGTTCAGTTCGTGATAGTGTGTGGCAAATAAAACCTTAGCGCGGTAAAGCGGATGATCGTGGAGGTATTCTGTGATTGCCCTTGCGATGGAAATGCCGTCGTATGTACTGGTTCCCCGCCCGATTTCATCCAGCAATATCAGGCTGCGGTTCGAGATATTATTCAGGATACTGGCTGTTTCATTCATTTCGACCATAAAAGTCGACTCTCCGGATGTAATATTGTCCGAAGCTCCCACACGGGTAAATATTTTATCCACCATGCCTATTTTAGCGGCATCAGCCGGCACAAAACTTCCGATCTGAGCCATCAGTACAATTAATGCGGTCTGTCTCAGCAATGCCGACTTTCCCGACATATTAGGGCCGGTAAGGATTATAATTTGCTGGTCATCGTTATCAAGCATCACATCATTTGCAATGTATTCTTCGCCTGTGGGTAGATGCTTCTCGATTACAGGATGTCGCCCGTTTTTTATTTCGAGCGTATATGAATCGTTAAGCTGTGGTTTTACATAGCGATTGGCGAGGGCAACACGGGCAAATGACAGAAGACAATCGAGGCGTGCAATTGCCCGGGCATTAAGTTGTACCGGTTGCACATATTCGGCCAGGTGGAGGATCAGTTCGTTGTATAGCCTGTTTTCAATCTCAAATATTTTCTCCTCGGCACCCAGTATTTTTTGCTCATATACCTTTAATTCCTCAGTAATATAGCGTTCAGCATTTACCAGGGTTTGTTTGCGCGTCCATTCGGGAGGAACTTTGTCCTTATGCGAATTGGTGACTTCGAGGTAGTACCCGAATACATTATTAAAACTCACTTTTAGCGAAGTTATACCCGTTCGCTCAATCTCACGTTGCTGCAGCTTTAACAGATAATCTTTTCCTGAATGGGCAAGGTTGCGTAATTCATCCAGCTCGTCGGATACACCGGCAGCAATCACCTGGCCTTTCGAAATAATTGTTGGCGGATCATCCTGTATAGTCTGCCCTATTTTTTCGGCAATCAGTTCGCATGGATTTATTTGTTCCCCCAGCAGGTTCAGCGCTTCATGAGTTGCGCTCATGCAAGCCTTTTTAATGGGTACAAGGGCTTGTAAGGCACGCCTTATCTGTAATACTTCTCTTGGATTTACCCTGCTTACAGCCACTTTTGAAATAAGACGTTCCAGGTCTCCGATGGTTTTAACCTGCTGCTCTATAATTTCGGTAAATGCTTCATTATGAAGGTAATAGTCAACAATATCGAGACGTTCGCTTACGGGAAGCCTGTCTTTAAGCGGAAGCAAAATCCACCTTCGCAGCAAACGCGATCCCATGGGAGAAATGGTTTGGTCGATGGTCGACAGCAAGGTATTGGCATTGTCATTGGGCGATTGCAGCAATTCGAGGTTACGGACGGTAAATTTATCGAGCCATACGAAATGATCTTCCTCGATACGCGAAATTTTGCAAATATGCTGCACTTTATCGTGCTGGGTTTCCGAAAGGTAGTATAAAGCAATACCTGCGGCTATCACACCATTTTCGAGTTCGCTGATGCCAAATCCTTTCAATGATGCCGTTCCGAATTGTTTCAATAGCAGGTCTTTGGTAAAATCGATAGTGAATACCCACTCATCAAAATAAGAGAAATAAAACTTATCACCAAATGTCTCAACAAACTGCTGACGTTTGTTTTTCTGTACAATTACCTCCGACGGTCGGAATGTCTGAAGTAGTTTCTCAATGTAATCATTCGATCCCTGAGCCAATAAAAATTCACCGGTCGATATATCGAGAAAAGCAATTCCTGATGCTTTCGGCAGCAGGTGAATGCATGCCAGGAAGTTGTTCTCTTTGTTTTCGAGTATTTTGTCGTTATACGAAACCCCGGGCGTTACAAGTTCCGTGACACCTCTTTTAACAATGGTTTTTGTAAGTTTTGGATCTTCAAGCTGATCGCAGATAGCGACCCTGTATCCGGCCCGTACCAGTTTTGGAAGGTAAGTGTCGAGTGAATGGTATGGAAATCCGGCAAGTTCAATATATGCTGCCGAGCCATTAGCCCGCCGTGTGAGTATAATTCCCAGTATCTCCGAAGCTTTAATTGCATCGGAACCAAAGGTTTCGTAAAAATCACCCACCCTGAACAACAACAATGCATCAGGGTATTTGGCCTTAATGGTATTGTATTGCTTCATAAGTGGCGTTACCACCACAGCTTCCTTGCCTTTTCCTTTTGTCACTTCCGCGTGTTGAGTTTTGTTATGGCAAATATAGGATTATCTGTCTGGATTTTTCTTTACTCTTGCGTTGTGTTAATAAATTTTAAATCTTTAGGCATTCGAAAACGATTAAATTTGCTTTTTAATCCGGGGAGATGCGAAAACTTAGCATGGACGAACTCGAAAGGGTCAGCGTCGATAAATTCAGTCAATTGGCAAAATTGCCTGTCATTTGTGTTCTTGATAACGTCCGGAGTCAGCACAATATAGGATCTATTTTCCGTACATCAGATGCATTCAGGATTGAGGGATTGGTTCTATGTGGCATTACGGCAACACCACCAAACCGTGAAATCAATAAGTCGGCACTGGGTGCGACAGAGTCGGTTAAATGGCGTTATTCTGATTCTGCTTTGGCAGCTGTTAAGGAACTTAAAGATCAGGGATGCAGGATTATAGCAGTTGAACAGGCTTCCGGAAGTATTATGCTTGAAGATTTTTCGGCTGAATCGGAGGATAAAATTGCCCTGGTTTTTGGCAACGAAGTTACAGGGGTCAGCGATGAGGTGATGAAGATAGTGGATGCCTGTATTGAAATACCTCAGTTTGGAACCAAACATTCATTTAATGTTTCTGTTTCTGCCGCTATAGTTCTTTACCATTTTTATACCAAACTGAAAAAATTACTCGTTTAAGCGTATTTACTACCTTGTTTTTAATGTTTTCCCAGCTGTAATATTGTGGTTTCAGCCATCAACATCTCGGGATTTATTTGATGGAATTCTTTGGTATATGCCTTTCAGTTGATTTTTTTTTGCCTTATTTCTTTAAAAATTTCATATTAAAGTGTATTTATTTTAATATTTAACTATATTTGTGAATAATTTACTTTGGATATATTCTTCAATTCGTAGTTTATGCGCACCTTATTTACCTACACCCGATTTTCAATAATTATCCTGTTAATTATTGCACTACAAAGTGTTTCTAACACGACTTCCGCCCAGAACGAAAGCATAATGCCTCCGTTTAAGGGTTATTGGTATTTACAGCCAAATATTGGTATAAGTCAGTATTTTGGCGATCTGAACAAGCCTGATTACTGGAATCAAAATCCTAAATTTGCATTCGGCGCGGCGCTTGGCTACCAACTTTCTCCGGTTTTTGGACTTCGGGGACAGTTTGTGAAAGATAATCTATACAGTAAGAGATCCGATCAGAACACTATATTAAACTCTAAGGTTTGGGATGGAGCGCTGCATCTTACCATCAATATCAATGATATTTTTGTAAAATATAATGCCAAGAGATTTCTTAATTTCTATGTTTTTACGGGAGCAGGAATTTCGTCGTATAAGTCTAAGCTTACTAATATGACTACTGGCGTTATTATAACGGAAAACACAAGCAAGCAAAGCACATTTTTCCTTCCGTTAGGCGCTGGCGCGGCATTCAGGTTGAGCAATTCTCTTTCGCTTAATCTTGAGTATGGCGATCGGACCATATTTGACGGGACTAAGATCGACCTGGATGATTTAGGTAAAAGTAAACGCGACCATTACAGCTATGCTTCGGCAGGTATACAGATCAGGTTCGGAGTTAAAGATACCGACAACGATGGTGTAAGAGACAAAGATGATCTTTGCCCTGAAATTCCCGGGAAAATTGAACTTGCAGGTTGTCCTGATAAAGACAACGATGGTATAGCAGATAAAGACGATGCTTGTCCGGATATTGCTGGTAAAGCTGAATTTAAAGGCTGCCCGGATACAGACGGCGATGGTATAATTGACAGCGAAGATGCCTGCCCGAACGCTGCAGGGAAAAAAGATCTCAACGGCTGTCCTGATAGGGATAACGACGGTATCGCTGATAAAGATGATAAATGTCCGGATGATGCCGGTTTGAAAGAACTTGCCGGCTGTCCTGATCGCGATGGCGATGGTATAGCCGATAACGACGATGCCTGCCCCGATGTGAAAGGTCTGGCCCAGTTACAGGGTTGTCCTGATGCAGATGGTGACGGTGTTGCCGATAAGGACGACAAATGTCCTGATGTATTTGGACTTGCTTCTAACTTCGGATGCCCTGAGGCCAAATTTGAATACTTCAAAGTGGTTTACTTTAACTTCGATAAATCGATCCTTGTAACCAAATTCATCAAAGATCTTGATGAGGTAGCAGGTATCCTGAATGAGCATGCCGATCTGAAATTATCTATCGAAGGCCATGCTGATTCGCAGGGACCGGCAGCCTATAACAAGGTACTCTCGGAAAAACGTGCTGACTTTGTTATCAACTACCTTGCTAAAAAAGGAATTGCCAAAGATCGCCTGGTTAAGAAAGCCTTCGGCGAAACTGTTCCTGCCGAAAGCAATAAAACGTTGTCAGGTCGCGCGATGAACCGCAGGGTTGAAATTAAATCTGTTAAATAACCGAATCTCAGATTTGAAATACAAAAAAAAGACTGGTATTGAGCCAGTCTTTTTTTTATGTTCCTTCTCAAAGCTTATCTATAGCTTAAATTTCTGCTTTAAACCTTTTGCGATACATCTCAATTGACTTTTTTTGATAAAAAAGACGAGCATTTAGTAATATGATTCTGACTGGTTTAACAAGTCATATATCAGAACTGAAATGCCCGATCCGGTAGTTATTTATCGGAATGGCAACCAAATTGTATACAAAAATAATGATTTAAAATTCGTTGCTCAAATACTATCATATCCTAATAAATTATCAAAATCATTTCATGTCGAATAATTTCATAATTTTGTTAAATATCTTAAAATAAATCCATCATTTAATTATTCTGGTATGAGAAAAAACCTGATCAATCTATCATTAATTGTTTTTTCAGTAATTGCATTTAACCTTGTTTCATTAACATCCATGGCACAGGGAAAAACAAGGAATAATAAAATGAAAAGTTATTTTTATGTACAGCCTAACCTGGGTATAAGCCAGTATTTCGGAGATATTAATAAGCCAAATCTGACCAATAATAAAGTTAAGTTTGGGTTCGGTGGGATAGTTGGTTATCAGGTAAGTCCGGTTTTCGGTGTTCGTGGTCAGTTTGTAAAAACCAAGCTCTCGGGCGAGCGAACCGATCAGAATCTCAATTTCAAATCTGATTTGTGGGATGCTGCCCTGAACCTGACATTAAATATTAATGAACTGTTTTCAAAATACAATGAAAACAGGCTTTTAAATTTCTATTTATTTTCAGGAGCAGGTTTAACGTATTACAAGTCAGCTCTAGAAAACATCACTCCTAAAGTAGTTGTTAACCAGCATTCATCTCGGCAAAAAGAGCTTTTCGTTCCGGTAGGTGCAGGTGCTTCTGTTCGTTTGAACCATAATCTGTCGGTTAACCTCGAATACGGCGATCATATTACCTTCAAAAGTGATGTTCTCGATTTCACCGATGGAAATAAAAGGAATGATCATTACACGTATGTTTCTGCCGGACTACAGATCAGACTGGGAGCAAAAGATACTGACCGTGATGGAGTAAAAGATAAAGAAGACCTGTGCCCGAATGTTTTCGGAAAGATTGAACTGGCAGGTTGTCCGGATAAAGACAACGACGGTATCGCTGATAAAGATGATGCATGTCCCGACGTAGCGGGTAAGCCCGAATTTAAAGGATGCCCGGATACAGATGGAGATGGAATAATTGACAGCGAAGATGCCTGCCCGGGAATTGCAGGAAAGGCAGACCTCAAAGGCTGTCCGGACCGCGATGATGATGGAATTGCCGATAAGGACGACAAATGCCCGGATATGGCCGGAACTGCCGAATTAAAAGGTTGTCCGGACCGTGATGGAGACGGAATTATAGATATAGAGGATGCCTGTCCTGATATCAGTGGACTGGCTCAGTTTACCGGTTGCCCGGATACCGATAATGACGGAATTCCGGATAACAAGGATAATTGTCCCGAAGTTGCCGGTGTCGCTTCAAACAACGGTTGCCCGGAAATTTTAGCAGGTCCGATGCTCGAAAAAATAGTATATTTTGATCGTGAAAAAAGTAATGTCCTGGAAAGTAATATTCCTGATTTGCAAGAAGTTGTAGTTTTCATAAACGAACATCCGGATGTTTCGATCACAGTTTCCGGGCATGCCAGTGACCTCGGAACCGATCAATATAATCTTCACTTATCGGAGAAACGGGCGGATTATGTGATTAATTATCTGAAGAAAAAAGGAGTTGCCTCCCTGAAAATCGAGAAATTATTTTTCGGGGAAAGTAAACCGGTAGGGGATAATAGCACGGCTGAAGGACGAGCACTCAACAGAAGGGTAGAGATAACAATTTCAAAATAGGCAGGATTATTTTGTAATAAAAGGGCTGGTAGTGGCTACATAATATTTTGATGTGCTGGAAAAAGATAAGGTATCCTAAACGGGTCATAAGTTAATTCAAAAATTGATTCAGTGTTTATCTTTTTGTACTTTTTGCTTGATCAAAAAGTACCCAAAAATCAAGGCTTTATAACAATGCTGGCGTTTCTAAGCCAGAGGTATCTCCTCGCAATACAAGGCATGAAAGAGTACAACAAATCCTGACAGTTTGCCTTGCTGTGTTCCCGATAAATCGGGATGCCATTTGCACGACCTGTCCCGCCCTTGCGGGATACCTCCGGCTAAGAACCGCAGGCGCATTTTTATAAGGCCGGTCCCTTCTAAGAGAGCTTCCTCTTATGGCAACATTGCGGAACAACGGTTTGGCTTTTTACGGTAATTTTCAGGGTGTAGGGACCGGCCTGATAGAAATTTCACAACAGATGTAGACGAAGGTAAACAGCGTGGGCATCCCGATTTATCGGGAACACCAGCCTCACGTGCTGCCAGGATATGGGAAACTCTAACAGGCCCTCCCAATTTATTGGGATCACGAGCCTTACCGAGTCGTACATCTGTGTGAAATTTATATTAAGCCTAGACCTTTTATTCGCCCATTGCTTATTTTTATAGGAGCTCATGAGATCGCTGCGCTAAGTTGGTTCTTTTGTGTCATGACAAAAGAACAAGAAAAAAAAAGAATTTAAACTCATGTATTGTTTTCCCGGCACATCAAAATAATATTCAGCCAAAGAAGACCAGGGTCAACGCATGAATTAAGTTTAAAACATGTGGGTTATTAACAAATTTGTTGTAGAAATTAACGGCAATTATCGGTTTGATGTCAAAATACATGGTTATTAACAATTCAGTTCTATATTCTTGTAAATCTGTTAATTA
>JBBQSY010000148.1:0-7531 GCA_038213495.1 Bacteroidales bacterium
GTTGGCCTGGTAGTAAAAGCATCTGTAATATACTGCCAGTCGACCAGGTTCTTTGATGTGATAATCGGAACTACCCGGTGAATACCGGTACTCCAGTTGTTTTCGGTACCATAGGCATAAAATGTACCATCAACAGCCCGAACAACCGACGGATCGGCCAGATCCGGCTCAAAAACCGGGTTTTGGTACAAAGTGTCAGCTGATGTAGGCGGATCGTTCCAGATTAATATTTCATCCTGTTTTTCTCTGCACGATGTGAATAGAACCATTCCAACAAACAAGGGAACTGAGATGTATGTAAATAACTTTTTCATTTTTATTAATTTGATTATGTGTTAGTTGTGAAAACGGCTGTAAATCAATAACCGGGGTTTTGGAGCATAGGCACCAGCGAAATTTCGCGGTAAGGAATGGGAAAACGATTGTTTACACTGATAACGAAATTATTAAATTCGGCATCCCGGTTTTTAAGCCAGGCGATGTTTGTAGCATTTTCAAACATCCCCCATCGCTCCAGGTCGAACCAGCGTGTCGATTCACCACCCAGTTCGCAGCTTCTTTCGTGCATAATCTGCAACCGCATTTTATCTTTGTCGTTGCCTATTGCGGGAAACACGGTTGAGTTTTCCAGGTCAGGCAGATTTACACGCCGGCGTACCTTATTGATGTATTCGTAGGCTTCGGCAGTGCGCCCCAGTTCATTGAGCGTTTCGGAATAAAGCAGATAAATATCGGCCAGGCGTACAACCCGAAAATTGATTCCCGAGTTATAATCCTCAACAGTAGCCGTTTCGTAATTGGTGTATTTTTTCCAGTAAACCATATTTTGATTTAATCCCATTGCATCCCATGTTTTTCCATAGAATGCTTCATTCGGGTTGGATGCATCAAAATAGGCAAGAGTAGATTTCAAGCGGGGATCAGGTTGGTTTGCCACGGTTTTTTCCAGAAGAAACTCATTATACAATGATTTACGGGGGAAAGCATCGGCCCACGAAAGGCCATCAGCAGGAATTCCCATAAATTTGGCACGGTTACAACCCACTTCCACACCCGACTGTAATCCGGGAGCATACTGCACTTCAAAAATCGACTCCGTATTGTTATCGCCTGCCTGCGAGAAATTATCCTTATAGTTGGGAACCAATGAATAAAGAGGTTGGCCACCGTTTTTCAATGCAAAAAGAATGCGGCATTCAGCTTCAGCTTCGGCCCAGTTTCTTTCCTGCATGAGCACTTTAATGCGCATTCCGCGGGCGGCGCCTTCGGTAGCGCGACCTAAGTTTTTGAGTTCGGTAAATGATGCCGGCAAACGTTTAATTGCTTCGTCAAAGTCTTTGCGCGCTTGCTCGTAAAGTTGTGGCTGCTCGGCAATAGCTGGAGTCGCTTCTCCTGCAAAAGCAGTAAGCGTAAGCGGTCCGCGACCATACACTCCGGCTATATTATAGAAGTGCAAACCGCGCAGGAAATAGGCTTCTCCCTGTATCCGCTTTTTCAATTCTACGTCCATACTGATATTTGCACTGTTGTCGATTACCTGGTTAGCCCAGAAAATCCCCTTGTATAAATCGAGCCAGGTAAACATAACAGCTTCGGCCGCATCGTCGTTGTAGTTTTTTACAAGGAAGTTTGAATAGGACTGAAAATACGGATTGGGTGATTCACTGTATCCTTCGTCAGACCGCGAAACATAAAGAATGTGTAGCCAACGTGAATAAACACCATTAAAACGCAAGGGACGATAAGCAGCATCGATGCCCTTCTGAAGGTCGTCGGCAGTTTTCCAGAAGTTCGTCGTTGTCATTTCGTTTGGATTGGTTTTGTCCAGAAAATCTTTTTTACAAGATGTCAGAACCAAAACCGTGCATATTGCAGCTATTATATATATGTATTTCATAAACCTGAATTTTTATGGTTGATATTGACCTTGTGTCTTAAAATGAAACCTGAATTCCGCCATTAAAGCTTCTTACCGGAGGAAAGTGCCCGTCGTCGTTACCTTTTCCGAAAATATCGCCTCCCGAAATTTCAGGATCATAACCTGAATATTTGGTTATGGTTAATAAGTTCTGAACACCGGCAAACAAACGGAAGCTTTCGACCACTCTGGTTTTTAGAATTGTCTTTGGGATATTATACCCGATTTGCAGGTTTTTAATCCTCACATAGTCGCCTTTTTCCATCCAACGATCCGAATAAGATAATGTATTATCATTAGGGCCCATTACTGCACGCGGTGTGGTTGTAGATTGATTTTCCCGGGTCCAGGGAACCAGGTTTGCCGGCAGATTGGAAGTTTCATCCATGCGCTCGAGCCAGAATTTTGTATTGTTGTAGATCATATTGCCGAACACTCCTGTTATAAACAATGACAAATCGATGTTTTTGTAATCGCATGAAAACTGCAGGCCTAGTTCGAAGCGGGGGAATGGGCTGCCTACAAACTCCCGGTCGTTTTTATCAATTTTGCCATCTTTGTTGCTGTCTTTGTACCTTATATCACCGGGTTTGGCATTGGGCTGAATCATATTTGCAACCGTGTCGCCTGTGGTTGAATTGATAGCGATCTTGCTGTGTGCATATATTTCGTCCCAGTTCTGGAAAATTCCATCGGTACGAACCACATAAAAATCACCCACGGAACGGCCTTCTTCCGAATGATTAACGCCATTGATACCACCCTCACGATAACTTTGTCCCAGCTGTTGAACAGTATTTTTCAGGCTGGTCATGTTAACCGATACATTATATTTGAAAGCTTTGGATTGTTCCCTGAAACCCAATGAAACTTCCACACCTTTATTGTTTACTTTTCCGTAATTTGTCCAGGGCGTAATATCACTTCCGTCGGTCCACGAAACAGGAAGTTTGACAAGGATATCTTTTGAGTTTGCTGAAAAATACTCAACCGAACCGTAAAGCTTGCTATTGAGAGCAGCAAAATCCAACCCAAGGTTAAGCGTGGTTTTCGATTCCCAACGCAGATTCGGATTCGAGCGGCCTTTCTGTATTGAGCCAACATTGAGCACCTGGTTAGGGCCAAAAATGCCACCTTCACCAACGGTAATATAGGTAGCATAATCATAATCGCCTATTGCCTGCTGGTCGCCGATAGTTCCGTAACTGGCACGTAGTTTCAGGTCGTTGATATACTTTTTTGCATTTCCGAAGAAATTTTCCTGGCTTATACGCCATCCCAATGAAGCAGAAGGAAAAATACCGTAACGGTAATTCTCTCCGAACCGGGAGGAACCATCGCGGCGGATATTGCCCTGTACAAGGTATTTATCATCATAGGCATAGTTTAAACGACCAAGCATCGACAGCATGGAATTTTCAGAATCGGTTCCTCTCACTACCATGTCTTTACTACCTGCACTTAAAACCCAGAAATCAGGAACAAGATCGTGAACAGTCGAAGTCATCTGTTTCCATTTAGTTTGCTGGGCGGTGTAACCGGCAAGCAGGTCAAAAGCATGTTTGCCGATTGCCTTTTTATAGGTCAATGTGTTTTCGAAAATTAAAGTTGTGAAATCGCCTCTTCGTTCGGTAACCTGGTTTGTATAATTCGACACTTCAAGGTAGCGGATCTGGTCGAAAGTTGTTTTTTCCCTGTCGTTCCAGGCATTATATTCGACACCGAGATTCGATTTGAATTTCAGATCTTTCAACATTTCCACTTCGGCAAAAACATTACCCAGAATATTATTCCCATTTTGTATAAAATCACGTGTTTCCTGCAAGCCGATAGGATTTGTACCATACGTCTGGTACATGGTACTTCCAATGCCATATTTGCCGTCATCATACCTTACCGGAATAATCGGAGGCATGCGGCACAGGTCTATAAATGGTAATCCAATCATCGGCTTGGTTCGCGACCGGGTTAAAAGTACATTTTCGCCAAAGGAAAAAATACCTTTCTTCATTCCGGTATTTACGCGCAGGGCATAACGATCGTGCCACGGACCTTCAACTACTCCATTCTGCGCATATACATTGCCTGAAACCAAGTAATTCCCGTCTTTGTTTCCGCCTGAAATGGTAAGATTATAGTCCTGAGTATTCCCGATTTTGAAAAATTCATTTTGCCAATCCGTATTAACAAGAACCTGGCCCTGTTCAGGTTCACCCGGCCATGCCTTTCCTGCATTTTCGTATGCCTGGCGGTTTACACGCAAAAAATCAAGGCTGTTCATCATATCGATGCGGTTGGCAATTTGCTGCACACCGTAATTTGCTGACAACTCAATATGTGTTTTCCCTTCCTTGCCTTTTTTGGTGGTGATAATAATAACACCGTTTGCACCACGTGCTCCGAATAATGCTGTCGCCGATGCATCTTTCAGCACCTGCATCGATTCCACATCATTTACATTAAATTCGGGATGGCCGCCGGTAAGAATCATTCCATCCACTACATAAAGCGGCCCCACGTTTGAGAAACTTCCGATACCGCGGATACGGATGTCAGCTGCCGAACCAGGTTCGCCCGATGTGCTCACCGAAACCCCCGAGACCTGCCCCTGCAGTGCCTGGCCAATGGTTGGCGGCTGCATTTTTTTCATCTCTTTTACATCAACTACGGCAACGGCTCCGGTTAGGTCCTTTTTGCGCTGCGTACCGTATCCAACCACTACAATTCCTTCCAGTTGTTTGGATTCCTCAACCAGCGTTATTTTTAATGTTGATCCCGGTGTAACCTCAACGGTTTGCGAAATGAACCCAATATAGGAAAATGCGAGTTTTGCTTTCGCTGAACCGATTTCAAGATTAAAATTACCCTCGACATCGGTAATAGTACCGCGTGTTGTACCTTCAATGACCACATTAACACCGATTATTGTTGCCCCCGCCTGGTCGTAAACAACTCCTGCGACATGATCTGAGGCCGGCTTTTGTGCTGATGCAACACTACATTGTATTATAAGGAGAAAAAATAAAACAATGTGCGGTAACTGGCGGTAAGTCGGTGTGTGTGTGTTGTAGAAAATTTTCATGTTCCTGAACATTGTAGAGGTTATTGATATAATTAATTTTAAGTGTTTGCTTTATAAAGGAAGAAGGGAGAAGATGAGAGGAGCAGGAAGCAGACGTCACTTTTGATTTCAGTTCAAAGTTACCACACCGCTTATCTGATTCCTATTGACGAAATTTGTTTTCTATTGTATTTATGTTCTTTTTTTCTAATTATGATCTTAAAAACAACGTTTTGAACATGAGTGCAATTATTTTAAACATGAGTACAAAACTGTTGATACGTATTTTAAAAAGCCTGTAATCAATTCATGTTAAATAGTTTATATTTACAGAAAAATATAGGATGTATATTATAGAGTGCAGCAGCCGGAACTATTTACTGAGAATGAACCAATCTTTGAGTTCCGGAACTAATCTTTTTAGTATCAAAAGTTTATTGATGTTTTGTGTTCTCTATTTTGCATTTATGCTACATGCAAAGCCTCAAGAACAGAAATATATATTTGAAGGCATAACAAATGACAAAGGATTAACACATAATACGGTTTTTGATATTTGCCAGGATAACAAAGGATTTATGTGGTTTGCAACCGACGGAGGTCTGAATCGCTTCGACGGACAAAATATTAAACAATATTATGCTGAGGATAATAGCCGCTCATTACCTTCAAATTCAATCCCCAGTCTTATTTGCACTTCCGACAACAAGCTTTTTATCGGCACTTTCCATGGATTGGCTTTATATCAGCCCGAGACCGATGATTTTCAGCGAATACCTTATAATGGCAATGCCCTGGGCGAAATTATTGATTTGCAACAGGGATCCGGATCAGAATTGCTGATTTCAACCGACAATAATGGCGCATTTATTTACGATTACAAGCAAAATAAGTTCAATCGCCTCAGTTTTTTGAAAGAGCGTGTTTTCGGAATGACCATGGATAAGGAAGGCTTCTACTGGGCATTTTCGAGATTTACGCTTTCCCGTTTCAATAAAAACAACAAAATAATTGCTGAGTACCATGTGAGTCCCGAATTGTTCAACTCCGCAATTTCGCATATTAAAAGTGACAAGAAAGGTGTTTTATGGATAGGGACCTTCGAAAAGGGGCTTTTTACATTTAATTTCCAAAGCCGTAGTTTCAGCCCGTTTGTATCGTCGAACGGAGTTGAAATGTATTATATCAGGACCATTGAAGAAGGTGAAAATCCAAATGAATACTGGATCGGAACGGAAAAAGGACTTTATGTGCTGAACATACAAACAGGATATTTTGAACATTACACGCAGTCGTTCGACGACAACCGCAAGACCATAAACGATAATGCCGTCTATAAAATCTACCGGAACAGGCAAAATGTATTTTTCGTCGGGACCTATTTTGGCGGAGTGAACATTGCCAAAACACGTCATATTGGATTCAACGCCATTTACCCTGATGATAAACCTGGTAATTTACATGGTAAAGCCTTAGGAACAATGGCAAAAGCTCCCGACGGAAATATCTGGATTGCCACCGAAGATGCAGGAATTGCTGTTTTCGACAAAAAAAATTTTACTTTCAGGCATTTGCTGGCTAACGACAAAAGCCCCAATACCATCTCCACCAATAATGTTCATGCTTTGCTGATGGATAAAACCGTTTGCTGGGCAGGTCACTTTATGGGTGGAATTTCGGAAATCAACATTCAAACAGGAATAGCCAGGCGGTTTATGAATGTGAATGGTAATCCGTTTTCGCTGAGTAACAACTTCGTGTTTGCACTTTATTTCCTTTCGCCCGATTCTATTTTAGTCGGGACTATATCGGGTGTTGATTTGTTCGATAAAAAAACAGAGAAATTCACCCGGTTCAGGGAAAATGAACTGAACGATTGTTTTGTGTATGATATTTTTACCGCTCCAGATGGAAATGTCTGGATCTGCACCTACAACAAAGGCATTTATATCCTTGATAAAACACGTCGCGGACTCATGACTCATTACCAGGCAGGCGATGGTTCGGGTTTACCCGGAAATTCCATTATCAGTCATCATGTCGATTCGCGCCGGCAAATCTGGATTGGCACACGTGGCACCGGCTTATGCCGTTTCGACAAGAATACTCAAACCTTCATAGTGTGTAGCAGTCAGAAAATGCTTCCGGACAATGTTATTTACGGCATTGAGGAAGATAAAAACGGCATGTTGTGGTTGAGCTCCAACAAAGGTATCAGCCGGCTCAATTTTACCGATTCCACCTCCATCCATTTCAATTACAAACACGGAATCGCCGGAAATCAATACAATTATAAATCGTCGTTCAGGGACAATGACGGAGTAATGTATTTCGGAAGTGTAACAGGTCTCACATGGTTTCAGCCCGACGACATACTTACACCACGGGAAACGCCTGTTGTATATTTCACGAATCTGAAAATTTTCAACGAGGTAGTATTGCCCGAAAAGGGGAATCTGCTTGAAAAGCAGATTGATTTCAGCGATAAAATTAAGCTTAAATACAACCAAAACTCCTTCACGCTGGAGTTTTCGAGTGTAAATTATTTCGAA
>JBBQSY010000149.1:0-7501 GCA_038213495.1 Bacteroidales bacterium
GAAGAGACCGTTGTGGTTGGATATGGTACACAAAAGAAACAGAGTATCGTCGGTGCTATCGGTACAGCAAGTGCGGAGGATATTAAGGTGCAGGGAAATGTTAGTAACATGTCCGATGCACTAACCGGTTTAATTCCCGGAGTTTCTGTACTTTCCATTTCAGGTATGCCGGGAGGAGATGAAGTAATTACAGCTTCGGCTGGATTGAAAGTATATACTCCTACAGAAATTCTTATCCGCGGTAAAACAACCTGGAATAATGCCGCACCGTTGATTTTAGTGGACGGAGTGGAACGCCTGATGAACGATGTGGATATTAATGAAGTAGAAAGTGTTTCCGTATTAAAGGATGCTTCAGCTACTGCTGTGTTTGGTGTAAAAGGTGGTAACGGCGTTATTCTGATTACCACAAAAAGAGGATTGGAAGGAAAAACGAAGTTCAATGTTGAAGCAGAGATGACCTATGAATCTCCGTCAAAAATAATTGAACGGGCGCCAACATGGGAAGGAGCGGTAGCAAGAAATTATGCCATCGAGCGCACCCGCCGGTTCAATAACGGATCATGGACTGAGCTATATACTTCTGATCAGGAGATAGATTATTACAGGACTGGAAAATATCCTTATGCTTATGCCAGCCAGGATTGGCAGGATATCATGCTGAAAGATTTTACCAAATCGTACCGGGTTAATACCACTGCTACCGGAGGTACAACACGGGCAAAGTATTTTGCATCTGCAAGTTATAACCATGTTGGCGACATTTTTGATGGACAGGATGTCGGTACAGGTTATGTGCCAGCCTATGCATACGACCGGTTGAATATCCGGGCAAACTTTGATTTTGAAATTACAAAAACAACGAAGTTAGCTGCAAATTTCTCGGGACAGTATGGAGTACAAACCACTCCAAATGCAAATAGTGCTGCATTGAATGGGATATTTCCCGTTTTAACAAATCTCAGTGGAGATACACCTATAAAAGTTTATGAAGACGGCGTTCCCGGAACCCAGGATGGAAGGTTTAGTGCTGCCAATCCCTGGTATGACTTTAATTTTACAGGAACGAGTTCCTATCCGCGAACTTTGATTAACATGGACTATACCTTAACTCAAAAACTTGATTTTGTAACCAAAGGCCTCTCTTTTTCCGGAAAGCTTGCGTATGACAATACGTTTTATAATGACGGTAAAAAAACCCGTAATGCCGGTGTTGTCACAAAAACAATAAATAAGGATTTTTACCTCGAGGGTGGCTATTACGACTATGATTCCAAAACGTATATGCTGAATGGCAGCCCTGCCAATATGGACAACTATACGACATATACCGAGCCCACTGCAGGAAAAGAAGGCTTTGGATGGGTAAAAACGCCAAATACATACAATGCTGAGGGTGTATCTTTAAATGATGCTAAGCGTTCATTGTACTATCTGTTGCAATTACAATACAGCAAGTCGTTTGATAAGCATAGTGTCACAGCTATGGCGATGTTCAGCCGCAACCAATCTGAAGCAGGCAGCAACTGGCCAAGTAAACGTGAAGATTGGGTTGGACGTATAACCTACGATTACGATCAACGCTATCTTTTGGAAATAAACGGAGCATACAACGGTTCCGAAAAATTTGGTCCGGACTATCGGTTCGACTTTTTTCCTTCAGTTGCAGGAGGTTGGGTGATATCCAACGAGCGTTTTATTAAAGATCAAGCAAAATTGAAATGGCTTGACAAGCTGAAATTAAGGTATTCGTATGGATTAGTTGGTAATGATAACCTAAATACCGGAAGTACATGGCCTTACTTAACCATTTGGAACACCTACAGTGTGGATGACTATGAAAAGAGCCTTTATGGATACCCCGCTGGTTACGAGGGCTACAAAAGGTACAACGAGGGAAACCCTGGTAATCCGGACTTACGTTGGGAAACAGCGGCAAAGCAGAATCTTGGATTTGAATTTGCAGCATTTAACAACAAGATCAGCTTAAACGCCGATATATTTAATGAAAAAAGAACTGACATGTTGATTGGAGCAGGCGACAGGGCAAACACAGTACCTCCAATTTTTGGGAAACCAGCGCCGCCGGCAAATATCGGGAAAGCGAATTCACATGGAGCTGAGCTGGAAATCACTTACCGCAATTCACTTAAAAACAAATTGAACTATTGGATAACTGCCAACTGGGCAATTGCCAGAAGCGAAGTTATTTATAAAGAATCTACTGAATTAACATTGCCCCATCAAAGGCCTGAAGGCAAGCCGCTCAATCAAACTACTTCCGGAATTTCAACCGGATTTTATGAAAGTTGGGACGACATATACAGTGCGACAGGAGCGAACAATGCTGCATCAAATAGTTTTTTGCTGCCCGGCGATTTGATCATGCTCGATTTCAATGCCAATGGAAGCTACTACAGTACCGATGATAATGTTCCCTACGGTTACCCATCCTATCCTCAAAACAATTATGGAATAGCCTTGGGTGGCGACTTTAAAGGATTTGATTTAAATGTGAGATTTTTGGGAGCCTATAATGCCACCCGTCGTATTTCACCGGCATTGTTCTATTTCGACAATACGTATGCACCAACTTCAACATTAGCAACAACCTGGACACCGGAGTATAATAATAGTAATCCAACTTTTCCGGCATTAGCCTTGAGCGCAAAAACGTATAATCCAACCGGGCAATATCCTGAGTTTGATGGCTCCTTTTTCAGATTACAATCGGTTCAGATCGGTTATTCATTCCCAAAACAATGGATTGAGCCTCTGCGCATCAATAATCTTAAGCTGTATGTGAATGGAAGAAACTTATTTCTTTGGACCAAAATGCCTAACGATGGTGTAGGTATGGATGATCCCGGATCTAATTATCCAACCAAGAAGCAGATAAATATTGGTTTGAATATCCAGTTTTAATAATCATCATAAAACTTCATAAAATGAAAAGATATACAATAAAAATAAGTCTATTTCTGATAGTGGCTTTCATGTCGTTCGGCTGTAAGGAGTATTTAAATATTCCTCCGGAAGCTGCTATTACAGAAGAACAGATTTTTGGTTCTTATGCATCCTTTCAGGGATTTCAGGATCAGTTATTGAACAACCTGGTTGACTTTAACAACCATGGCGCCAGGGTAACCCATGCCGTTGGTGGTGAGGCGCTTTCGCCTTCAAGCCAGTCTGTTTATCAGGCTAATCTTGGCGACTACAAGTATTTGCTGACCAACCGTGGAATTTATGGCATAGCCGAAAGCAATAAATTCTCAGCCGGCTTGTATACATCTATGTGGGAGAATATCCGCATGTGCAACATGTGCCTCGAAAAACTGGAATCGGACGTTTTAACCGATGCTACCGATGAGCAAAGAGACTGGCTAAAAGGACAAGCGCTTTTTTTCAGGGGATATTATTACTACGAATTTGTCAGGTCGTTTGGTACGGTTCCATATGTTGACAAGGTTTTTACAGCCGAAGAGCAGGATATGAAACGCCATTGGACTTACGAAAAAAACGGAAAAACATACAAAGATGTACAAGCCGTATTTGAAAAGATTGTGGAAGATTTCGATGCATCCGCTGCATTATTGCCTGCTAACTGGCCTTCACCGAATATTAATTGGGGGCGTCCTTCCAAAGTGGCGGCTCTGGGTTTTAAGGCCAAAGCATTGCAATTTTCGGCAAGTCCGCTTTTCAACGAGCAGGCAACAGGGGTTTTGGAATATAACAAAGATTTACTAAACAGATGCGCCTTAGCTTGTAAAGAAACTATCGATTTAGCAGTAAGCCTTGTAGGTACTCAACCGGCAGGTATGCCCATAGCTGATGCTGACGGACTGACCAAATGGGCCGATATGCGACTGGCATTTGCTACATTCGACGGTACTCAGCCGTATACACCGGAAGTGCTGTTTCACAGGCCCAATAACAGATTTGGCGCCCCTGTTGTTAGCCAATCTACAGCGAGAAATTATGGTCAGAACCAGCTTACCGGTCAAAAAGCAGCACAAGGTTCTCAAATGTATCTCGATAAATTTGAAATGAAAGACGGATCGCGCTACCAGATTGCTTATGATAAAGTTCCTGCAAGAAGGTGGATTGACAGGGACAAACGTTTTGCATTTAATTTTTATATGCATGGAGACAAAGTCGATAAAATTACCTTGAATTTTTCGGCTGCACAGTTAACGGCAGATGGCGCACAGAATAGTAACGCTGTACGGAAATTTTTAAGTGATGGCGTAACCAAAAATAATCCGGGACAAGCTACCTTTTGCACGCCTTTATTGCGTTTGGCCGATATTTATTTAACGTACGCCGAGGCCGTTTATGAGAGTACCGGAAGTTACAACACAACTCCAGCGGGGCTTAGTATGACTGCAGAACAGGCAGTGAATAAAGTTAGGATTCGTGCCGGACAACCCGATGTTGCTACCACCTTGCCTTTTTATGCGAATAATCCGCTACCGGGTACTTATGAATTGGCTTCCGACCCGGCCTTTCAATTACTTTACCGGAATGAACGTGCTGTTGAGCTGGCTTATGAAGGAGTTTATTGGTTCGATATCAGACGATGGAAAAGGGCAAGACTCCAGGATGGCGTACAATTACAGTCACTGACTTTTGATGTTGACAGTAAGAAGGCTATTGTAGAAACTTCTATTAAAAGGACAAATGTAACAGCTTATGTATTTAAAGACCAACACTATTGGATGCCATTTGATGTAAGTCTTACCAGATTTACAACGGATTGGGAACAAAATCCGGGATGGTAGAGATTAAAAACCTTAATAATGAATACTATTATGAAAAGAAAAATATTAATAAAGATCAACTGTTTGATAGTGTTAATGGCATTATCGCAGATCCTTTATTCACAAGATAGTAATATTAAAATAACTGGTGTTCCAGAGCAAACCGGGATTGACAAGGAGGTTAAACTGACTTTTAATACAATTACTGCGAGAGAAACGACTGGATCGGTTATTACTATTGATGTGCAGGAAGAATTAAAACGAGATCAGAGCAGCTCAATTGGAGAAATTCTGAATGGAAAAGTACCGGGATTAATTGGCAATTACAATACCTGGGGAACAGGAAATGCTGTTCTGTTGGTGGATGGTATCCGACAGAACGATTTCTATATAAACAGTTTAAACCCACTGGAAATTGAGTCAATTGTAATATTAAGAGATGCATTGTCAAAAGCAATGTATGGTGCACAGGGAGATTTGGGCGTAATCCTCATCACAAGTATGCGCGGACAAGCTGGTCAGCATAAGTTGAGAATTGCCGGACAATACAGCGCCGCAACTCCCCGGGCATTGCCAAAATTTTTGAATGCCGCTGATTATATGGCTAAATATAATGAGGCACAATTGAATGACGGTGTTGCTCCTTCGTCTCTGCGATATACACAGGAAGCTATCGATGGTACCCGCAGTGGAGAAAATCCTGCCCGTTATCCGGATAATGACTTCTATTCCAAGGATTATATCAAAGATTATACTACCGGAACAAGTGTATTTGCGGATGTAATGGGAGGTAATGAAAATGTGCGCTACTATGTGGGTACAGGCTGGGATGAAGGTAGCGGATGGCTGAATACACCTCAGGGTGACATTACTGATAATTTAAACTTTAGGGGAAATCTTGATTTTGCTATTAATGAGTATATGAACATGAGTATAAGCACAACTGCAAGACTCTCGTTTAATCAGCAACCCAATGCAAGTAGTATCTGGAATACTGCTTCAACAGAATTGCCCAATAATTATCCCGTATTATGGGATCCGAACATTATCCCAAATGTTGAATTCCGTGATGATCTGGTTTCTCATGCCAAACTGGTCGATGGACAATTACTGGGAGGAAATTCTTCATTTCTAAATAATGTTTACGGTAATTTTGTACAGAATGGTAATAAGAGGTTTATGCAGCGGGATGTTCAGTACAGCGGAAAACTTGACATTGATATGCGTTTTCTCACAGAAGGCCTTTCTGCAAGTCTATATGGCGGAATGAATTTCTTTAACACCATCTATTCGAATCAGAATCCAAGTTTTGCGGTATATGAGCCTGCTTTTGATGAAACCACCGGATTATTGGATACCGTTTATGTACGAGGCACTGATATTGCGGCGAATAAGTACAATACGAATGACGGCAATTCTACCTTCTTCAGACACGATGCTTATTATGGAACATTAAACTACAACCGTTCATTCGGTGAGCACGCTGTTTCTGCAACTGCATTAATGTTTACTGACATGATTACCAATCCGGACGTGTTTCAGAAAGATGTATTGTTCCATACCGGATTTTCGGCAAACTATATGTACGCAAAAAAATACATCGCAGAAGTGTCTTTAATGGGTATTGGAAGCCGAAAGTTAAAAGAAGGCAGCCGTGTAGAGATGGCGCCATCATTCGGACTAGGATGGGTATTGTCAGAAGAAGATTTTATGTCGGATAACGCTGTGTTTAACTATCTGAAAATACGCTCGTCCTATGGTATTTCGAAAAATGACAATTGGACCGATTATAATTTGTATCGCAGTACTTTTACACGTGGCGGTAGTTTAACTTATCAAAATGGCGTGGGTGTAAATGCCGAGACAACTTTCGCCTCTGTACCCAATGACATTATGCTGCAAAAAAGAAGAGATTTTACTTTTGGAGTAGATGCAATGCTTTTTGATAAAGCCATGAATATGGAATTGGAGTATTTTAACAGCTCTTCGCAGAACAATATCACTTTGATGTCGAGTACCTTTCCGCAGATTCTTGGCTTTGAAAACCTGGTTTACAGCAATTACAACAGTGATCAAACCCAGGGTGTAAATTTGGGCATTAATTACAAATTTGATATTTCAACCGATTTTTCAATAACTGCCGGCGGCAACTTACTTTACATTTCTCCAAAAATCACCAAACGGGAGGAACCTATCTATGAAGGAGCAGACAAGGCATTATTGAGAAAAGGAACTGCAACTGATGCCGTGTGGGCATTAAAATCAGACGGGCTATACAGCGAAGCAGATTTTAATACCGACGGTTCACTTATTTCCGGATTACCAGTGCCAACCTTTGGAGCAGTTCAGGCAGGAGACATTAAATACCTGGATCAAAATGGTGACAATATCATCGATCAAAAGGATCAGCGAATTATTGGTCACGGATTGCGCACTCAGTATAGTTTGTATCTGGATCTTAATTTTAAAAGTCTTGAATTTTATATCCTTGGACTTGGTCAGGCAGGCAACGATGATTACCGAGCAGGAAGCTATTACAGGGTTTTTGGAGATGTAAAATACTCTGAAATGGTAAATGATGCGTATGGTCCAAATAACAAGAATGTTAATGCGATCCATCCACGTTTGTCAACAACTTCTGCAAGCAATAACAATCGTAATTCCGATTATTGGCTGTTTAAGAATAACTCGTTTGTTGTTCCTACCATGCAACTTACATATCATTTCTCAAATAAGAATAA
>JBBQSY010000150.1:0-7493 GCA_038213495.1 Bacteroidales bacterium
GCAATTATCCGCAAAATCGCTTTGAACCTACTGAGAAAAGAAGATTCTAAAAATATGAGCCTGAAAACAAAAAGACTAAAAGCCGGATGGAGTAACGAGTTCTTGCTGAAAATACTTACAATTTAAATGCGTAGACCCTGAGCCAATAGCCGACAGGAAACGAATTAATTTTCGACCTCGGTTTTCATCCGCGTGCCATATAATGTCAGAGCATGATGTGTTACTTTTAGCCCGAGTGTTTTTTCCACAGAAACTACAATCTCCTGTATCCGCGGATCACAAAACTCGACTACTTCACCATTTTCTATATCAATAAAATGGTCATGCTGTTTGAATTTGAACGACTTTTCGAACTGAGCACAGTTATTCCCAAACTGATGTTTAACTACCAGGTGGCAATTGAGCAGCAACTCAATTGTATTGTACAGGGTGGCGCGGCTTACCCTGTATTTATTGTTTTTCATTTGTATATAAAGAGATTCAATATCAAAGTGGCCTTCGGTAGAATAAATCTCCTTAAGAATAGTAAACCGTTCGGGTGTCTTACGATGTCCAAGCTTTTCCAGATAGTCAGTAAATAACTTCTTAACAGTTTCGTAATTAAGTTTCTTTGAATCAGATATCATAACTTCGAATTTGCTGTAAAATTATAAAATATTCTTATTGCTATTTAGAATTAATAAAAATAGATGAAAATTAATATTTTTGCTTAAGCCGATCCTGGATTTCGAATAAAAATAAACCGATAGAATTTAATTTTAGTTGAATGTGCAGAAGAAAAAAACTCAGGTTTTCAAAAATTTTATCATGCGAGACGCAGCTGAAATCCCTTCAATTTTTTTGATGTGTTCGATAACGCGGTTTATATCGAGAGTATCATGAATAAAAAAACTGAGATACGCTTCAAAAAGTTCGCCTGATGTATCAATATGAAATGACCGGACATTAAAACGCATTTCATCGCTGATTACCCTGACGATATCTGATATCATACTCTTTCGGTCGAAACCACTGATTTTGAGCCCACCGAGAAATGTATTCATATGCTTGTTACTCCAGCTTGCATGAATAATCCGGGCTGAGTTGCGTGCCATGAGTTCTATGGCTTCGGGGCAGTTTGTGCGGTGCACAATCCATCTTGAACCATCCGGTGTGAAAGCTATTATTTCGTCACCCGGCAGCGGATGGCAACAGGTTGCAATTCCATAATTGAGATCATCCAGATCATGTATAATGCCTTGTTTCGGCCTTTGACCGGCTGGCATAACAGGGGTTCTGCCCCCTTTTTTCTCGCCTCTGGCCAAAAGTTGCTGCTGCTGCAAGTTTTCCTGGTGTATGAAATCAAGAACCTTATCTGCCTGAATTGCATCCTGGTACACTTTATAGAAAAGGTCCGCCGGACTTTGGAATCCCATATATTCACTGAAGCGGCTGATACTGTTCTTGCTGAACTTAAAATCGTTTTTTTCGAAAATCCCCTCCAGTTTAAGCCTTCCTTCAGCAGCCTGAACTTTGCGTTGTTCTTTCAGTGCTTCCTTTATACTATACCGGGCACGCGGAGTTAAAGCATAATCGAGCCACGATTCCTTTGGAAAGCTCTTTTTCGAGGCAATAATCTCAACCTGGTCGCCGCTGCGCAGCTTGTGATCAAGAGGAACCAGGTTCCTGTTTACTTTTACGCCAATGCAATGGTTTCCAAGTTCGGTATGCACCAGGTATGCAAAATCAAGAACCGTACTCCCGGAGGGAAGCGACTTGAGGTGACCTTTGGGAGTCCAAACGAAAACTTCGTCGCTGAAAAGCGTAAGTTTGATGTCGTCGAGAAAATTAAGCGTATTTGTATCAGGTGATTTCAATATTTTGCGAATTTCAGCCAGCCAGTCATCAAATCCGGAATCCTGAATTTTATCTTTATCCACCTGTTGTTTGTACTTCCAGTGCGCGGCATATCCTCTTTCGGCTATCTCATGCATGCGTCGGGTACGAATCTGTACCTCTACCCACTGCCCGGTCGGACTCATTACCGTGGTATGCAAGGATTCGTAGCCATTCGCTTTGGGAGTGGAAATCCAGTCGCGGAGACGATTTTGTTTTGGGTTATAATTTTCAGTTACAACCGTATAAACCCTCCAGCAATCTATTTTCTCCTCTTCAGGCGGTGATTCGATAATAATGCGGACTGCAAACAAGTCGTACACTTCTTCGAAGGGTATCTCCTTGATCTGCATTTTTTTATAAATAGAATACACCGACTTGTCACGGGAGTCAATTTCAAATTCAATATTTTGCGATGCCAGGGCCTTTTTGATCGGAAAGATAAATTTCTGGATGAAACTCTTACGCTCGGTTTCGCTTGCCTGGAGTTTCATGAATATGGTGCGGTAAATCTCAGGCTCATTGTATTTGAGCGCCATATCCTCGAGCTCACTTTTAATCACATACAGTCCCAGTCGGTGAGCCAGGGGTGCATACAGGTAAAGCGTTTCGGCTGCGATATTCTGCTGTTTGGAGGCAGGCATCGAATCGAGAGTTCGCATATTGTGCAGACGATCGGCCAGTTTAATCAGGATTACCCTGACATCGTCGCTGAGTGTGAGCAGCATTTTTTTTAAGCTCTCGACCTGGGCGGTTGATTCGAGCCTCTCGTATCCATCCTTTATCTTGGTAAGCCCGTCGACGATGTATGAAACCTTGTCGCCGAATTTCTGCCTGATCATTTCGAGGGTATAATCAGGATTGTCCTCTACAACATCGTGCAGCAAGGCACTGATAATGGCGGTTTCGCCGAGTCCGATCTCGCCGGCAACTATACGGGCCACTTCAAGCGGGTGATAGATATAAGGCTCTCCGGTACGCCGGCGCATAGTGAAATGAGCCTGCGAAGCCATAATAAAAGCTTTGCGAACCTGGTTGTCCTTCTGCACTCCTTTATTTGCACTCCATGCCCTCATTAAAGCGCGGTAGCGTTTTACTATTTCCTTTTTCTCCTTCTGAAGATCAATGGTATACATATATAAAAATCCTGGCTGCTTTAACTGCTCAAAAATACTAAAAATACTTGATCGAAAAATGCAGGCTTGCAGCCTATTTGCATCCTTAGAGAGTTTTAAAAAATTTATACCTATATTTGAAAAAAATCAGGAATGAGAATATTATTCCCGGCAGTTGTGCGTTTTTAGTTATACTCTACACTATCAATATATTACGATACTTATGACTCCAATTTCTCCTCAAAAAAACCGTCTCCTCCTTTTACTGATCGACCTGGCTATAGTTTCCGGTATAATAGTAGGAATATCAATATTTTCGGGCCATGCTGACATTGTGTTGCTTGTTTCAATGATTGTTATAGTTTTCTATTCATTGTTAGCCAGAAGATACCTGAGCGTAATCCACCTGGTCCTGTCTACGTTAATTGCTATAACCTGGGTGTATATTGCAAGGGAAAACTATGGATATAATCACACATATATAACAATTGCCGGCATGAACACACTTCCGCTTCTGGCCTGGTCGTTAGGTTTGATAGGAGTTTCGGAAATATTCAATCATTTCAGGACGAGGCGGAAACTGATAAATTTCCTTCTTTTTATCCCGATTTTCTGGATACTGCTGATTCTGATTGAGACCTATGCTTTTCATGTAATCGAAATCCGGGATACCAGCTCGGGTAACTCTTTCGGATTGCCTTTCTGCAATTGTATACATGCTCCCTGGTGGATGAGAACAGTCTATTTTACTTTGGGCCCGGTCTATTATGGACTTACGCAGCTCACAGATTATTTAGCCTTGCGGTACTGGAGCAAACTTCAACCGGAACGGAGGAGATAAGGCGATGTTATATTTTTTAGAAATGGTTCATATTGCGTATATCCTAATTTGAATTTTCCTGATTCAGTCTACCACAATGCTAAACACACTTTCACCTCTGAAAAACCCTGATATGGATTAGAAAGGCTGATTAAAACAGTACCTGCTGCAAAATTTGAAAACTTAAATTTTAATATCATCCAATTAAAAGCTTAATTTGTACTTTTGAAGTCTGGATCTGTATCCGGATCTTTTACCCGAAGGAAAATTTCTGTTGATCTGCAATAAGTATGAAAAGATATATTCTCCTTTTTATTATTTTTATGTGTTTTGCCGACCCGCTCATGGCTACACACCAGCGTGCAGGTGAGATTACCTATAAATATTTATCAGGGACCACCTATGAAGTAACTATTGTTACTTATTCCTATGCTCCCAGTCCGGCCGACAGGTATGAACTCGAAATTAAATGGGGTGATAAAACAACCTCGGTTTTACAACGAAACAACGGTGCTTTAACTAACCGCGGGTATTTTGGCGAGATTGTAGGACCCGAT
Source organism: Bacteroidales bacterium (assembly GCA_038213495.1). Classification (GTDB taxonomy): domain Bacteria; phylum Bacteroidota; class Bacteroidia; order Bacteroidales; family UBA4417; genus UBA4417. Next base: position 4,368 of record JBBQSY010000150.1, read on the forward strand.
ATTAAAAGAAATCTGTATACGGGAGTACATACTTTCCCCGGGGCTGCCACCTATAAAATATCGGTGGAGGATCCCAACCGTAACTATGGCATCCAGAACATACCCAATTCGGTTGAAGTTCCACTCTACATTGAAAGCATACTTATCATAAACCCGTTTATCGGACACAACTCATCACCGCAACTCCTGCTGCCACCGATAGACCAGGGATGTGTCAATCAGCCTTTTCTTCACAACCCGGGGGCATACGATCCGGATGGCGACAGCCTTTCGTTCAGGTTAACCACCTGCCGCGGAGCCAATGGTGATATTATTCCCGGATTCCAGCTTCCGAACCAGGTCGGGGCCAATAACGACGGCAGTACGTTCACAATGAATGCCCTCACAGGAGACGTACTATGGCAAAAACCAAAAATGCAGGGAGAATATAATATTGCTTTCCTGATTGAAGAATGGCGCAACGGGTTAAAAATAGGATCGATTACACGGGATATGCAGATCACCATCGTAACGTGCAACAACCATCCACCCGTTATCAATCCATTGAATGATACCTGCGTGGAAGCAGGCAGTACGCTGCAGTTCAGCGTAACTGCTTCGGATGCTGACAACAATAATATAAAACTCACAGCAGCGGGCGCACCTTTCGAAATTGCAAACCGTGCAGTATTCACGGCTGCCACTGACTCTGCCGGTCACAATACAGGCATTTTCATATGGAACACTTCCTGCACACATGTCAGAAAAAATCCATACCAGATTTATTTTAAGGCTACTGATAACGACTTGCCGGTAAATCTTTTCGATCTGAAAAGCATTACTATTAAAGTTGTAGGGCCTGCCCCTAAAAATCTCACGGCCCAGGCCCTGGGCAATAACATTCAGCTAAAATGGCGTAAAAACCGCTGCTCTAATGTAAGCGGGTATCAAATATACCGTCGTAACGGATTGTATGGATATAATGCCGGATATTGTGAAACAGGCGTACCTGCCTATACCGGGTATAAGCTGATTGCCAGCAGGAATACCACCGACACAACCTTTACCGATAATGATCTTTCACGAGGTATTGATTATTGTTATATGGTTGTAGCCACTTACCCCGACAAGGCTGAAAGTTATGCATCGAACGAAGCCTGTGCCCAATTAAAAAAAGACCTTCCGGTCATTACCAATGTGAGTATTCTGAAAACCGGAACTACGGATGGCTCTGTTTACCTTGCGTGGTCGAAACCGGCAGAACTGGATACCGTGCTGGCTCCCGGACCCTATAAATACCTGATCTACCGTTCCGAAGACCTGAACGGCTCAGCTTTTAATCTTATTGATTCGCTTCCCTCGATCAACGATACCATTTTTATTGATAAATCCCTGAATACAAACGATCATGGGTTGTCGTACAGGATTGATTTTTACAATGATGCTTCCGGACTGCGTTTCCTGGTAGGTTCTTCACAGAAAGCATCGTCAGTCTTTATCAGTTTTACCCCTGGTGACAAAAAAATAAGGATCAATATTAATACTGTTGTACCGTGGACGAATGAGCAGTTTGTTATTTACCGGAAAAATAAAAGCACTTTGCTTTACGATTCAATAGGAACCTCGAAAACCCCCGATTTTATTGATAATGATGGCCTTGTAAATGGCATTACGTATTGTTATAAGGTAAAATCGATAGGAACATACGGAACGGCAGGAATAACCGATCCGCTGATAAACAATTCACAGGAAGCCTGTGCCATTCCGGCTGATAATGAAAAACCCTGTGCCCCAGTTCTTCATGTGGAGGTCGACTGCAAGAATTACGAGAATATCCTTACCTGGGAAAATCCCAATCCCGCCTGTGAAGCCGATGTAATAAAATATCTCATTTATAACCGGCCGGCCCAATCGGATACTATGGTTTTGCTTGCCGAAACCCAGGCATCAACTTATATACATACTAACCTTACCTTTATTGCAGGCTGCTATACCATCATTGCCGTGGATTCTGTGGGGAACCAAAGCATTTTAAACGATACCGTTTGCGTCGACAGTGATGCCTGCGATATTTACAGGTTACCAAATATTTTCACCCCGAACGGAGATGAAAGGAATGACCTGTTTGTTCCATTCCCATACACATCAGTTGAAAAAATTGACCTGCAGATATTTAACCGTTGGGGGAACCTGGTTTTCTCAACCCAGGATCCGGCTATCAGATGGGATGGAAAAATAAAAGGCACAAATCAGCCTGTGAGCGACGGTGTATATTATTACATCTGCGATGTATACGAGCTCACTTTAAAAGGTGTTGTAAAGCGAACGCTAAAGGGAAGTATAACCGTTATCCGGTAAATAGCTTCTGGCAACTATTTAGATCTCCCTTTTATTGGCAAGACATTAATACAATTTTCTATACTTAAGTGAAACTTTCAAAATAGCTCCCCAAATAAATGTCTAATTTTAGGAAACTATCTTTTGAAGGACTGACATAATAGAAATTCAGTAGTAGTTCGAGGAAGGTTTTGTGAGCGTAGGGCATTTCAAGCCATGCAGAAGTGAGCACTGCTTCGATGTAAATCTATTTGTTCAACCGTTTCAAGCGAACGGCTTGTCCCGCAAAAACGGGATAAACTGTGGCGTAGCAAAAAACCTGACGTAGAAATACACTGAAATTATATTAAGTCTAGATTTTTGCTCAACTTTTGATCATGCAAAAGTTGAAAAAAGAAAACTTAAACAGATGTATATTTGAGGAACTTATTTTAAAATAATTACTATAGCAAAAAGAGTGAAATAGGTTTGCGGGTTTTCCCTGGCCAGGCGGTATACCTCCTCAATTGCCCCGTCAGTTCCCATATGCCCCGGCGTCAGCATGATCTCAGCGCCTCTGGCTTTTAATATCTTCTGGCGCTCCATGCTGACGGCATCGGACATGGTCAGCAGCAGTTTATACCCTTTAACCGAACAGACCAGTGCCAGTCCGATTCCGGTGTTTCCGCTGGTTGCCTCGACAACGGTTTTCCCGGGCGTCAGTTTGCCGGATTTTTCGCCGCCTTCGATCATATATCGGGCAGGCCTGTCCTTGATGGATCCGCCGGGGTTGAAATACTCCAGCTTGGCAAAAATCCTGACGGCCGGGTT
>JBBQSY010000151.1:0-7316 GCA_038213495.1 Bacteroidales bacterium
TTACTGACAAGGAAGTACGCGATGATACCCAGATTCATCTGAAAAACGGTGAACCGCTTATTTTTGGTAAAAACCGTGATAAAGGGATACGCATTAACGGAACCCAACTGGAAGTTGTAACCCTGGGCGAAAACGGAATTACCGAAGATGACCTTCTTGTACACGACCAGTACCAGCAGGATCCGGGCGTTCACCTTATGCTTGCTAAAATGTATCCACCACTTTTCCCTGTTGCGCTGGGCGTTATACGTTCGGCAATGTACCCTACTTACGACGATATGGTGGTTGAGCAGATTTCACAGGCTAAACAAACCAGCAAAATTCTTTGTGTGGACGATCTGCTCAACAGTGGAGACACCTGGGAGATAAAATAGAAATCCCTTCAACATAAGTTATAGCCTCCGGAATCTTCCGGGGGCTTTTTTTATTGTCAGTGAATGGTTCAGAGTTTATTAATTATGATGTACTTTTGAGAGCCTGTTTTAAAAACACATATTGAGGCGATGAAAATAAAACTAAACGGCATAATAAAAGTTGCTGTTACCCTGGCAATTCTGCTTTTCCTTTTCTGGAAAGTAGAATTTAACGCGCACGGTTTTACCGAAACAATACGGTCGGTACGTCCGGGTTATTTCCTGCTTTCGCTGTTGGGTGTAATCTTTGTACTTGGGATTAAAAGTTATCGCTGGCGGTTGCTGATCCGCAACGAAGGAGCCAGCTATTCCGCTTACAAAGCATTCGGAGCGTATATGTCGTCAGATGCAATCGGAATTATTACTCCCGGTCGTATTGGCGAAATAGCCAGGCTGTATTATGTACGTCAGGATACGCCAATCAGTTTTTATGCAGCATTCAAAACCATTGTTTCCGACCGGATTTTCGATTTTACCATGCTGGGTTGGTTCGGACTCTCCGGCATGCTGTTTTATTTTAAAACCTTCGGCGATTATCCCGGACTATATTATGCAATTGGCATACTTGTACTTTTTATTGTCGGTTATATTGTAGTGATTAAATTTCTTTCGGTAATTTTAAGATATAAGAAAATAAAGCGTTTCCCTGTAATACGGTTTGTGTACGAAAGTTTCCTGGCAGTCATCAGCAATCATGCGCTGGCTATGTGGGCCATTACGTTCATAGCTTACTTTTTATTCTTCGGTTTTTCGTGGCTTATCATGAAATCGCTTCATCTGGATCCATCGTATATCGATGTGATTTTTATCATGAGTATCATGAGCCTGAGCACAATTATCCCTTTATCGGTTGCCGGTTTCGGTACGCGTGAAGCTACGCTGGTGCTGCTTTTTTCTTACTACGGCCTGGCAAGCGAAACAGCTATCTCGTTTTCGGTTATGCATTTTACTGCATTCTTCCTTTGGGGCGGATTAATCGGCCTGGTTTTCTGGCTACTGATGCCTATTTCGCTGCAACAGGTTAAGGATGACTCTAAAAGTATATTTCTGTTGTTTAAACCTGAACCGGAAGAAATGCCGGAAAGCAGTAAAAAGGATTAAGCCTGATCTATTCAACTCTTTGCGTACTTTGCGCCTTTGCGGTAAATAGCATTAATCATAGGCTGTTCATGCTCTTTGCGCCTTTGCGGTAAAATAAAATAATTAATCGCAACGAAACCATATTATTGATAAAGTTCGCACTCGAAGTGTTTTTGAATTATACTGGCAAGGTGCATAATCTTCGCTTCCCGGATTGCATACTTTTATTAAATTTGCAGAATCGCAGCACATTACAAAGACAAGCCGATTAGTTGTGATGAGTATGAATGAATACATTTCTATCTTTCCTTAAACCAGGTTATAGATTGTTTTTAATGCGGAGTAAAAGAATATGAAAAGAAAACTGAAGACATTAATCCTGGTAATTATTCCTCTCGTATTTATAACAATCGGGTTTAGTTTCGATCGGACCAGATACAGCACCGATCCGGAAAGCGCCTACCTTTTGAACGGTATAAATATCAACATGCTCAGAGCCGTCGGACATTTTGATAATCCCGGTACACCCGTACAGATATACAGCGCTATTATTCTGAGATGCACACATATTCTGAGGTTTACAGGTACTGACCTCGAAACCGATGTCCTGCTTCATTCAGAATATTATATTGAGGTTTTGAGGCATAGCCTTATAGTTATGAATGCCGTGGTGCTGTTTTTCCTGGCTTTTGTTGCTTTTTCGCTGTTCGGGAATATCTGGCTTGCCCTTTTATTACAAATTTCCCCGTTTTTATCGGTCACACTGATCGAAGAATTGTTTACAAAAGTCGCACCGGAACCCTTTTTGTTTGCCACGGTTGCAATACTCACTATGCTGCTTTTTGAATACTATGCTTCTGCCAACAGGCAGAATAAAAAGTATCTTTATGCCTTTGCACTGCTTTCGGGTTTCGGACTTGCAACCAAAATGACATTCCTTCCACTTGTTATTATACCTTTTATTATCCTGGATGGCTTGGGAAGGAAATTTGTGTATTCGCTGCTTGTAATTCCTGCTTTTATATTATTTACTTTGCCGGCAGCCAAAGGGTATCCCTATATGGCAAAATGGTTCCTGAACCTGGGTACGCATACGGGAACATACGGCCAGGGAAGCACAGGGTTTATTGATCCGGCACAGTATGCCAGAGCTTTGGTGCAAATAATTACCAATAACAAGGAACTTACAACCGTATTTCTGGTATCCGCACTTGTGCTGATTGCTTATATTTTTTTAAGGAAAAGGCTGACTGCAATTAATCCAGGTAAAGAGCCCCTGATCCTTTTTTCTTTATTTATTGCCCAGGCAGGCAGCATCCTGATGGTTGCCAAACATTACCACAGCAATCATTATCTGTTTCCTGCACTCAGCCTCACAGGACCTGTTGTTGTATTTATTTACCTGTTTCTGAACAGCCATCTCAAAGAGAAAGGAAAGAAACTTCTGAGAACCGGTTTGCCTTTTATTGTATCACTGGTATTGGTTGCAGCGCTTTTGCATAAGTCGGATATAACTCTTGCATACAATGGCTATCGGATGTCGAACCAGGATACGGACGAAACCATGTCGCGTATTGAAAGCAATTACAATGGATATGTGAAGACATACTATTATCCGACTTCATTCAATGAATATTCGTCGTTGCGATGGGGCAATATTTATTCGAGGCAGATACACACGGACAGGCTGGTGCAGCTTTTCCCCGAAGGGCTTTTTTACAACGCCTGGGATAAAAGTTTTCAGCTCTGGGAAACAAGCATATCCCCAGCTGAATTTTTAAAAAAGTATGGGGGTAAGATTTTACTTATTGGCGGACCTAAGACTGCTGAAGAGATTAAAATGGTTGAAGAAGCCGGACTAAAATTGAATAAATTGTCGGAAGGCCGTTTGCAGGTGATATACGAAGTTGATACGGCAGGTTCATCTTTTTTTAAAGCTACTACTCATGTAACTCCGCCATCGTGGAAAACAGAGAGTGGTTTTGAGACTTTTAGCGATAATAAGCAGTGGGTTATGGCCGGTGATGAAAAATTCTGTGAAAACACAGCTCTTACAACAGAAAAACCAAGGACGGGCAAGTATTCGTTTTCCTTACCCGGAATGGATATCTTTGCCCTGAATTATGAGCTGAGAAATATAAAGCCTGGTAAGCTTTATGGAATTTCGATATGGCGTTTTGGTGGCGACGAGGAATCCGCTTTGGTAGTTTCAGCTCAGAATTCGGATAACTTTTATATAAAAAGCAAAGGGGTTACTGAGAAGGATGCCCTGGGCTGGAGTAAAATCGTTCTGAATTTCAAAATTCCCGACGGGTTTGCCGATGATAGGCTTAAAGTCTATCTTTGGAACCACAGCAATAAACCAGTCTGGTTTGATGATATTGAAATTGCTCAGTATTAATGGAGTAACGAAATTGAAGTATTTATTAGTGCATTGTTAACTTTCGGAATTATATGATTAACGGAAAAAAAATTGTTGTTGTTCTTCCGGCCTATAACGCAGGCCAGACCCTCGAAAAAACATATCAGGAAATCCCTTTGGATATTGTGGACGAAGTGGTACTGGTGGATGACCGGAGCCGGGATAATACCGTTGAAGTGGCCCGGCAGATCGGGATTAAACACGTTGTTGAACATGAGCGGAACAAAGGCTATGGCGGGAACCAGAAAACCTGTTACGACACTGCACTGAAACTTGGCGGCGATATCGTAATTATGTTGCATCCCGACTATCAGTATACCCCTAAGCTTATTCATTCCATGGCTCATATAATTGCCAACGAGGTTTACCCCGTTGTACTGGGTTCACGAATTCTTGGTAATGGTGCCCTCAAAGGCGGAATGCCCCTGATTAAATACATTTCGAACCGCGGCCTTACACTTATTCAGAATATCCTGATCAACCAGAAACTCTCCGAATACCATACGGGTTACAGGGCATTTTCGCGCGATGTGCTGCAATCCATTAATTACCATGCCAATAGCGACGATTTTGTATTTGATAACCAGATGATGTCGCAGATTATTTATGCCGGATTCCCCGTTGGCGAAATTACCTGCCCAACCAAATATTTTAAGGAAGCGTCATCCATCAACCTCACACGTAGTACCATATATGCACTGGGCGTTTTGAAAACTTCCCTGTCGCATTTTATGAACAAAATGGGGATATTGCATTCGAGGAGGTATCATTCCTGAAATTAAATAGCAATTTACGATTGATCGGTAGAGAAGCGATTAATCGCGTCTCTACTACAATGACCGGTTCCAGTGTCAGGCACCCTGCAGTTGTGCAGACACTTTTCACTATTCACTTATACCCACTATTTCAATGTATTTCAGTTTGTGCCATTGTTTAATAGTGGTAGTTGATTCACTCTTTTAACCCCTCTGCCCTGCGGGCATCTCCCCGAGGGGAGAACACTACTAACATGATTTGTGCCTGATGATATTCCTTTACATCCGACAGAAAATCGCCTCTCATTTTTCCCCTCTATTTCTTCTATTTCTATGTATTTCTTTTTATTTCAATGTATTCCAAATTTTCAAGTTAATTTCCGTTCGTGTAATAGCTGTCTTTTCACTCTTCACTTTCATCTAACAAGAATGCTATCACCTGTATTTTAGATAGATATATCATTTAACTATTTCTACATATTTCAACATATTTCTATGTATTTCAGAATTTAAAGTTAGTTCTTGTTTCTGCCATTGTTTAATGGTGGTAGTCTATTCACTTTTCACTCATACCCCACCGGCATATATTCCAGTTTCAGGTCATCGACATAAATTTTTTCTTTGCCAGTGTACCACACATATACTTTGTAATTGCCGTTAACCGGAAGATTTCTTTCGATCACATCCGTAAGCGAAAGGCTGAACCACTCACCGAGTTTATAACTGGTATCCGTGTCTTTGGCGACAGCGTACTTGTAAATTTTATGATCCGGATCGTCCATGCTCACTACCAGCAGTATCTGTCCTTTTTCAATAAGCGAAGGATTCAGAACGCGGACACTGGCTCTTACCGAAATATCACCAGCACCCGGAAGGCTTGTTAATTTGCCTTCGGCAGTTGGGCTGTAAATAAATTCCGGACTAAGAACAACTGATTGCTTACCGCTGCTGCTATAATCGGTTGTAACATGTTTCAACTGCTCTTCATTTAACCCGCTTTCGAAAGTGTTGTAATAAAACTGGTGATAACCGGTCCGGGTGGTATCGCGGGGAGCTTTCATAAATACGGCGAGCTTATATTTCTCTCCCCCAATAATCGTGAATGATTCAACGGGTGTAAATACATTCATAAGCCGAAGGTTATTATTGATCATCAGCGAATCGAATGGCATATGGCCTTCGTAGCCAGTAAACTGGGCGTCCCAGATTAAAAGTTCTCCAGGCTTCATTATTGAAGACGGATCACCGTTTTCATAGGAATATGCTCTGTAGCATCTTTCAGCATCTGAAGGATCCATATCCATATAAAAAGGAAACATCGGATCGGAATAATAGGCCTTGTGGTTGCTGTAGGGCGTTGTTTTAAGCCAGGTGGTAAGATTTTGCATTACGGCAAAATTTATACCCGTTTTCATAGGTAACTGGTTATAGGTAAAAGGTTTATACATTACAATGGAAAGTATAAATGCACCCATTCCCCAATAAATAACCTTATTGATACGGGCTTTTTCCATCACCCACTCGAAACCTGTAACAGTTATAATGGCTCCTAAAGGCAGCACGCAGGCAATAAACCGGTTCGACGCCAGGATTCCAAGTCCTTGCCACCACAGGTAACTCTGGGCAAGTATAAAACCAAAAATCGAAGGGATAACCAGAAAATAAAGGGTGACAAAACGTATATCGTGAATATTTTTCAGATTCTTTACCAGGTTAAAAAGCAAAAAAACAAGGCCTGTTAATCCAAGAATCATAAGCGGGTAATTTATTATTTCTTCCATCATCAGGAAATAATACCAGAAGGACCCGCTTCCGTATAAGGATGCACTGTTGATGGAATAAGGCATTTTTGTGAAAAACCAGAAAAAATCGTGGTATTGAGACAGTCCTATCAGTCCGAAAAAAACAAAGCCGGTGAGCAGGAATGGCAGTGCTTTGTATTGCTTTATCAATAAAAGTGCAGGGATGAAAAGAATCACGAACATCACTCCTTCGGTACGGGCAAACGGGATCAAAGAAATTGCGATTGCCGACCATACAAATCGCTTGCTTATAAAAAGGTAAATCGAAGCGATAAGCACAAGGCTGAAAAGTATTTCAGTCAGGCTGGTGAACATGATAAACAGGTAAAGCGGTGTGAAAACCGTAAAAATAATGGCAGCCCAGGCATGCCGGTAGCCCAGCCGTTTGGCAATAAGGTAGGCGAACCAGGCACTCAGCAAGCCACAAATCAGGTTGAATGCTACTGCACCGCTATACCCTAATTGAGCAAGTGGCGCTGAAAGAATGGTAAACAAAGGTTTTCCCCAGTGATCCAAAAAGTAGGCGGGATATTTAAAAGCGTAACGTGCAAGCTGGTAATGGGAAATAGAATCGGTTTCCCCGTTTACGCCGGTCGACAGGTACTGGAGTATTATCAGCATTGTTGCTGTGGATAGCAACGCGACCAGGGAAAGAGTTTTGTTGGTAAGTTTAATCATAGTCAAACTGTCAGGAATCAATGACCTTTTATACTTAGTGTGGGATAAAAGTACGCATTAAAAAAAGACCCAAGTCTCAAATCCCAAATCTCAAGAACCAAGGCCTACTCTTAAACCCCGCTTGGAATTGGAGATTGGAATTTGGAATTTGAGATTTAATGAATGT
>JBBQSY010000152.1:0-7261 GCA_038213495.1 Bacteroidales bacterium
ACGTGATATCATGACATCGCTTGAAAAAGCCATTGATAAATGTGATGATGTTGCCAAAATCTTTTCGACCCTGGCCGTTAAAATGGGTTAACCAACAGATATGATACCGGTAATGATAAAAAAACACCTTCACTTAACATACTGATAATGAGCTTTACACTACTAATAGTAATAATTGTACTGGCACTTGTATTTGATTTTATTAATGGTTTTCATGATGCTGCAAATTCAATTGCTACTATTGTTTCAACTAAAGTACTTACACCTTTAAAAGCAGTTGTTTGGGCAGCGTTTTTTAACCTTGTTGCATTTTTAGTTTTCGAGCTTCATATTGTTGACACAATTGCAAAAACGGTTGATACATCTGCCATTAACCTGCATGTTATACTTGCCGGGCTGATTGCATCAATAATCTGGAATTTATTTACCTGGTATTTAGGAATTCCTTCGAGTTCATCTCACGCCCTTGTCGGTGGTTTTACAGGCGCCGCAATTGCATTTGCCGGATGGGATGTGGTAAATATGGGAAAAATACTAAAGATCGCAGCTTTCATTTTCTTAGCGCCTGTACTTGGAATGATTTTTTCGTACCTGTTATCTGTTGTATTATTATGGATATTTAAAAACTTTAGTCCTTTCAGGCTTACAAAGTGGTTTAAAACGGGACAGTTATTATCATCCGCCTTGTTCAGCTTAGGACATGGGGGAAACGATGCGCAAAAAGTAATGGGGATTATCTCGGCAACACTTCTGGTTTATTTCAACGGAACAGATCCGGCATACATCCCTCACTGGGCGAACATAACATTTTATGCAGATGGCAGAATACATACTATTCCGTTCTGGATAGTGATTGGTTGTCATTCAGCCATTGCCTTAGGTACCCTGATGGGGGGCTGGAGAATTATAAAAACTATGGGAAGTAAAATAACAAAACTCTCACCTTTCGAAGGAGTAACTGCCGAAAGCGCGGGTGCTATAATTCTGTTTGGTACCGAGGCTTTTGGGATACCTGTAAGTACTACTCATACAATTACCGGAGCCATAATGGGAACCGGACTCACTAAGCGAATAACGGCAGTACGCTGGGGAGTAACTATTAATTTGTTGTACGCATGGTTACTCACTATTCCCATTTCGATGGTTATTGCGGCTTTTGTTTATTTTCTGTTTACTCTTTTTGGTTGGAATTAGGGTTATGCGGATTCTGAGTAAAGTTTTCGTGATTCTCAAAAATAATGTTTCGCCAAAGAATGCTTCCGATTGATGGATCAGCACCATTGTTATACAAGAGGCTATCCGGTGCAGATTTTTGACAGGGAAATAGTTCCCCTGGGATCTTTTATCACAATCCGATATTTAGGATGACCCCTTTTAACTTCAATAATTTACAAACAGCTTAATAAAAGTTAGCTATCTTTGTTTCATGATCGCAGGTGACAATGCTGCCAAAACCTTAAAAATAATTGAAATACGGTTTCTCTGTCAGCTTGAGCGCACAAACAAAACGAAGCTTACAGGGTCGTCATAATTGGCGGCAACCATGTGAGTTAACAATTATTTAATATTTGAGTAATTAGTAAGTAATAAAAGCATAGTTACTTTACAATTATTTAACATACCATCCTAAAAGAAATACACATGAAGAAGTTAGCCTTGCTTGTTCTCCTTTTTGTTTCTGTCAGCCAGCTATTTGCACAAAAATTCAAGATAAAAGGCAGTGATACCGAACTTCCTCTTACCCAGAACGAAGCTGAAGAATATATGAAACGAAACAAAGATGCCAATATAATGGTAACCGGTGGTGGCTCGGGTGTTGGCTTAACGGCTTTGCTGAATGGAACTACCGACATTGCCCAGGCATCGCGCAGCCTGCGGATAGACGAAAAAATGAAACTCAAAAATCAGGGCAAAGACTGGAAAGAAGTAATTATAGCCTATGATGCCATCGCTGTAATTGCGCACCCATCGAATAAAATAAGCCAGCTTACCCGCGAACAGCTCGAAGCGATTTATACAGGTAAAATTAAAAACTGGAACGAAGTCGGGGGCGAGGATATGAAAATTGTAATCTATTCGCGCGAAACCAGTTCAGGAACATACGAATTCTTTAAAGAACATGTGCTCAGCAGGAAAAACTTCACCCCTTCCGCCCTGCTGATGCCGGCAACCGGTGCCATTGTGCAGAGCGTGAGTCAAACCAGGGGTGCAATCGGATATATCGGATTGGGATATCTCGAAAAAACGGTGAAAGCCCTGAAGGTTTCGTATGATAAAGGTGTGACTTATATTGCCCCTTCGATAGCCGCGGCTAAAAACAACTCATACCCCATCAGCCGTCCGTTGTATTATTATTATCTTACTTCAGTTGAGAATACTGTAAGTCCGTATATCAAATTCGTGCTTTCTCCGGCCGGCCAAAAACTGGTATTAAAAACCGGGTATGTACCTCTCAATTAACTGTATGGGTCTTTTTAGCCGGGCCTTTCACAGCCTGCTCCTTAAAAATAGTATTGCGTTCGCTTAGGCTCCCTGATGAGTAAATCACAAAAAATATATGAAAGAATTGCAACCGGGGTATTGTTCTCAAGCAGTACCATTACCAGTCTTGCAGTTATTTTAATTATTGTGTTTCTTTTCAGGGAAGGGATGGGCCTGTTTAACCATACACCTACCGAAAAAAACTATGTTATTGCCGTAAGCCCTCAAAATCAGGTTCCTGCGATTTTGTCAAACCAGTTGGCTGATATTTTCAACCAGGATATTACAAACTGGAAACAATTAGGCGGTAGCAACGACAGCATTATCAGGCTGACAATTAATGATTTGGCAGTTGTTTTTACAGAAGAGGAGCTCGGACCCGATTTTGAAAACCTGCCTTTAAAAATCAATGAGTTTGTGAAAACAACACCGGGAGTTATCCTGTATCTTTCGAAAGACCAGATCCCAAAAGATTTCATTGGCCGTATTATCCCGGTAAAAAAGATTACACTTACGGATTTTGTTCTTGGAAAACATTGGTACCCGACTTCCTCGCCCATACCCCAGTTCGGCATATGGCCCATGATAGTCGGCACCCTGATGGTTACACTAGGAGCCATTCTTTTTGCACTTCCTTTCGGAATGGCCACCGCCATTTTTATGTCCGAAGTGGCAGGTTCCACCTTGCGTAATGTGATGAAACCGGTTGTTGAATTGCTTGCAGGCATCCCTTCGGTGGTTTACGGATTCTTCGGGCTTGTTGTGCTTGTTCCCGTTATACAGCAGTTGTTTAAGCTCGAAGTAGGCGAAACGGTGCTGGCAGGAAGTATCATACTTGGAATCATGGTGTTACCCACCATGGTCACGATAGCCGAAGACGCACTGAACACAACACCTAAAACACTCAGGGAAGCCAGCCTGGCACTGGGTGCTTCGAAATGGCAAACTCTTGTGCGAGTGGTGATTCCTTATGCCAAATCAGGGATTTCGACCGCTGTTATACTCGCCATCGGTCGTGCCATCGGCGAAACCATGGCCGTACTTATGGTAACCGGTAACTCCACACAGGTTAACTATTCATTCCTTCAGCCTACCCGCACCATTCCCGCAACCATTGCCGCTGAACTAGGTGACACCTCGCATGGAAGCCTTCATTACAGTGCTTTATTTGCTCTGGCAATTATACTCTTCCTCTTTACCATTATCATTAATCTTTCGGTTGAAATCATAAAAAACAAGAGCAAAAGATATTCCTGACAACACTATCAGCTCATCGAAAACAAAGCCACGAAAAAAATCAAACCTGAAACTTTATAAATCCAAAACCTTTCCCAAGACGTGAACACAAAACAGCTCAAGCAAAAAATAGCCTTTACCATTTTCGGAATTATCAGTTTCGGAGTTGTGGCCATTTTGCTGACAATACTTGGGTTTATCGCCGTAAGGGGCATTGGTGTAATCAGTTGGGAATTTCTCACTGCCATGCCAAAGGATGGAATGACTCATGGAGGAATATTCCCGGCCATAGTCGGAACAGCCTGCCTTGTGTTAGGAAGTATGATATTTGCTTTCCCTGTGGGCATGCTTTCCGGGATATATATTCATGAATACCTTGAAGAAAACTGGCTGAAGAAATTCCTCCGGATGATGACCAATAACCTGGCCGGGGTACCTTCTATTGTTTTCGGATTATTCGGAATGGCACTCTTTGTGAACTACCTTAGTTTTGGCGATTCCATACTTGCCGGATCTTTAACACTTGGCCTGCTTGCCTTGCCCGTTGTTATACGTCTTACCGAGGAAGCATTAAAATCAGTGCCTGACAGCCTGCGACTGGGCAGTTACGCACTGGGCGCCAGCAAGATACAGACTATACAAAAAGTAGTGTTGCCGGTAGCTTTCCCCAATATCCTTACCGGATTGATACTCTCCATCGGAAGAGTTTCGGGCGAAACCGCTCCTATCCTTTTTACCGTGGCAGCTTATTTCCTTCCCAGGCTGCCTCAAAGCCTCAGCGACCAGGTAATGGCACTGCCTTACCATTTATATGTACTGGCAACAAGCGGAACAAATATGGAACAAACACGACCCATGGCTTATGGAACAGCCCTGGTTCTCATCATGATAATACTCATCATTAATGTAGCGGCCAGTCTGATCCGCCGTTTTTTACGAAAAAAAGTTAATATGAACTCATAAAACCCTGTTACCACAAAGAAGATAAAACGAAACTCTCGCGATTTGCACTCTTTGCGAAGTGACTGAAAAATATAACCCCTACCCCATAATGACGCATGTTGAAGTAGAAAATGTAAATGTTTGGTATGATAATATTCATGCTTTGAAAGATTTGAGCATAAAATTTGAACCCAATACAGTTACTGCATTAATCGGACCATCCGGATGCGGCAAATCAACCTTTCTCAGGCTGTTTAACCGGATGAACGACCTTATTCCTACATTCCGCATGAATGGACGGGTAATGGTAAATAATCAGAATGTATATTCAAAAGGAGTGCGGATTGATGAGATACGAAAAAATGTAGGTATGGTTTTCCAGAAACCAAACCCATTCCCGAAATCGGTATTTGAAAACGTAGCTTATGGCCTTCGCGTTAATGGCAGCAAAAACAATTCACTCATTAAGGAAATTGTCGAACATTCGCTCAGGCAGGCCGCCTTATGGGATGAAGTTAAAGATGTATTAAAAAAATCGGCTATGGAACTTTCCGGCGGTCAGCAGCAACGGCTCTGCATTGCCCGGGCACTGGCCGTTGAGCCTAAACTTATACTCATGGACGAACCGGCCTCCTCACTTGATCCAATTTCGACTTCACGAATCGAAGAACTGATATTCGAGCTCAAAAAAAAATATACCATTATTCTGGTTACACATAATCTGCAGCAGGCAGGACGAATAAGCGACTCAACAGCATTTTTTTACCTCGGCGAACTTATAGAATACAACTCAACCAAGAAAATTTTCTTTAATCCTGACAACGAACGGACTCAAAATTATATTACCGGAAGGTTTGGCTGAAAAGAAAGCCTGAGCAGGGATTTTCTTCTCTTTAGTTCGACGGATATCAGAACAGCAGCCTTATTATCATGAACCAAATATAAACACAACAAAAATGACCGTTATTGACACCAGCATTCAGCAAATTAAGAACGACCTGGTGCAGATGTGGACCCTGGTTATCAATCAGATGGAGAAAGCCAGGTTGGCCCTGATAAACGGGGACAAAAACCTTGCACGTGAAGTACGACTGAATGAAAAGCGCGTAGATGCTTTTGAACTTAAACTTGATATGGATACCGAAAGTGTACTGATACTCAGGAACCCGGTCGCCATAGATCTGCGTTTCATTTTATCCGCCTTAAAAATCAACTACAACCTCGAGCGGATCGGCGATTATGCCAATGGTATTGCCAAGGTGGCCGAACACTCCGGGGGCCCGATGCCTGAGGATATTCTGCAGGCTACTCATCTGCCCGAAATGTTTTTCATGGCACAGGCTATGTTACAGGAGTCGCTGAATGCATTCGAAAAATCCGACCGCAACCATGTAAACCTGCTGTTCGGAATGGATGATAATCTGGATAAGACAAACAAAAAGGCCGATATCATTATTTGTGAACTGATAAAGAAAAAGCCCGATGATACTATGCTGATACTCGAGGCGCTTGCCATAATGCGTAAACTGGAACGTACCGGCGATCACATTTTAAATATAGCCGAAGAACTCATTTACTATTTTGATGCTCATGTTGTTAAGCACAGTCGTTTGCACCAGGGTGAGCACGAAAAGATTAAACCTGGTATGGACCCAAGGTATCTGATATAAGCCACGTTGATAACTGTTCCCATTGTAAATATCTTTAT
The DNA here is from genome assembly GCA_038213495.1 of Bacteroidales bacterium. GTDB lineage: Bacteria > Bacteroidota > Bacteroidia > Bacteroidales > UBA4417 > UBA4417. The sequence goes on from JBBQSY010000152.1 coordinate 6,368, forward strand.
GACAAACAATTTCAATCATGCAACTAAAAAGACGATAATGGATAAGTCAAAATATACAATTCTCCTGGTGGATGATGAAGAAGATATCCTCGACTTTGTTGGTTATAACCTCAGGAAAGAAGGATTCAATGTAGTTACATCCTTAAACGGGCGTGATGCACTTAAACTGGCTCAAAAGGAAGTTCCTAAACTGATCCTGCTCGACTTGATGATGCCCGAAATGGATGGCATCGAAACCTGCCAGGAACTGAAACGCTTCCCCGAACTGAAAGATACCATTATTGTTTTCTTCACAGCTCGAAGTGAGGATTTTACACAAATACTCGGATTAGATGCCGGGGCTGACGACTATATCACCAAGCCGATCAAACCCTCAGTTTTAATAAGCAAAGTAAACTCCCTGTTGCGACGCATCCCTGTACAGGAAAAGGAATCGAAGATTTTCCAGGCCGGGGACATCACTATCGACAGGGAAAGATACCTTATAATTATTAATGAAAATGAAATACAACTAGCCCGTAAGGAATTCGAATTGCTTAGCATTCTTGCGTCCAAACCCGGAAAAGTCTTTACACGTGATGACATCCTGATGCGCGTTTGGGATGATGATGTGGTTGTAGGCGAACGAACCATTGATGTGCATATCCGCAAAATCCGCGAAAAAACCGGAACGGACCACATTAAAACCATTAAAGGTGTAGGATATAAGTTCGACCCGAGATAAAAAAAATACGATTGACGAAGTACGAATTTCGATTGGGGCAGTCTGTTGTTTATTTACATTTATCAGTTAAGGGTTAATGGAAAACAGAAAATAGTAATTCTCAAAATCCAGATCTCAAATCCAAATCGTAAATCCCTTTTTCAAATCGTAAATCGTACCTCGTAAATCAT
>JBBQSY010000153.1:0-7258 GCA_038213495.1 Bacteroidales bacterium
TTGCACGCTCAAAAAATTATGAAAAAAATCTTTATTTTACTCATGTTTCTGTTGTTGCTGGCTCCATTACTCCAGGCACAGAAATCCGGCGATTTGGGCATCATGGGTGGAGTTACCTATTATACAGGCGACCTCAATCCGTCTTTGCCTTACCGGATGTCGAAACCGGCGTTTGGCATATTCTACAGGAAAAATTTTAACACACGAATTTCAGTAAGGGCGCATGGTTTATATGGTAATGTTGCCGGTGATGATGCCGTAAGCAAAGCCAATACCCAACGCAATCTTAATTTTGAGTCACGAATTTATGAAGGAGGCGTGCAGCTCGAAATCAACTTCCTCGAGTATTTTATCGGAAGCAGGATGCATCCCATCTCGCCCTATATATTTGGGGGAGCCGCGGTATTTTTTTTCAAACCCATTGGCGTCATTACCAATCCTTCAGTGCTGGCCGATTTTTCGGGAGCAGCAGTTCAATTACAACCTCTTCATACCGAAGGCCAGAGCAGCCCATACAATTTGTTTGCTATCAGTTTTCCTTTCGGAGTGGGTGTAAAATACAGTGTTAGTAAACTTATTGGTGTTGGAGCCGAATGGGGCATGAGAAAAACCACTACCGATTACCTCGACGATGTCAGTAAGACGTACTATCTTGATTTAGCAGGAAAAGATCCGCTAACTGCCGATGTGTATGAACTGGCTTCGGATCCTTTACTTACACACAATGCCGGAATGCAAAGAGGGAATTCGCGTAACACCGACTGGTATTCATTGGCCGGTGTTTCAGTAACTGTTAAAATCAGGATGGTGAAGCAGGAGCGTTGCCTCGACCACCAACGTAAAGGCTATTAGTAATTTACGGGTGGCGAATTCCGTAATTATCACATTAAGAATAATTAACAAAAGGGGCTTATACAGTAAACTACAAAAGCCTAAATTTGTCGAAAATGATGGAGAACAACAATTTGATCGACACTATTGATAAAACCAGGTTGCCAAAACATATTGCCATTATTATGGATGGCAATGGCAGATGGGCGCAGCAACGTGGCGAGCAACGTGTTTTTGGGCACAACAACGGCGTGCAATCGGTACGTGAGACGGCTGAAGCTGCCGCTGAACTGGGAATTAAATATGTTACGTTGTATGCTTTTTCGACGGAAAACTGGAACCGGCCTAAAGATGAGGTAGATGCGTTGATGCACCTTTTGGTTATAACCATCAATAATGAGATTAAAACACTCAACGATAATAATATACGGCTGCGTGCGATCGGTAATATTGAAAGCCTGGCCCCTCAGGTGAAAAAAGAACTGGAAGAAGCGATGGCACAAACTTCGGGAAATACACGTATGGATTTGTTTCTGGCATTGAGTTATAGCGGGAGGTGGGAAATTGTTGATGCAGTTAAAAAGATTGCCCGAAAGGTAAAAGAAGGAAAACTTGAACCGGATCAGATTAGTGAAAAAATGATTTCCGACAGTTTGAATGCTCCAGACCTTCCGGATCCGGAACTTTTAATACGCACCAGCGGAGAGTATCGCACCAGCAATTTTTTAATGTGGCAAACTGCATATACCGAATTGTTTTTTTCTTCAAAATTATGGCCGGATTTCCGGAAAGAAGATCTGTACGAGGCTATTATTGATTTCCAACATCGTGAAAGGCGATTTGGCAAAACAAGTGAACAAATTATAAATTGCAAAGGATGACACTGAGGCGCTTTACTTTACTATCTATTTTAATTTCAATCCTTTCAATGCCGGCAATGGCACAAGTTTCGACAGGTGACGAAGTTCCCGATATCAACTATTCTCTCCCCCGTAAGTACACCATTGGCGGTATCACTGTTACAGGCGTTCAATATCTCAACAGTTCCGTACTCATTTCTTTATCAGGATTGCAGGTTGGGAATAAAATTGATATCCCCGGCGAACGGATCCGTTCGGCTATGGATAAACTTTGGCAGCAAGGGCTTTTCGAGGATGTGAAAATTGTAGCAACCGGCGTTCAAGGTGATCAGATTTTCCTGGATATCCGGTTAACGGAGCGCCCGCGTTTGTCGAAGTATAATTTCAGCGGTATCCGAAAAGGAGAGAGCGATGATTTGCGCGATAAAATTAAAATATCAAAAGGAGATGTGGTTACTGATAATCTGGAAACCCGTATCCGGAATACCATAATTAAACATTATGTTGGGAAAGGCTTTTTCGATGCCAGTGTTAAAATTAACCAGGTAAAAGATACAAATTCACTCAATAATGTGATATTGGATATTGCGGTTACCAAAGGCAATAAGGTTAAAATTGATAAGATAAATGTTATCGGGAATAAGCAAGTAAGCGAATTTACACTAAAATCAGCCCTGAAAAAGACAAAAGAAAAAGGTTCGTACAGGGTGCTTTATTCGGTGCAGGAAATCCTACTCGGATTCTTCGGGCATCTTAACAAGAGAGATTTAAAGAAATACCCTGCCTATGTGCAGGATATTGTTGATAAGAATATGAAACTCAGGGTATTTAAATCTTCTAAATTCATTGAAAAAGAATATGAAGACGATAAGGTAAACATTGTTAAAAAATTCTATGAAAACGGTTACAGGGATGCTACGCTGGTAAGTGATTCTGTTTATAAATCGAGTCGCAATGGTATTACGGTTGATCTGCATGTATACGAAGGCAACAAATATTATTACCGGAATATATCATTTGTCGGAAACACAAAGTTTACAGCCGCAGAACTTGGCATGTTACTGGGCATCCGCAAAGGCGACGTATATAACCAGGATCAGTTAGATGCATCATTGCAGTTCAATCCTAACGGCATCGACCTGATGAGCCTGTTCGTTGACGATGGATACCTGACCTGTAGCATTGAGCCGATTGAGATCAGCGCCGAAAATGATTCAATTGACCTGCAGATACGTATCCGCGAAGGCCGGCAAATGAATGTAAACAGGGTGAAAGTATCCGGCAACACCCGGACCAACGACAATGTAATTATCAGGGAACTCTACTCAAGGCCTGGCCAGCTTTTCAGCCGTTCCGATATTTTACGCAGCCGTACCTCGCTTACACAGCTTAAATATTTCGATCAGGAAACAATCGATATACAAACTCCCAATATTGATCCGACCAACGGTACCGTTGATATTGCATACAAAGTGGAAGAAACCTCTTCCGATCAGCTTGAGCTGTCGGGAGGATGGGGTTATGGACGCTTAATAGGGACACTGGGTGTTTCATTTAACAATTTCTCGGCACGAAATTTCCTTAAAAAGGGAGCCTGGAAGCCTATACCATCCGGCGACGGGCAGAAATTGTCACTTCGGCTTCAATCTTACGGCAAAGGCTATTTAAGCGCAAGTGCTTCATTTACCGAACCATGGCTCGGAGGCAAAAAGCCCAACCAGTTGAGCGTTTCCACTTATGTATCGGCATATAATAATGGGTATAATAAAGCCGATGCTTCGTACTATGCATACAATATCACCGGATTGTCCTTTACTTTCAGCCGCCGGCTGAACTGGCCTGATAACTATTTTAATCTTTCGCAAAGTTTTAACCTGCAACATTACCAACTGGATAACTATGTTTTGTTTGGTAAACAACAGGATGGACTTTACCAGAGTTACTCGTATTCTATTGCGTTGGGCCGTTACTCAACCGATGCTCAGATATTTCCGCGCGCCGGATCGGAGTTGAACCTGTCGCTTGAAATGACTCCGCCATACTCGCTGTTAGCACCCAAATGGTTTGCTGCACGAAGTGCTGACGATAAATACCGTATGATAGAGTTCAACCAATGGAAAATGAGCGGCGCATTTTATCAGCAGATAATAGGCGACCTCGTACTTATGGCACGCACAAAAGTAGGTTTCCTTGGCAAGTACAGCAGCGACATACAGGTAACCCCTTTTAACCGTTACTTTATGGGTGGTGATGGAATGTCGGGCTATTCGGCAATTGACGGCAGGCAGCTTATAGGGTTCAGGGGCTACTCTAACGAGAGTTTAACTCCCGAATCAGGTGTTACTTCCAGGCCTGCAGGTGGTGTAATATTCAATAAAAGCACGCTGGAACTGCGTTATCCATTGTCGCTCAACCCCAATTCCACCATATTCGGACTTGTTTTCGTTGAAGCCGGAAACGACTGGGCAAAATTTAAAGATTACAACCCGTTTGATGTGCGAAGGTCAGCCGGAGTAGGAGTAAGGGTATTCCTGCCGATGTTCGGATTACTCGGTCTCGACTGGGGATATGGTTTTGATAAGATTCCGGGTACACCTGATGCCAATAAAGGTCAATTCCATTTTTCAATGAATTCTTCCATTGATTAATCATTTTGGCAGGTTTTTTGCTATAACACTTATTAATGAACTGTAGTTCCCGAAAAATAAATCCTAAGGTAGTATAGCTATGAAAAAGATCCTTTTAATCGCAGCCATTTTTTGCACATTTGGTTTTGGGGCTTCCGCCCAGAAGTATGCTTTTGTAAACACCGGATACATACTTGATAACATTCCCGATTATGCCGATGCCCAGACTCAGCTCGATGAGCTTTCGATACAATGGCAGAAGGAGATAGAAGTAAAATTTGCTGAAATCGATAAGCTGTACAAAAGCTTCCAGAATGAAGCCGTGCTTTTAACGGAAGATATGAAGAAGAAACGTGAGGAAGATATTATTAATAAGGAGAAAGAAGCAAAAGATCTTCAGAAAAAACGCTTTGGCAGCGAAGGCGATCTCTTTAAGAAACGCCAGGAACTTATAAAACCTATACAGGAAAAAGTGTACAACACAATTGAAGAAATTGCCACTGCCGAAAATTATGCCGTGGTTTTTGATAAAGCCAGCAATGCTACCCTTATTTATACCAATGCAAAATACGACATAAGCGAACAGGTGCTTGATAAACTGGGTTATACCTATAAGCCTCAACAAAATAACAAAAGCAAAAAATAACAATCCGGTGCGTTTGGTATGGCCTTTTTTTTACCTTTGCGCCTCATAAAATCTAAAATACTAAACCCTTATATTTAAAAATGATGAAGAACCTCTTAAAAGTTTTAGCAATTGCAATGATTATTGCTGTTTCAGCGAATGCCAATGCTCAAAAAGCCACAAAAATCGGACATGTTGACTTCGGTAAATTATTGGAACTGATGCCAGGCCAGGATACAATAAAAGTTGTAATGGAAAAATACGTAAAGTCGCTACAGGGCGAATTATCAACCATGCAGGGCGAGCTGGAAATGAAAGGTGCCGACTATCAGAAAAATGCAACCAGCATGTCGAGCATCATTAAAGCAACCAAAGAAAAAGAAATTACTGACCTCCAGGGCCGCATTGAGGCTTTTCAGCAATCGGCTCAGCAGGAACTAACAACCAAGCAGACAGAGCTTATCACGCCATTTGTCGACAAAGCAAAGAAGGCAATTAAAGATGTAGCTAAAGAAGGCAATTTTGCGTATATTCTGAATTCGGTAGAAGACCTTATTCTGTATTCTGACGGAGGCGAAGATATTATGCCGCTTGCAAAGAAAAAATTGGGGATTACTCTGTAATTATCGGGTAACCGCTACAATTTTGAAAGACTATCCTGAAACCGGGATGGTCTTTTTTGCTTTCAGGTTATTTTGAGTTCGGGAACTCATGATTATATTTGTTTGTATTGTTTTTTATTTATCGGTATCCTGAGTTACAAACTCAGGATACCATTCAATTTATTTTTATGGAACACTACGGACAACAGGGTTGTACAAATGTAATGATTTTTATTTATCGGAATCCGTACGCTCAGATTGCGGTTAGCATTTGTTTTATTTATTTTAAATGAAGACTACCGACAGCAGGGAATAAAACCTTACCGGCATACTAGGCAAGCATTTATGCGAATATTATTGAACCCAAAGTAAATGCCACATAGAGTAAAACAAGAAAACTCCCAATTCTACTTCTTCTATGTGATTCGTTCTGATATCGTTTTATTATTTCCAGTTGTCTCTTTTTATTAAGAAACAATACAGAATTTGTTATAAATAGTATTATTACAATGACTATTAACCCATATTTAAATCCACCTTTTGAATTTTCTTCAGTTATCCTGAAACAGTTAACATAAATAATAACAATATTCCAGCCCAAAAGTATTGTTATAGCGTAAATTGGACCCCATTCATTATTACCCTTTTTATTTAAGAAGCGGGTTAACTTGTAAAACAGATAATTATATGGATTCATACTATTTTAACTTAATGAACATGGGAACTCCCAAATTATTGGGTATCATAATTAAACCAGTGCGTTTGTATAACTGCTGATTTGTATCAAGATAATTATAAAAGCCATCAAAACCATGGAAAAGATCAATCACGCCTATTCCAATTCCAAAAGGTGTTGTAACAACCCCTAAAGTTAGACCTGAAGATAGTAAGGATATACCAAGTTGGCCATAATCACCCCAACTTTTATCAGACACATAAAAATTATATCCACCTATTACGACTCCTACCGCAGATGTACCATACCCTATTCCTTTCCATAGTTTAGCTACGTTATAGGTTGTTTTAACATATTGATTTCCTGTACTCCAACCTGAGCTATAATACCCCAAACTTATAACACCACTTTTCATAAACCTAAAAGTGCCACCTGCCTCTATGACTCCATAAGATAAAGTATTTATACCATTGTTTATCCAACTAAATATAGGAGAGATTGGCTCCTCCTTGTTTGATCGAGTATTAGCACTATTTATTGCATATGGTACTGATTTTGCCTCAAACGAATACCAAACCGCATCATTTTTATTAGGCCACTTAGTAGCATCCGCTGTACGGACATACCATGTCATGCCAGTATTTACTTTTTTAGGATCATGTTTCTCAACAGTTGCTCCATTTGGAAAATTAGTGTATCCCCAACCATTAGACCCACTAATAGCATTAACTGATGCTTGCATTATTCCACCTTCGTTGCCAACAGAATTTCTACCACTAGTGCTGTTCCAGTTGCCACCACCATTATCCCACAAGTAATTCACTTCATTCCAAAATTCAGACCAGGTTTTAAACGCTGTCCATCCACTCGGGTCGGTGTATTTTAAAGGATTGTTAAAGCAATAACTATACCGGTTGTAACTTTGGGTATAAACGTGAGATTGTACGTACTTATCCGGGCTTAGTATGCGGCCAATAACGGGGTTCCCGATTTCGCTGCGCTTATCGGGATAAACTCCCATACTTCCGTTCATTGTC
>JBBQSY010000154.1:0-6948 GCA_038213495.1 Bacteroidales bacterium
TTTTGCAGTTTCTGTTCGAACTGAGAGAAAAAACCAAGAGAAATGGAAATATCTTTATGCCTTGCCAGAGGAATCTGCAAACCTGCATTGGGATTTCCGAATACCCGTACAGGCTCAACATCACCGTTTAACCTGAAAAGAAGCCCGGCATCGGCTTTTATAAAAAACCGCGTCTTTCCCAATCCGAATGGTCGGAAATAATACCCGCCTTCGAAGTATAAAGGAATGGCGTTGCTGCCATTGTATGCTAAAATGCCCGCTCCAAGTCCTGCCGAAAGTGATCTGGTTAACCAGTAACCTACCAGCGTACTAATCCCTGTAAACCCTATTTCATTCGGCTGCACATTTCCCTGTAGCCCATAGCCCAGGTTTAGTTCAGTGAGATTATAAACTCCGTCGGATGAAAGATGCCGGGATTGTGCCGAAAGATCTTTAGTTGATGCAAATATCAGAGCCAGGAACGAAAATAGTACAATGCTGAAAAAATGTCTCATATCAGTTAACTTACCCGGTGTTAATAAAACAGCAGCCCTATTTTGGCATTTATAAAACTATAGCGTTCCACTTTCACCTCCCATTGCGAATATAAGCCTACACTTACGGAAAGTGAAGCCCTGTAAGTGATGGGAATCAGAAAACCAAAACCCGGATTTGCAAATACCCTGATATCGGTTTTTATACCACTTACGTTGTACAATATTCCCGAAGCTCCCGTTAAAAAAGGCTTTGTACTTCCTTTAACGAATTGAGTTAAATAATACTGCCCTTCGATAAATAGCGGAGCCAGGGTTCCGCCGTTATAGGTTTCGAGCCCCGCACCCAGGCCAATGCTGATATTGCGGGTATACCTGAAAGCAAGAAGTGTGGTTATTCCTGCCCGCCTTATTTCATAAGGTTCGTCGAGATAGCGGGCACCATAACCCATATTAAATTCAGTAAGGTTAAAAATCCGTTGACTAACCGGAGGATTATTTCTGAAAATTACCCGGTCCCACTTGTTGAACGAATAACGCTGGGCCGATATTTTCCCGCTGGCCGAAACCAAAATAACCGTCAATGCAAGAAAAATAACCAGGTGAGTGTTTTTCATTCTCAACTTATTTAGTGCAAAAATAAAATATAACAATTTAACCTGACCTAAAAAGTGGTTAATTGTCAATTTTCATTGATAATAAACCCCAAAACCATGCTTATATTCTTTTTTGACCTGATTTTCACAGGAAAAACCAAACGAACGGCTGCAATATTTGTTGCTGAAAAGACAAATCTCCTGAACAATATGCCGATTATGCCCAGGAGTATGTTATAAACTGTTATTATCCTGAATCAGGAGTGAGGTAAGGATTTAAAAATTGCTAACTGTTAAAACAAGGCCGACGCGCCTTTGGTTCCATTAGGCATATAATAGCTTCGCTCTCTCAATCCCATGTTGTGGGTAAGGGATTACGTCGTGTCCGGGGATTTAAATGCTGACCTGATGCAAGCAAATTAATGAAAAGTGCCATAAAATTACGGATTATTTCAATCATATGTAAATTTAATATCATTGTAAACATTCAACCTGCGCCTATTGATTTGATTTACACGGTTAAATTTGCCGGATTATTTTCCTCTGCTACCCCGTTTTCTGATCCCTGTTTCAGGACTCTTTTTGTTTTTTGTATTTACTGTGATGATGAACTCAGAACCTGTCTGACATTTTTCATTCCAATCAACTTGTTTAATCTTGTGTCTTTTTAAGATTTTTTTCTGCCCTATATTGGCTAACGCGTTTCAGTTTACCTGCAGTTGGTTGGCAGGTAAGCCTCTGATCCGGGATCAGACAGAAAATAGCCTGAAAAGGACATTATTCTGATTTAAGTTTCATAAAATCAAACTGATATTAAAGTATTCATATTTACAGAATATCATATATCAAATCTTTGCCTATATTTGCATTATGCCAGGCTGTGATCGAACAACTTTTCCGGGAGTATGTTTATTCCGATAGTCTTCTTTATCTGACAATTACACTTACATCACCGAAGATTTTTATATGGAGCGTAAACCAATAACAAAGGTACTGATAGCCAACCGCGGTGAAATTGCAGTACGCATTATCCGTTCGTGCCGCGAAATGGGCATACACACGGTAGCCGTTTTTTCGGACGCCGACCGCACTGCCATGCATGTGCGGTATGCCGGCGAAGCCTATCATATCGGGCCATCACCGTCAAACGAAAGCTATCTGAAGATAGAAAAAATTCTTGAAGTAGCCAAGGCATGCGGTGCAGATGCCATTCATCCGGGATATGGTTTCCTTTCGGAAAATGCAGCGTTCTCGCGCCGTTGCCAGGAAGAAGGCATTATTTTCATAGGCCCCTCACCCGAAGCAATCCTGGGCATGGGGGATAAAATTACAGCGCGCCGCACCATGATAAAAGCCGGTGTGCCAGTTGTACCAGGTACATCCGATGCGGTTACAAGCGAAGATGAAGCACTCGAAACCATCCGCCAGATCGGGCTGCCGGTCATGATTAAAGCTTCGGCAGGCGGAGGAGGAAAAGGAATGCGTCTGGTAAGGGAGGAATCACAGATCCTGAGTTCGTTACGTGGCGCACGCTCCGAAGCTAAAACCGCCTTCGGCAACGACGCCGTTTATATAGAAAAATATATCGATTCACCGCATCATATTGAGTTCCAGGTTCTTGCCGACAGTTACGGAAATACCGTACATCTTTTCGAACGCGAGTGTTCGGTGCAACGCCGTCATCAGAAAGTAGTGGAAGAAACCCCTTCGCCCATCATGACCCCGGAAGTTCGCGCTAAAATGGGTGCCGATGCCGTGGCAGCCACCAAAGCTGCCAATTACGAAGGCGCCGGAACCATTGAGTTTATCGTGGATGATAACCTGAATTATTATTTCCTCGAAATGAATACCCGCCTGCAGGTGGAGCACCCTATTACCGAACGTGTTGTAGGTGTCGACCTGGTAAAAGAACAGATCCGCATTGCCGAAGGGAATCCTCTGCCATTCACACAGGATGAACTCAGGCAGAATGGCCACGCCATCGAATGCCGCATTTATGCCGAAGATACCGACAATAACTTTATGCCTAATCCCGGCACCATAACCCATATAACCGAACCACTGGGGCTGGGTGTGCGTTGCGACGGATATGTGTATGAAGGCTATACCATTCCTATATATTACGATCCGATGATCAGCAAACTGATTGCGTGGGGAACAACACGCGCAGAAGCCATCGAACGTATGCGCCGTGCATTATATGAATACAAGATCAGCGGTGTGAAAACGTCGATAAAATTCCTGGAAAAAATAATGGATGCTCCTGAATTTCGTAAAGGTGGATACAACACCCATTTTATTGAAGATAACCTGAAATATCTGCTCGCTGAAACCGAATGTGCTTCGGAATGTGAGAACCTGGCACTCATTGCAGCTTATGTTGAATACACCTCACAGCTCCGGGAAATAAAACAAACCATTTCGCAGGCTTCGCCACGCCATGGCAGCGACTGGAGAGGGTTTGGACGAAGGTCGGGGGCCAACAGGCTGTAGTTTGAAAAGGGGAAGAGGCGACAGGGAGATGGGGCGACTGTGAGATGGGGCGACAAGGCGATGGGCGACTGGGAGAAATGTGGTACATTACACAATGAGGGGTGAAGAGCAACATTGTAAAAGATTAATGATTGATTTAACTGAAGGTTTCCCCCATTTGTAACGGGTCATTTTCGTCAAATATTACGTAAGAAACTATATAATGAATCAATCAAACCAATGAAAATACTTAGTTATCGGGAATTAAGAGTATATCAATCTGCTATTGATTTGGCGATGGAGATTTTTGAACTAACAAAAACCTTTCCTCCGGAAGAAAAGTATTCCTTGACTGATCAAATCAGAAGGTCATCTCGCTCAGTATGTACAAATATTGCTGAAGCCTGGCGAAAAAGAAGGTATAAAGCTGCTTTTATTGCTAAATTAAGCGATTCAGAAACTGAAGCATGTGAAACTCAGGTTTGGCTTGAAATATCCTTCCTCTGTAAATATCTCAGTGAAGAAAAAACAAATGAATTACTGGAAAAATATGATCACCTTTTAAGTCAACTTGTAATAATGATAAATGATGCTGACAAATGGGTACTTGAAAAAAAGCAATAACTACATGGCTTATTTACCTTATACTTCATTCGCCCTGTCGCCTCTCGCCTTGTCGCTCCTCAATTCCTTAAAAGCTGAAATATTGAACAAAACTAGAACATGGAACTTGAACTAAACTTAGAAGGCCGTAAGGCGATCCTGAAAGAAATCAGCCGTGAAGGCAGTCAGCTTACCATAGCTGTTGATGATGAAATATTTAACGTCGACCTGGTAAAAGTAGGGCCTGCTGAATATTCAGTTCTTCACAAAGGCCGCTCGTATAATATAGAAGTGATTCCGGGTCGCGAGCCAAAGCACTATACCGTCAACACTTTGTATTTCACCAACGAAATTGAAGTGGTGGATGCCGAAACACGGTATATCCGCAGCCGCGAAAATGCTGCCGGTGGTCATGTAAGCAACATAATACGCTCGCCCATGCCCGGCAAAATCGTGAAAATCCTTGTGGCTACAGGCGACATGGTCGAAGCAGGTCAAACCGTAATTATAGTTTCGGCCATGAAAATGGAAAGTGAATTTAAAGCATCCAAAGCCGGCATTGTAAGTGAAATACCCGTTGCCGAAGGCGATACCGTCGACAGCAACCAGGTGCTTGTTGTGATTGAAGATGCGGATGAAAAATAATTGCGGATGTCGGATTTTTGATGTCGGATGTCGGATATAAAATAACGGAACGCGGACGACGTGAAAAGAAGGGATGAACACGGATATTGATTTCGGATTTCGAAATTTTTTAATTAATATCTTTTCACACATAGAGTAGTTGAAGTGCCGAAACTCTGTAACATTGAAACCCTGTAACCCTGAAACCTTGAAACTCTGAACTGAGCGCAGCGACCTCAGCGAAGCTAAACCCTGAAACCTGCATATAAATTTGTGGACCCATTTAAATTCTAAAACCTAAAATCAGAAATAAAAATACTATGTCGAGTCAGATAGAAAAATTTAAAAAACTGGAAGAAAAAAACCGCCTTGCCGAACTTGGCGGCGGACAGGACCGCATTGACCGTCAGCACCAGGCCAAAAGGAAAACGGCACGCGAACGCCTTAACGACCTGCTTGATCCCGGCACTTTTGTTGAACTCGACAAATTTGTTGTTCACCGCTCGCGGGATTTTGGTATGGAAAAAAACCTGATCCCGGGCGATGGGGTTGTAACGGGTTATGGCAAAATCGACGGCCGCCTGATGTATGTGTTTGCACAGGATTTCACTGTATTTGGCGGCACCATGAGCCGCGCCAACGCGGATAAAATTGTAAAAATTATGGACCTGGCCCTGAAAATGGGTGCACCGCTCATCGGACTTAACGACTCGGGAGGCGCCCGCATACAGGAAGGGGTCGAAAGCCTGGCAGGGTATGCCGATATTTTTTACCGCAACGTTATGAGTTCAGGCGTTATACCGCAGATATCAGCCATCTTGGGTCCCTGTGCCGGCGGAGCAGTATATTCCCCGGCCATTACCGACTTTATCATCATGGTTGAAGGCACGAGTTATATGTTTGTAACCGGGCCCGATGTTATAAAAACCGTTACGCACGAAGAAGTTACCAAGGAAGAACTGGGCGGATCGCTTACTCATAACAGCAAAAGCGGCGTGGCTCACCTTACCGCCAACGACGACGAACATGCCATGATGATGGTGCGCGAACTGATGAGTTACCTGCCTTCGAACAACATGGAAGATGCACCTTACAAGGCCACCACCGACGATATAAACCGCAGCGACAAAAAACTTGATACATTCATACCCGAGGATCCTAACAAGCCTTACGATATGAAGGAACTGATCAAGGAAATGGTCGACAACCACAATTTTTTCGAGGTTCAGCCCCTGTATGCCCAGAATATCATTATAGGCTTTGCCCGTTTGGGTGGCCGGAGTGTGGGTATTGTTGCCAACCAGCCACAGGCACTCGCCGGGGTACTCGATATAAATTCATCGATAAAAGCTGCACGTTTTGTGCGTTTCTGCGATGCATTTAATATCCCGCTTATTACGCTGGTCGACGTTCCGGGTTTCCTGCCGGGTACCAACCAGGAATTTGGCGGCATCATAAAGCATGGCGCCAAGTTGTTGTATGCTTTTGCCGAAGCCACCGTGCCTAAAATCACACTTATCACCCGCAAGGCTTATGGCGGAGCTTACGATGTGATGAGCAGCAAGCATATAGGCGCTGATATTAATTTCGCCTACCCCTCAGCTGAAATTGCTGTTATGGGAGCCGACGGAGCTGTGAGCATTATCCATCGCGATAAGATGGACGACGACGCACGCAAAAAGGCCGTTGACGATTACCGCGAAACCTTTGCCAATCCCTACAAAGCAGCCGAGCAGGGCTATATCGATGAAATTATTTACCCGCATCAAACCCGCTTCAAACTGATACAGGCACTCGAAATGACGCAGAATAAACGTAAAACCAACCCACCGAAGAAACACGGGAACATCCCGTTGTAAAGCTCCTTAAGTCAAACTTATAAAATAACATCTCCAAATCAATGTCTTATATAGGAAAATTATCTTTTGAAGGACCTACATTATAGAGTTTCAGTAGTAGTTCGAGGAAGGTTTTGTGAGCGTGGGGCGTTGCAAGCCATGCAGAAGTGAGCGCCGTTGTGATGCAAGTTTATTTGTTCAATCTTTCCAAGCGAACGGCTTGTCCCGCAAAAACGGGATAAACTGTGGCGTGGCAAAAAACCTGACGTAGAATTAGCCATGATTGCCAGGAATGTATTAATTAGCAATTATTTCTTAATCATGGCGTAATCCATGTGACCT
>JBBQSY010000155.1:0-6915 GCA_038213495.1 Bacteroidales bacterium
GAAGCAAAAAAGAAAAAGAAAAAGTATTAATAACGGGAAATAACTCCTTTTGAGTTATTCTCGTTATTAATACTACATTTGCATCATCATAATTCAATTAAGAAAAAGAAAATAGTGGTACTAAGAATAGGGAGTACCATAGTTGAACTGGAACTAAATCCCGCCGACATCCGGTTGCGATCAGTTATGGATAAATTTATAAAACAAAAAACAAACCAACCTTATTTGAATATTTTGCCCCTTTAGGTAGAAATTCAGCAGAATATCCTATTATGAAAATAAATAATTTTCTGATCATTATTATTAGTTCGTTGACAATCCTGATTTGTTCATGCGAAAAAAAGCCAAATTATAGTTTGAGTATTTCAATCAAAAATGAAACGGACGATACCCTTACTGTGAATTTATTTCCTAAAAGTGAGTATATATCTAACGGAATGTATAATATTTCGGATGGAAGCGGAGCATACCGCAGCCCTACTTTTAGTCTGATCCCGGGTAGTCAGAACGATTTTTACAGTACAAAAAACATAAATACCACGCCCAATGCAGTGGCTACTACAGTTTTCGACAGTATTCATATCCAGTCATCAAATGCAAATAAATTAAAAATGAGTTTCTCGCCCAAAGCTGTTGTCGGTTACCCGATGAATTTATATAATGCTGATTCGAAATGGCACTTCGAAAAAATAAATAGCGATAATAAAACAAACTTTGGCTCACATCCTTATGAATCACATAACTATACGTTTGTAATTTTATAGTTACAACTGACACGGAATATTTTTATTACAGATACATAAACTCATAAAATTGTATACAAGCTTATTTTGATTGGAGGAATTACAATTTTATAAAGGATTTTAGCCAGTATAAAAATTTTGATTTGTTGCAGAACATTAATCAAATCTGAAATTGCAGAATAAATGCATTCTCCATTATCACCAGGCCCTAAAGCCGGTTTTTCCCGATAAATCAGGAAAGATTGTGGTCGTTGAAACATTTGAAATTTTAATAAATATTTGTACCCGCAAACATCTGAACATCAAACCCTACCTGTACAAAAAGTTCATTTTCCCCGTTGTTAAACGTTCAGAGAAATTCATTAGCTTTGTTTCCAGATTAAAAAATGGCAGAATAATCAAACCTTAAATAAGCTGATTTGTACCAGGTATTTGTTGTTTCTGATGGCACAGGACGCACAGCCCGCCAGGCGCTGAATGCGGCGCTGACCCAGTTTCCGGGGACAGAGATTGAAGTGGTGGTTTATGCGGAAGTCAGCACCACAAAAGTGGTGAAAGCAATTGTTTCCAATGCCCGGAAAACAGGAGCTTTAATTGTGCATACGCTGGTAACGGATTCGCTTCGCGAATATATAATCCGCGAAAGCCATACGATAAATGTAGAGACTATCGACCTGATGGGTCCTTTGCTTACAAGGCTTTCGGGCAAGTTTATCCACGAACCCTCGCAACAACCCGGACTCTACAATAAACTCAATAAAGACTACTTTCAGCGTATTGATGCCATGCAGTTTGCATTTAACCACGACGATGGTCAACGGACTGAAAGTTTAGATGAAGCAGATATTGTATTGCTTGGCGTTTCGCGAACATTTAAAACACCGATCAGCATTTACCTGGCATATAAAGGCTGGTTTGCAGCCAATGTGCCGATTATTATGGGCATCCCGTCACCTGAAATTCTCAGCCTGCTTGATCCATCCAGGATTTTCTGCCTCACTACCAATGCTATACGCCTGTCGGAACTGCGAAAAACACGCCACGAACGCCTGGGTGGCAGCGTAGCCAATTACTCAGAGCCTGATTATGTAAAACGCGAAATAAACTATGCAAACCGCTATTATAATCTGCACCCTGATTGGACACTTGTAAGTGTAACAGCTAAATCAATTGAGGAAATTTCTTCGAAAATACTGGCTATTATGGCAGGAAGGAAAGGATAGGGCCTGGTTTAAAATGCAGGAATTCAGTGATTTATATAGCAAATGTTTATAGAATACAGAAGTTTGGTAATTCCAGTCTTCAGTCTTCAGTCTTCAGTCTTCAGTCTTCAGTCTTCAGTCTTCAGTCTTCAGTCTTCAGTCTTCAGTCTTCAGTCTTCAGTCTTCAGTCTCCAGTCTTCAGTCTTCAGTCTCCAGTCTTCAGTCTTCAGTCTTCAGTCTTCAGTCTTCGGTCTTCCGTCCCGATAGCTATCGGGATCCGTCTTCCGACTTCCAGCTTAACTATTCCACCTTAACCATTTTGTAGTCCTGAATTTTCACGATGCTGATGTTCTGATTCTGCAATCCATCGCTCTTTTTGGAACCTGAAAATGCAAAATTGTATTGCAGCCCTGTTCCCGCCCGGTACGGAATGCTACCCATGTATTGATCGCCATACCACATGAGGGATGTAAGGAAATACCAGCCGATATCGTATCCCAGGAACGCGTATTTTTCAACTGTCGGCACTGCACCGTATTTGTTTCGGAATCGGGTAATAAACTGCTGAACAGCCTCGCTATCGTAATTAACGTAAGTGGAAGTTACCTGATGAAAATTTAGGTTAACCAGAAATTCTGTTTCCAGCGCTATCTCATCCCATCCATCCATTCCAATCAGGATAATATCATTCGATCTCGAAAAGGGATTTAAAAGCGATACAAAACTGGGAACAATGGATTTATTATTTGAGAAAAACAGTATTATATTTTTAACGCCGGGTTTCAGACGCTTCGAAATTTCGGACATACTCCCGGATGTGTAGGTCGCTGTTTGGAAACTTCCGTTAAACGAATGGCTGGCAATGCCGGCCCTCATCTGGGATTCGAAAGCATCTGCAAGCTGTTTAAGTTCTTTGGCATCGTTTCGGACAGCGATAACGTTTGCATTAGCATAATGCCTTGTAATGAATGTGGAGAGTTTTGTCGCGATTCCTGAAGTTGAAACCTGGGTTTTAATTACATACGGATTTCCTTCTACTATATTTTCGCGTCGCGACAATGGATTTATAATCCCGATTTCATGCTTTCGGGCGAAACGGGCAGCAACACTAAAGGAATTGGCATACATCGGCCCTATGATAAGATCCGTTTTATCAAGGCCGGTCTTACGCAATGTCTGCCTGATGGTGAGCGTATCATTCAGTTTATCCCCATCCAGAACCTGTATCCGGGCATGAAGCCCTAATTGTTCGAGTGAATCGGCAGCCAGCATAAACCCTGCATAAAATTGCAGATAATTGAAATTCTCGAAATCAGATGGGTTATTTTGTTCAGGCGATTCAATTGCATCGGCGGCATTGTCAAGCAAAAAAGGCAAAAGCAAGGCAACTTTGTATGTAGTTTTAATATTTTCAGCCTTATAGCCCGCTACGGGCATTTCCGGCTTATCTGCCACAACAGCTTCTGTTTTCTCTTCCGGTTTAACCGGGACGGGCATTTCCGGATTGCGCAGCTTTATAACCATGCCTGCTTTAAGACCATCACGCAGTTCGGGGTTAAGTTTAATCAGTTCGTCGATGGTAATATTGTAAGTTTTGGACAGGTTGTAAAGAGTTTCTCCGGGTGCTGCCATAATTTCAGCGGGATTTGATCCGGGTTTAACTACCTTTTCAACCGTAACCGGTTTTTCACTGGATTTTTTCCTTGGGAGCCTGATTTCCATCCCTTCCTTAAGGCCTTCAAAACCCTGATTGGCATCAATAATGTCTTTAACCGAAATATTATATTGCCGCGACAGTCCATAGAGGGTTTCCTGCTTTTTAACGAGGTAAATAATGTAATCGGGATCTTCGGTGGCTCTGACCTGCTCTTTTTGTGTTTCCGCAGGCTTGGGCTGAACAACGGGCGCTTCCTTCTTCTGTATCTCCACTTCCGGAGTTACTACTATGGCTTTTTTAGGGATACGCAGTACCATATCTGCTTTCAAACCCTTGTCAATTAAAGGATTTTCGGCAACAATCTCTTCCGGTGTTATATTGTACGCTTTGGCAATTGCAGTAAGCGATTCGCCCTGTTTAACAAAATGGATATAGTAAGGTTTGTGTTTGTAATGCTCGATTACAGTCGATCGTTTTACAATTACCTCCTGTGCATATGAATTTTGAAAAATAAAAGATAACACAGCCAGCAGAAGCAACGGAAGCAAACGGAAACGCATAGCAACAAATGTTTATTAAAAAATTGAACCGGACATCGGGTGTAAATATACACAAAAACCCGAACAGTGCTTAAGATGATTAAATAACCGTGACCTGTTTCTGTGCTTAATTGTCTTACTCCCACTCAATGGTTGCAGGTGGTTTGGAACTGATATCATAAACCACACGGTTTATCCCTTTTACCTTATTAATAATTTCGCTTGACACGAATGCCAGGAATTCATAAGGCAGATAAGCCCAATCCGCGGTCATACCATCGGTAGAAGTAACCGCCCGGAGTGCAACAACATTTTCGTAAGTGCGTTCGTCACCCATTACACCGACCGATTGAACCGGCAGAAGCATGGTTCCTGCCTGCCACACTTTATCGTATAAGCCATGATTCTTGAGTCCGTTAATAAAAATCGCATCTGCTTCCTGCAGGATCGCCACTTTTTCGGGCGTAACATCGCTCAGTATCCGGATTCCAAGACCCGGTCCGGGGAACGGATGCCTGCCAAGAATATTGGGATCAATAAGCAGCGTATTTCCAACACGGCGGACCTCGTCTTTAAACAGGCTTTTGAGAGGTTCAACCACCTTAAGTTTCATAAAATCAGGCAAACCACCCACATTGTGATGACTTTTTATAGTTGCCGAAGGCCCTTTAACGGAAACGGATTCGATTACATCAGGATAAATGGTTCCCTGTGCAAGCCATTTCACATCTTCGATGCGATGTGCCTCAACATCAAAAACTTCAATAAAAGTGCGCCCGATGGCTTTGCGTTTTCCTTCAGGATCAGAAATACCTTTCAGCGCTTCGAGAAAGAGTTTCCCTGCATCCACGCCCTTTACATTTAGCCCCATATGCTGGTATGAGTCGAGCACATTTTGAAATTCATCCTTTCGAAGCAAGCCGTTATCTACAAAAATGCAATAGAGCTGTTTGCCGATTGCTTTGTGAAGCAACACCGCTGCCACTGTGCTGTCGACACCGCCCGAAAGTCCCAGTACCACTTTGTCATTTCCAATCTGACTTTTCAATTCGTTAACCGTGGTTTCAACAAAAGCCAGCGGAGTCCAGTCCTGGCTGCAGCCGCAGATGTCGACCATAAAATTTCGAAGCATTACCGTTCCATCAACGCTGTGGTAAACTTCGGGATGAAACTGGATTCCATAGGTAGCTTCACCCTGAATACAAAAGCCGGCAACCTTCACGTCGGGTGTACTGGCCACAACTTTAAAATTATCCGGAATTTCGAGGATTGTGTCGCCATGGCTCATCCAAACCTGGCCGCCATCGGTCATGCCACGAACCAACTCATTCTGGTGATCAATATAAGAGAGGTTAGCGCGGCCGTATTCCCTGTTTTCGGAAGAAGCAACAACACCGCCGTCAACCAATGCCAGGTATTGGGCACCGAAACATACCCCAAGTAAGGGAAATCGGCCCCTGATGGCCGACAAATCGGGTGCAGGGGCATTTTCGTCACGAACCGAAAACGGGCTTCCCGAAAGGATAACTCCTTTTATGTGGTCGCCAAGTTCGGGAATATGATTGAACGGATGTATCTCGCAATATACATTTAGCTCGCGTATACGCCTGGCAATGAGCTGTGTATATTGTGAGCCAAAATCGAGGATAAGAATAGTTTCGTGCATGGTGCAAAGATAGAAAGAATGTGAGCATCTGCCGACTCAAAAGATGTTTTCGAAAAAATAACTACACCATACAATCAGAATAATTTATTGTCGTTAACCCGTCAGAAGCTGACAAATTAAATCCGGTGATGTATCAATTTTAATCACCCAAAATACACAGTTCATGCCGCGAAAGATACGGCACACGTTATGTACTATAAGTTCAGACAGTATTTTCTCAGTTATTCAGCAGAAAACTGATTTTATCGCTGGAATGTAATTCAACCGGCTCCTCTCCTGCCTTGAAAAGCCGCATCGGGCGGTTTCCGAGCAAATGCAAATCTGTTCCATCCACAAACAGGGCAGTACCCTCGCGCAATCCAACCACCACAACTTCCGGTTTAAGTGCCTGGAATTCGTTAATGCGTTGCTCGCGGGTTTCTCCCCCATGTCCTTCGGGATTGGCATCGAGGTAATGCGGATTGATCTGGAAAGGAATAAGATTTAATGTATCGAATGAAGATGGCTGGATAATCGGCATATCATTGGTTGTGCATAAGGTAGGGCAGGCAACATTGGAGCCGGCACTCCATCCGATAAAGGGTGTTTCTGCACCTGCTTTTTCCCTGATAGCATCCATAATTCCTGTTTCATGCATCATCTGAACCAGGCGAAATGTGTTACCACCGCCAATCACAATGCATTCGGCATTTTCCACGGCAGACACAGGATCAGGCATATTATGAACTGATTTGAGCAGGCATCCCCAGATGCTGAAAACAGCCCGGACCCGTGTTGTGTAATCATCCCACGTAACGGAAACACCTGCATAGGGAACAAAAAGGCAGGAACTTATTTTATTTCTTTCGATAAACTGACGAAGAATTTCCTGAGGCCATCCCAGGTAATCCTCGCCCTGATTGGTTGAATTGCTTAAAAGTAATAGTTGCATTTGATAAAATTTTATGAGTCAAAGATAAGGTTTTTTGTTGGATTTCGATTTACATTGTTCAATAGATTGATGGGATTGATGAGATTGAGGGGGATTGAAGGGTTCAATGTTCAATGCCTGCGGCGTTCCTGCTTCGTCGTACCTCCTCGCAGTAACGGCTGCGCGTTCAAGGTTCAA
>JBBQSY010000156.1:0-6888 GCA_038213495.1 Bacteroidales bacterium
CACCAAAATATTACAGGCTCTTTCGCCTGATCTGGTTTTGTCATCATTTTCGGTGTAGATTCAACAAAACCTACACAGAAGAAATGTATCATTTAGTGCGGTGAAAGCAATATATGCGAATCATAATAACCTTATATTCAAAATATAAAAAATGCAATTTTCAAAATTGGCTGAAGCGTCAGAAGTCAGGAGGCTTTGGTGGGTTAACAGAGTTTATAGCGGTTTTGGGGTTGAACTTAATACTTCGGTTTTCCATTTGATAAAGTAATAAGAAAATCAGCGAGCTTCAGAACATCATCTTTTGAACCGAA
This sequence comes from Bacteroidales bacterium, assembly GCA_038213495.1. Lineage (GTDB taxonomy): Bacteria > Bacteroidota > Bacteroidia > Bacteroidales > UBA4417 > UBA4417. The sequence goes on from JBBQSY010000156.1 coordinate 312, forward strand.
ATTGGTTTTATTTGAATTGAAGTAATCTTGGATTGAATCCTTCTTTTTGGGGAAAAGTTTCAATATTTGTTTCTCATTATTAGAAGGGACAAATCTATCGTTTGAAACCGCCAGATAAAATTCCGATAGTTTCTCAAAAACCATGTCCCGGTTATATATCAACTTGTAGGAAATCCCTCCTGATTGATATGTACTATATGCATCAGTGGCACCTAAGGTACCGGAATTCCCATACGAATCCTTCTTCTGAATTTCCTTCATCTTGAAATACTGCTTTACCGCAACCTTTATCTGTTCACCTCTTAACAATTCAAGATAGCCGTTATCATAGTAAAATGTATCCGTGGCGATAGTAATGAGTTCTATATCTTTCGGATTTGCGATAGAAAGAGTATCCCCTGAATGTAAAAACTCCATTTCGCCAGACAAAAAATTAAGATTAAGTTCTGATATCGAATAGCCTCTGTTTTGGAAGTACACTTTTCCTGCGGTAAAGGCCGGATAACGGTACCTTTGTTGAACAGAAAAGCAATCCTGAATTTTTGAACCGGCTTTTACCGTTATAGTTTCATTTTTCTGAGCCTGTAAACAAGGCGCAAAAAGAACTAATAAAAAGGGGATTAGCAGGATGTTTTTCATTTGATGTAATATTAATTTATGTCAAGTGACCGCGTGGAATTATTGTAAATTCGCTATAATGTAGTTTATATGCAATTTACGCCATTACCTTATAATTTTAAGTATACATAGCAAGAAACGAAATAGAAACTTTAACTATCCCGCGGTGAAATTACAAAAAACTTCGGCTGATAATTTAAGAAATCAGTCAGTTTTTTAAATTCTAATAAGCTATTAACTACATTATTTTATTAATTTTATTTCATCAATCAAGTAACTCTTTTCATCCTCAATAGTAACTGTATGAAAAATTTCACTTTTATATTACTGTTTCTGTTACCGCTGTTTCTGAAAGCGCAGTTAAACGATTGGTCGCCTACCCGGCCATTAACAGATTCGGCGCACAACAATCGGAATGCCTTTCTAATGGGAAGTGCTTCCAATGCTCTGTTATTTTGGGATCAGGAACTAAATACAACTACTACCCAGCTATGTTACAAATACTTTAACACCGAAGTAAGCGACAAGTATGTACTACTTTTTAAGCCAAATGCAAGACTTACTAACCCGAAAACACTTTATTTAGGCCAAAGCTCCAACTTAACCGACCTGAAAGTATTTTATCAAACGAACGAAGGCAACGATATCAACCTGCAATACATCACCTTGAAGTCTGATGGAACAATCAGCGAACCTTCAGTTTTATCGGATCTTCCTGGTGATGATGTGCACATGTCAGTTGACAACTCAGGTGTAATAGCCTGGGAAAACAGCGGTAAAATATGGGTTTCGCACTATCTCTATCAAAGCAATTCGTTTACAATTCCTTTTGCCGTTGATTCGGTAGGTGCCTATTCTCCTGTTTTATCAGGCAACAATACGCTTAATTACCTGAAGCACAAAGGAGATAGTACTCTAACAATTTCATTTTACATAAATTTAAACCAGGAGATATGGGAAATTACGAATGCAAAAAAACATTCGCTCCTGGGTGAGGCTTCAGGACTCACTTGTACTCAGCCATTTGGAAGTAATTTGTGTATGGAGAATAAAATCGGGATGAAAAATCCTGGTTTAGCTATGTTCGACAGGTGGAGTTCTGAATTCCGGTACAAAAGTTCTCCTACCTATTCATATTCCCAGCCGGCAATTAGTGATTTTTTGCTGTTGGTTAAGAGTAGCTCGAATAGTTTCCTTGCCTATGTTTCGGATTCTCTTTCAAATAATGAAATATTTGCAGAATCACCAACTTGGTCACCTGGTCCGCAAAACATCTCAAAATGGCCTGGGGACGACCGGAATCCTCAGTTTTTCATAACCTACCCTCTGTTCTATATTTGCAGCGTTAATTTAATCTGGGAATCCGAACGCTTCGGATTCAGCACAATCTATAGTACACATTACGATTATCTTTTCGGAGGCCTAAACAATAACCCAAAAACTGAAACACTGTCTGTCAATCCTTGCCCTTTCAACCGGGAGACAACCATCCGGATTCACGCTTCCAAGGATATGAAAGTCAGAATATTCGACATGAAGGGACACAAAATTAAGATGCTGACTTTTGAGAAAGATACCGAAGGATGGCAGAAAGCCATTTGGGACGGAACAAACAATAATGGAAATCAGGTGCCTCCCGGAACTTATGTAATTGTTTGCCATACAGGCGATGCAATCCAAAGCAGGATAATAATTAAAAATTAGAGATTCAGCACTTTCACAAAACTTATTAAATTACAAACCATACTGGCATTGTTTTTACCCCGGATAGCTTTAGTTGTTAATATTTTGCTAATTTTGACTGAACATATCTACTCTGTAAACGTTTCTGATAAAAAATATATATGGATGAATTATCCTTTCTGAGTAGTGCCGACAGCGAAACAATTGAGGAATTATACCGGCAGTACAAACAGAATCCGGAAAGTATAGAAATTGGCTGGCGAAGATTTTTCCAGGGCTTCGAATTCAGCGGGAAACTTATGCCACAGTCCGACATGAAACCCGATGAGTTTAAAGTGATTGACCTCATAAACGAGTATCGCAAACGTGGCCATCTTTTTACCAAAACCAATCCTGTACGCGCACGCCGCAAGTATTACCCAACCCTTGATATCGACAATTTCGGCCTCACTCCGGAAGATCGCAGCCAGGTATTTAAAGCCGGCGGCGAAATCGGAATCGGCGATGCCACCCTCGATACTATTGTTGCCCACCTCGAAAAAACATATTGCCAGAGTGTTGGAGCTGAATATGCCTATATCCGCCGTCCGGAAATTCACGAATGGCTGATGGCCCGCATGGAACACACGCAGAACACACCGGACTATAGCCGCGAAAAGAAGTTTCATATCCTTAAGGAACTGAGTCGTGCCGTACTCTTCGAAAAATTTCTGCATAAAAAATATATTGGCCAAAAACGTTTCTCGCTCGAAGGATGTGAGTCGCTGATTCCGGCTATAGATGCCATTATCAATAAAGGTGCAGAAACCGGTATTGCCGAATTTATTATAGGTATGCCACACCGTGGAAGGCTAAATGTTTTGGCCAATACACTTGGCAAGCCTGAACAGGATATTTTTAACGAGTTTGAAGGCAAGGAGCTGGACGACGAACACCTGCTTGGTGATGTAAAATACCACCTGGGATTTTCATCGGAACGTACCACTGCCGATGGCAGAACCTTACAGATTTCGCTGGCGCCCAATCCTTCACACCTCGAAGCCGTTGGCCCGGTTGTTGAAGGCATTACCCGCAGTAAGATAGAGACCGATTATAAAAACGATTATAACAAGATTATTCCCGTAATTATTCATGGTGATGCTTCTATTGCCGGCCAGGGTGTGGTTTACGAAACGCTGCAGATGTCGGAGCTGAAAGGTTACACAACGGGAGGCACAATTCACCTGGTGGTTAACAACCAGATCGGGTTTACCACTAATTACCTGGATGCACGCAGCTCTGTATATTGTACAGATGTAGGAAAAACAACACAATGCCCTGTTTTTCATGTAAATGCTGACGATGTTGAGGCTGTAGTTTATACCGTTGAACTTGCTGTTGAATACAGGCAACGTTTCCACAAGGATGTTTTTATTGACTTACTGAGTTATCGCAAATACGGCCACAACGAAGGTGATGAGCCACGGTTCACTCAGCCTATTTTGTATAAGATAATCGAAAAGCATGACGATCCGCGCACTATCTATGTTAATAAACTGATTGAGCAAGGTTCCATTACTGCCGAAGAAGCTGCTGATATTGAAACAGCATTTAATGCTGAACTTGAACAGGAAATGCTCGAATCCAAAGAGGATGAAAAAGCCCGGGTAATTACATTCCTCGAAAAATCGTGGCACGATCTGCGCCCTTCCACCCCCGAAGATTTCCTTAAATCAGTTGAAACAAGTGTTCCATTCGATATGCTTCTTGAACTGGCACAAAAAATTACATTCCTGCCTCACGGGAAACCGTTTTTTAAAAAGCTGGTTCGTTTGACAGAAGAGCGGAAGACCATGTTTGTTGAAAACGGAACAGTCGACTGGGCAATGGGCGAACTTCTTGCCTATGCCTCATTGCTCGAAGAAGGAATCCCGGTCCGTTTGAGTGGTCAGGATTCGGAACGAGGAACCTTTTCGCATCGCCATGCCGTGCTTACCATGGAAGACTCCGAAGAGAAATATACTCCTTTGCAAAATATAAGCGAAAAGCAGGCTCCCTTTCAGATTTACAATTCACCTCTTTCGGAATATGGTGTGCTGGGTTTTGAATACGGATATTCACTCGCTTCACCGTTTTCGCTTACTATTTGGGAAGCCCAGTTTGGCGATTTTATGAATGGCGCGCAAATTATTATCGACCAATATATTGTGAGTGCCGAAGAAAAATGGCGTGTTATGAATTCGCTTGTTATGCTGCTGCCTCATGGTTACGAAGGCCAGGGCCCTGAGCACTCAAGCGGACGTATGGAACGATTCCTGCAACAATGTGCCGATAACAATATACAAATCGCCAATTGCACCACTCCGGCCAATTTTTTCCATTTGCTCCGCAGGCAGGTTAGTCGTGAATTCCGCAAACCATTAGTTGTGTTTACGCCCAAGAGTTTACTCAGGCACCCCGAATGCATCTCTCCGGTTGCAGCACTTTCCAAAGGATCATTCCAGGAAGTAATTGATGATGATGTTGCTAATCCTTCGGAAGTTACACGTGTTGATTTCTGTAACGGCAAAGTGTATTACGACCTTATTGCCGAACGCCGCAAACGTGAGCATAACAACATTGCCTTTGTCCGCATCGAGCAGTTGTATCCTTTCCCTTTACTTCAGGTACAGGAAATAATTGCAAGATATCCGAATGCAACCATTTTTTCGTGGGTTCAGGAAGAACCTGCCAATATGGGAGCATGGTCGTTTATTCTCAGGCATTTCAAAGGGGTGAAACTGCTGCTTGTTGCACGACCCGAAAGCGGAAGCCCTTCGACAGGTTCGCCCAAATTGCATGTTCTGCGGCAGGCTAAAATTATCGACAAGGCCTTCGGCGACTGCACCTGCGAAAATCGTAACAAAACCTGCAAAATGCTTTGTGCGCCTAAGGAATGGAAAGCGATGGAACAGACTAAATAAGGCTCACGGAGTGATACTGGTATTTCGGAAGTTCAATTTTCGATTTCAGATTTTACCAAAAACAATTTTTTTTCGTCTCCGATAAATTGATTTCAGCGTGCAACCTTCAACAGAATTTATAGAAATTCAAGATTCATAGTAATACAATTAGCATGATTATCGAAATAAAAGCCCCTACACCCGGCGAATCAATTACAGAAGTTCAGATTGCAAACTGGCTGGTAGAAAACGGCGCCTATGTAGCGAAAGACACCGAATTGGCTGAAATTGATTCGGACAAGGCTACCCTGACTGTGAACGCCGAAGAAGCCGGAACCGTTAACATTCTGGTCGAAGCCGGCGAAACGGTGAGCCCGGGAACTGTAATTGCACAAATTGACAGCGACGCCAAAGCCCCGGAAGGCCAGGAAACGAAAACTGCTGAAAAGAAAATCGAAGTGGCTCCGATAGTTGAACCTGAGATCAAAAAAACAGCAGTGCCTGTTTCGGAAGATAGCGATATTAAAATCACTCCGCTTGCCCGTAAAATAATGGAAGAGAAACATTTATCCGGGCGCGAAGTACTCGAACAGCTGGGTCATCCGCGCATAACCCGTCAGGATGTGCTGAATGCCAGTTCCGGTAAAAACAGTGAACCACAGGCTTCCCAAACTACTTTTGTTGAAAATTCGCGGGAGGTGGAACGTAAAAAAATGTCGACCCTTCGCATTAAGCTGGCACAGCGTTTGGTAAGCGTTAAAAATGAAACCGCCATGCTCACCACTTTCAATGAGGTGAATATGAGCCGGATCATGAATCTCAGAGAACAATATAACGGTGCATTTAGCGAAAAATTTGGCTATAAGCTGGGTTTTATGTCATTCTTCACAAAAGCAGTTACCATTGCTTTAGGCAAATTCCCAAAGGTGAATGCCATGATCGACGGGGATGAACTGATATTTCATAAATATGCCGATATAAGTATAGCCGTAAGCGCGCCCAAAGGACTTGTTGTCCCGGTAATCCGCAATGCCGAAACACTTTCGCTTGCTGAGATTGAATTGAAAATTAAAGAGATGGCAGGCAAAGCCCGCGAAAACAAGATCACGCTCGAAGAAATGACCGGCGGCACATTTACCATTACCAACGGAGGAGTTTTCGGTTCTATGATGTCGACTCCAATTTTGAATCCGCCCCAAAGCGCCATACTGGGAATGCACAATATAATCGAAAGACCTATTGCTGTTAACGGACAGGTTGTGGTTGCACCTATGATGTACCTGGCTTTATCGTACGACCATAGGGTGATCGACGGCAAAGAGTCGGTGAGTTTCCTGGTAATGGTAAAGGAACTG
>JBBQSY010000157.1:0-6789 GCA_038213495.1 Bacteroidales bacterium
GCAAGGGCGGGACAGGTCGTGCGAATGGCAAGTGCGTAGCAATACACAGCAACGACAACTGTTTGGCTTTGGGAACTTCTTCATGCCTTGTATTGCGAGGGATACCTCGGACTTAGAACCGCAAGTATTTTTCGAAAGCCTATATTTTTTATTCGCCCATCGCTTATTTTAATAGGAGCTCATGAGATCGCTGCGCTAAGTTGTTGCTTTTTGATCATGCAAAAAGCAAAGAAATAATGAAAGATTATCCGAATGCCTATATTTCAACAAATACTAGGCGCTTTATATAAAATTTTATTGATTCAATCATCTCTTCCTCTCCAGAAAATGAAAGTGATTGATATACTTTCAACTTCCGGATTCGGATTGACATTATACAAAACTGAAGCCTTGATGATATTGAAAAAACTGAACTGACAAGAAAATGGCAGCCTTCTATTATTACAGGTCTGGATCCTGTAACTATTTCGTCATAAACCCATACACGCTTAACTCCACTCCTACGCTTTCTGAAGACTGAGCTTAAGAATTGCAAAAATAAGTACGGCTGCGCTTATCCACTGCACCAGGGAAAGCACCCGGTCATTTACCAGGTAATCGAAAAGAATGGCGGAAACCGGGAAACATAATTCACAGATAGTGGCCAGCATGGCGCGTGTTCGTGTAAGTCCGAAATAGAACAGGAAAATGGCTCCCGAACCGGTAGTAATGCCAATGATGGCAAATATGCCCCACTGTACACCGGTAATTTCCGGAATATGCTTCAACATGCCTGTTGAAAGAACAAAGAGCAGCATAATTAAACTGGTGAAAGCATACCGGTAAAAAGTGGCAGTAAAGAAACTGAATTTCATCAGTATTTTTTTGCTGAAAACGGTAGAGCTTCCGAAAGCAAATGCGGCAAGCAATGAAAATCCGGCAGCAAGAGCTGTATTGCTGTGTTTTTCCATATCGGGGAGACTGAAGCCGAAAGTAAGAAAATATCCGGCTGTGATTGCCAGTGCGGACCATAGCAGAAAATTCCTCTTTAGTTTTTCGCCAAGTAACAAAGCTGCAAGTGTAATTGCAAATACCGGCTGAAATTTCTGTAAAAGGACAACTATGGTTAAAGCTTTAAAATTAACAAGGAACAACGCCTTTACTATTGCTAATGTACCAACTGCTCCTCCAAACAATGACAACAGGAAGAACATGAGCACATCAGCTTTGGTAAAATTCCTGAGATGCCTGTATTCCCTGTACATAAACACATTCATCAGCATGAATGGCAGCGCATGAAAAATAAATACTACAAGGCCAATATTGATGCTGTACAAACGGGGTGTTAAAACTATGCCGTCGAGCCCCCACAAAGTAGCAGCAACACAGATTGCCATGGCCCCTGTAAAAACTGATTTGTTAAATTCCATAGGTAATCGCGCTGTGGTTGCTTTAATACGGCTGCAAAAGTAAGGTTTTCCGATTATTTTTTCAGGATTACAATCGGATCAATGTAAATTGTCAATTAATAAAGTAAATGCTCCTAAAAACGGCAGTTATCTTCATTTCAGTTCATAGCAATCATCATCACTTATCAGCACTTAATGGAAATATGTATAACAGTCTGTTTATCTGCCATGTGTGAATGCCTGATTTTTACTTACCAACATCTTGTGAAATTAATAAACAATAAGTCGCGAAAATGATAGTATCACATTAAGATTATTATCTTTGCCACAGCAAAAAAAAACGACCTTCAATATACAACTATATGATTACCAATAACTTTATTGACAGACACAACGGCCCACGAAAGGGTGAAACCGAACATATGCTAAAGGCAATCGGGGTTGACTCGCTTGAGCAGCTTATTAATGAAACTATCCCTGCATCAATCAGGTTAGCTAAACCACTTAATTTACCGGCCGGATTGAATGAATATGAATACCTGAATCATATTAAAACCCTGGCATCAAAAAACAAGATATTCAAATCCTACATTGGAATGGGTTATTATAATACGATAACTCCGGGTGTTATTTTGAGAAACATATTCGAAAACCCAGGCTGGTATACTTCCTATACGCCATACCAGGCTGAGATTTCGCAGGGCCGCCTCGAAGCATTGCTAACATTTCAGACTATGATTACGGATCTGACAGGAATGCCGCTGGCCAATGCATCGCTTCTCGATGAATCCACTTCGGCAGCCGAAGCCATGATCATGCTCTACAATGCACGTTCGCGCGAATCCGTTAAGGCAGGGGCCAACACATTTATCGTTGCTGCAAATACTTTTCCCCAGACAATAGCTGTTCTGCAGACCCGTGCCAAACATCTTGGTATCGAAATATTGATACAATCATGCGATGATTTTGAACCGTCTGCCAACATCTTCGGTATTTTGCTTCAGTATCCAAACCAATATGGAGAGATACATGAATACCGAAAACTGGTAAACCGGGCACATGAAAATAACATTACAGTAGCTGTGGCCGCTGATCTGCTGAGCTTAGCTATTCTTACCCCACCGGGCGAATGGGGCGCAGATGTAGTTGTTGGTACTACACAACGTTTCGGAATACCAATGGGATTTGGTGGTCCGCATGCAGCTTATTTTGCGACCAGGGAAGAATACAAGCGATTTATCCCCGGACGAATTATCGGCGTTTCCCTTGATGCACAAGGAAACCGTGCACTCCGCATGGCTTTGCAGACACGCGAACAGCATATAAAGCGCGAACGGGCTACTTCCAACATTTGTACAGCCCAGGCGCTTCTGGCCATAATGGCCGGAATGTATGCTGCCTACCACGGCCCCGATGGAATCAGGGAGATTGCACGCCACATCAATATTCTGACAGGTGTTCTATCCGCGGAAGTTCAGAAATATGGCTACAAACAATTGAATGCCAATTTCTTTGATACTTTACTAATTCAGCTTCCCGAGAATTGTAAAATAGAGACTTTGAAGAAACTGGCTGTTGAAAGCCACGTAAACTTCAACTACGTAAGTGATGACAAAGTAAGCCTGAGCTTTGACGAAACCACCTCGGCGGATGATATGAACCTGGTGCTGCATATATTTGCCTCGGCGGTAAGCAAACAATTTACTGAATATGTCTGCATTCCGGAAGACTGCTCAACTATCCGCACTTTTGCCCCTGCAATGGATCGCAAGACGGATTACCTCACACAACCGGTTTTCAACAGTTACCATTCCGAAACGGATATGATGCGTTTCCTGAAAAAACTCGAAAACCGCGACCTGGCTCTTAACCGCAGCATGATTCCGCTTGGTTCGTGTACGATGAAGCTGAATGCAGTGGCTGAACTCATCCCGGTCAGCTGGCCCGAATTTGGAGCCATTCACCCGTTTGCCCCGGCAAGTCAGACCGAAGGGTATACTGTTTTAATTCGTGAACTGGAGAAAGCGCTTTGTGAGGTTACCGGTTTTAAAGCCGTTTCGATGCAACCCAATTCGGGTGCCTCTGGCGAATATGCAGGATTGCTGGTTATAAAAGCATACCACGAAAGCCGCGGAGAAGGACACCGGAAGGTTTGCCTGATACCGGCTTCGGCACACGGCACCAACCCGGCAAGTGCCGCCATGGCCGGCATGGACGTAGTAGTTGTGAAAACCGATCCCAATGGCAATATCGACCTTGCCGATCTTCGCGAAAAAGCAATTAAACACAAAGACAACCTTGCTGCACTGATGGTTACCTATCCATCGACTCATGGAGTTTTTGAAGAAGCAATTCTCGAAATTATTCAGATCGTTCACGAAAACGGCGGTCAGGTTTATATGGATGGTGCGAATATGAACGCCCAGGTCGGACTAACAAATCCGGGAACCATCGGAGCCGACGTGTGTCACCTTAACCTGCACAAGACTTTTGCTATCCCTCATGGTGGCGGCGGGCCGGGCGTAGGTCCGATTGGGGTAGCTGAGCACCTTGTGCCGTTCCTGCCCGGACATCCTGTGGTGAAAACCGGAGGTAGCCAGGCTATACAGGCTGTTGCTGCCGCTCCTTTCGGAAGTGCCATGGTTCTGCCAATTTCGTATGCATATATCAAACTGCTTGGCGGCAATGGACTCACTGAAGCCACGAAATATGCTATTCTTACTGCCAACTATATTAAATCGCGTCTCGAAGGTCATTACAAAATACTTTACTCAGGAAGCAAAGGACGCGTAGCACACGAACTGATACTCGATTGCAATCAATTCCTTAAAACTGCCGATGTAGCCGTTATCGATATTGCCAAGCGCCTGATGGATTATGGTTTTCATGCGCCTACGGTTGCTTTCCCGGTCGGAGGCACTTTAATGGTTGAGCCCACGGAAAGCGAATCGCTGGGCGAACTCGACCGCTTTGTGGATGCCATGATCAGTATCCGCCAGGAAATAGCGGCTATAGAAGAAGGCAAAACCGACAAACACGACAACACGATTAAACATGCACCACACACGCTTGCTATGGTAACAACCGATAACTGGACTTTGCCTTATACCCGCGAAATTGCCGCTTTCCCTCTTCCATGTGCAAAAGAGGATAAATACTGGCCTGCGGTTACCCGTATCGATGATGCCTGGGGCGACCGTAACCTGGTTTGTACCTGCGCACCGATTGAAAGTTATGTAAAAGAATAAAAATCACTTTCAAATAAAAATTAAAGGCTGCCTTTGTCGGGCAGCCTTTATTATTTAGTGTATCTAAGAAAACGAGTTAAAATGAGTTTTGCCCACGCGCACCCCTTAGTCCCCGTGGGGGAAAGTCCTCGCACACAGAAGATTGAGTTTTGTATACTAAACTTAAAATTAATAAAAATGAGCATCTTTAAGTAAAATGATGAGTTTTCTTACTGACACTATTTAGCAAATCTGATCTGAACCCGGAAAAATTAGTCGCGGTTATTTTCTTTCCACAAAAAACTCGGAACCTTTTTTCCATTCCGGCTTTGTTGCAGAATTGGCAATACTGAAACCAACGTTGTAAAATAATTGCACATCATCGGCAATGCCTTCCAGGTGATCCTTTTGGGGGTTAAATTCATCAGATGGTTTATGATAAATTGTCTGCCAGTAGCTTTTAATTTTCTCAGCAGTCTTTTCCTTTCCCAGTTCTTTCTGATCAGTATAGCCTTTGGCAAAGAGCGCTGGAACACCCATTTTCATAAAGGAAAGCTGATCGGAGCGAAAAAGCATACCGTTTTCAGGGTTTGGATCGGATGCTATATACCTGCCCTGCTTTTTTGCCTCTGCAGCTAAGATTTCGTCAAGTCCCGACTGACCCAAACCGGTTACGGTAACATCGTTAAAATGGCCCAGGAACAAATACACATCCGAATTAAGACATGCAAGGGTATTTTCAATTGGAATGGCCGGATGCAGAACATACCATTCGGAACCGAATAAGCCGCTTTCTTCAGCCGTAGGCGCCAGGAAGATAATTGAGCGTTTGCATGGTTCTTTCTGCTTTTTAAATTCTTTAGCAATGGCAAGCATCCATGCCATGGCGGATGCATTGTCGGACGCACCATTATAAATTGAATCTCCGTTAACAACTGTGCCAATGCCCAGGTGGTCCCAATGGCCGGTGTAAACAATGGCTTCATTCTTTTCACTGCTCCCGCGTATTATACCTGCCACATTATGGGATGTACATGGTTCAAACGAATTCTGAACTTTCAGCGAAAGCGTAGTTTTAAGCGGCCTGGCTTTGAACCCGCGAATGGAGGCTTCTTTTATCATTTCCCCAAGCTCAAGTCCATTCTGTTTGAATAATTCCTGAGCCATATCGGCAGTAATCCATCCCTGTAGTTTACATTTTACATTGGTAAGTTTCTCATCCATAAGATAATATTCGGCATGGTTGTGATGGCTGCTTACAATAGCCCATGGATAACCCGCCGCTTTTTCCTGGTGGATTACCAGGCATCCGGCTGCGCCCTGCCTTTCGGCCTCTTCAAATTTATAGCGCCAGCGGCCGTAATACGTCATTGTTTCACCTTTGAACAAGGTTGAGTCGCCGGTATAGAAACCCGGATCATTCACTATTACAACTATGATTTTGCCTTCGACATCGACGCCTGCAAAATCGTTCCATTGCTGTCCGTGGGCGTTTATGCCAAAGCCGGCGAAAACCAGTTCTGTATTTGCAAAGCTTACCTCATCCCGGGAAACCGGGCTCCAAAGCGAAATGTCATCCCGACCTTTCATGTTCAAAGAACCCTTTGGCGTTTTAAAAGTGATAATTTCCGGTACGTTTGATGTAATTTTGACCATGGGAACGTCCTGCAAAAAACTGCCTTCAAAAGCCGGTTCAAGCCCTATTTCCTTCATACGTTTTTCGAGGTACGAAAGGGTACGTTTCTCTCCAATGGAACAGGGAGCCCTGCCCTGTAGGCTGTCGGAAGCAAGAATGGAAATATCTGTTGCCAGATCATCCATTACCTGTTTGTCGGTGGAGGGTTGATTGCTTTTGCATGATAAAAGCGCAAATAACAGGAAAGGAAGGTAAATTTTCATACGGGTTGTTTTTAGTAGATTTTAAAAATGAGTACGGTTGCGCTATGGTTAGTTGCCCATTTCGAAGCACTTTCCTATCAAGTTACACTGAACTTTAATAAGAGCGAAAATCTTGAAACTGGCACTGCAACGGCAATTATACTTAGTGTGGGATAAAAGTACGCATTAAAAAAAGACCCAAGTCTCAAATCCCAAATCTCAAGAACCAAGGCCTACTCTTAAACCCCGCTTGGAATTGGAGATTGGAATTTGGAATTTGAGATTTAATGAATGTG
>JBBQSY010000158.1:0-6756 GCA_038213495.1 Bacteroidales bacterium
GCCCTGCTTCGGCGGGGCTTTGGCTTTTATAGTGAAAAGTGAAGAGTGAAAAGTGAAGAGTGAAAAGACTACCACTATTAATCAATGGCACAAACGGGAACTAACTTAAAAATTTGAAATACATTGAAATACATTGAAATACATTGAAATATTATGGAATAGTGAGAAGTGATTTTCAGTCGGATTGTAAATGCGAACATCAGGCACAAATCATGTTAAGAGGGTTCTCCCCCTCGGGGAGATGCCCAAAGGGCAGAGGGGTTCTTGGGTGAGTGAAGAGTGAAGAGTGAAGAGTGAAGAGTGTCTATACACCCGCATGGTGTCTGACACTGAATGAAAGTCTTGTCAGACTACGCAGGGTCTAAGTGCTGTAACCCTGTAACCCTGTAACTCTGTGACTCTGAAACCCTGAAATCCTGAAACATTTTGGAGACTCCCTTACCACCATCCCGATAGCTATCGGGACCTAACCACCAACCCCTACTTCAACTTATCAATTCTCATAAACACATCCCAATACTTTTCCTTAGTCATATCCGACCAGTGGATCTGCATGCGGCGGTATTGATAGGTCTGGATCTGGCATACAATTACCAGAAGAATGATCAAACTGATAAATATCTTTTTGGTATTTCTGTTTTTCATTGCCTGTATTGCGATTGCCAGCAGGAGCGCAAAAAACGGGTAGAACTCTATCATAACCCGCTGCGAGAAACTGCCACCGTAATACCAAAGAAACCAGGATGAAAACACATAAATAATCACGATAAGAAAGCCCGCCAAGGTATAAAACCGGTAGCGGCTTTCGCGGAATAAAAAGATAAACCCTGTTAGGCTGAGGAGTAACATAGGAGTATAAACAAACATCCCTTTCCGGTAACTGAACAGAAAATTCCAGATCTGTGGTTTCAGGAAATTGAAGCCATAGCTTTTATAGGAATCAACGAAAAAACTGCCTGTCGAAATTTTATATATCGCAAATTGCATGGATACTATGGCAATAAAAGCGGTTAAAGCCGTGAGCAAAATCCACCACCTGGAAAAGATTCTATTGGCTGCTGACCGCAAATGATCGAAGTCATCAGCCAAAAAAGGAATTGCCAGTACCACCAGCAGATTAACCGGCCGGATAAGGGTGATGATTCCCAGCAGGATTGCACTGTACAGCAGGTATTGGTTTTTTCTATCAGTAATATATCTGCGGATAGTTAAGCAAAACCATGCAATGGCTGTAAACGAATACAGATGCGACATTCCAAATTCGGTAACCGTATAATAGAACAGGTTGGTGCCGAAAACCATTGCCATAAGCACAATTGCGATTGTATTTTCGTTTATCCGGTACGAACGCAATAATTTCCGTAATCCGAGCAGGGCCAGCAAGAGGTACACCAGCGCTCCCAGGTGAACCATCATCGTGTAATAATAGCTGTATCCGTCGGCTGGAAATTCCGATAGGAGTGTTATGGCATGCCCTGCAAGGAAGAAAGGTACCAGGTAAACGGCAGTTCCGGCATAATATCTGTTTATGGTATCTGCATTACTCACTACGCGATAATCATAGTAAATATTCGGATTGAAATAGGTTTCAATTTCAATCTTATTGTAAAATCCAAAATTCAGATCATGATAAATAAACACTGCCGGCAAGTAAGCATAGTACCCTTTGGCGTCAGATTCCAATATACCTGTCCTGTAGTCTTTCTTCAGGCTGGTGTTGACAAAAGCCCAGAGTACTACAACAAGTATCAGCCAGGGGGCCACGGATGGCCAGGATTTAAAAGTTGATTTCAGGAGGTTATTTTCAGGCATGCCTGTATTGTTTTATCAGTTAGGAATCAATCGACCTTTAACAACTTGCCACCGCTGCTCACTTTTCCTGTAATTTCAGTAGGGTTGCCCCTGTAGTAAATATTCCCCAGGCCGCTGATGTTATATTCTATATGATGACTCACATTTACAAAACAGTCGTTTGGGCTTTTATTCTGAATGTATAAATACACTGCATTTAACTCAAGGCAGTGAAATGCACCATACGCGCCTGAATAAATAAAGTTCAGTCCGGTGCTTCCTTTTATTGTCATGTCGGCCGATCCACGGGAGATGCTGAGTTTGGATATGCCGGTTTTTATTACCAGATCAATATATCCCGAACCACCGATGGAAATAACCGAGAGTGAGTCTTCACGAATGGTGTCGGTATTGGAAACCCGGCTTGTTGCTTCAAAGTGCAGATCCAGCAAATGGGGAAGGGTAACATAGGCTGTAATTTTTTTATCGTACGAACGCAGCCAGTTTAATGTATTTTTATTCCTGATGGTAAGTGTACTGTCGCCAAAAGTTGTTTCAATACCTGGCAACAGGTTTTCGCCGCCTTCGAGCATCAGGCTGTATGTGCTGCCCTGGGTAATTACAAGGTTAACATCGTCGTTCAGAATTATTTTGGTAAAGTTTTCATTAACGGATCGGGTTATTGTCACGTTCTTACCCGTACGCTTAGCGAAATCGAAGAAATGATCTTTTTCGCAGGAAGGGAAAACCACCGAAACCAGTATCATCAATGTAAATATATGCCATTTATGTTGCCTGTGTATCAATATTGAAGGCCTTATTCTTCTTTTCATAATGCCTTCTTTTTATAGATGAATGGAATTTTATATCCTAATCCTATGCCCAGGAAATCGGCTTGTCCGAAATGGGTGCGAAGCGTGAGGTTAGCGAAAAATCCCGGAGTAACCTGGTATTGTATTCCCAGTTTGAAATAGGTGCTTGTTGGAGCCATTTTACCCTTAATGTAGTATCCGAGACCGAAATTATACGAAAGCTTCGCCATTGTAAGCCGGTAAACCGGACCTACGCCAAAACGATATAATTCGCTGCGATTTTCGTAAACAACATTATTAAGTTTCGCAAAGTAAAGATCCGATTCATTGTTTGTCAGGTCAAATTCAATTCCGGCGCTGCTCTTAAATGAAAACTGTTTCATCACATTCCCGAAGTAATTGTAAATCATAAATGTTTTATTGTATTCCTCGCCCATATCTTTAACTGCTACTGTAAAGCCAAGGGAAAGATCAATGGATTTTGTTTCGGGAAACTCGAATGTATACAGAACAGGCATTATTTTTTTATTCAGGTAGGCATTTTCTTTACTCAGCCGGTACGCAAAGGCCAAATTCAACGAAGGCGTGTTCATCCCGTAATTGGGTGTTTTGGTTGAGCCGTTGGAAAAATGCATAAAAGCTATGCCAACAGCAGCGTTAGTCCTGGGATTTAATCGTCTCCTGTACTCGGCCATAAAGTTTACTGCTGCATTCAGATGGGAACCTATGGCGATGTATTTGTAATTTTCCAGCCTGTCGAATCGCTCCGACAAGTATGCCAGCCCGGCTCCGATCCTGATGTTAAGCTCATTGTTTCTGTTGCGGATGATCGGATAATTTATATATGGAAATACAGCGTTTGCACTTCCAAGAAATGTTGAACTGCCGAGTTGTGAGTACCAGTAGCTTACGCCTATAACCGGATATCCATACATTACCTGCCAGCGTTTCTCACCGTAGGTTTCCTTGCCCAGGTTCAACTCGAATGAAGGAAAATGTGCATTAAAAATTTTCATTTCCAAATGATGGTTTATCATAAAACCATAATTCACGCGTCCTTCAAGCAACAGGTTCGAGCCCCATTGCTTATGCTGGGCCATAGCCTGTACTTCGAAAAATACGAGCATAACTATCAGTAAAGCAAGTGTTTTGAATCTGTTCAGGCTCATGCGGTTTTTGGGATAATACAAATGGCCCGGGCAGGCCATTAGAATAACGCAAATTTACTTCCATTCGCGCAGGTGGCAAAGTTTTTATTTCAAATTACAATTTTTTAGTAAAACCGGAATGCAATCGTAGTGACACATTGTAGAATTTGTATCTGTAATTTTGTTTGAATCACTTTAACTGCTGGCGATGCAGGATTTTGGCCTGACTTTCTGCTTCGGACTCCGGTTTTCGCCCTTCTACCCGCGATTTACTCCAGGCGAACATTCATTTCCAATTAACCCATATAAAGGATCCCTTTGTTTTCAGGAGTTTTCAACCGGTGGTAATTGAACTTTATACAATCCGTACCTTTGTTAAAAATAAATGCAATGGATCAACGACTGATTGAATTTGAGCGGCTTCTGAAAATTATGGACGAACTCCGGGCACAATGCCCATGGGATAAGGAACAGACTTTTGACTCGCTCCGGCATCTGACCATCGAAGAAATGTACGAGCTTTCGGATTCCATACTCGAAAAGAACCTGGATGAAATACGCAAGGAACTCGGCGACCTGATGCTGCATATTGTTTTTTATGCCAAGCTGGGCGAAGAAGCCGGATCATTCGGTATTGCCGATGTGCTAAAAGGAATCAACGAAAAACTTATCAACCGACATCCTCATATTTACGGCGATCCCGCAAATGCGGGACAAGTTGTAAAAGTTAACAGTGCCACTGATGTGAAGGATAACTGGGAGAAGATAAAACTTACCGAAGGCCGCGAGTCGGTTCTCGAAGGCGTTCCCATGTCGTTGCCTGCCATGGTAAAAGCGTATCGCATACAAGATAAAGTTAGAGGTGTCGGTTTCGATTGGGATAACGTGTCGCAGGTATGGGACAAAGTGGAGGAGGAGATAGCCGAGCTGAAGCATGAACTGGCTAATGGTGCCGATACATTGCGAGTTGAATCAGAGTTTGGTGATGTGCTTTTTGCCCTGGTGAATTATGCCCGTTTTATTGATGTAAATCCCGAAACGGCCCTAGAACGTACCAACCGCAGGTTTATCAACCGCTTTAAACATCTTGAAAAAGCTGTAAAAGCCGAGGGCAAAAGCTTGCATGATATGACACTGGAAGAAATGGATGTATATTGGGTAAAAGCAAAAGAGGAGGAGGGCTGACGGCCTGATTCTGCCTTGGCAAATATGGGATATAAAAATGCATTAGTACAGATTAACCATTTCAAAGACAACTTATATCTTTGTTGAAATAGATTGATGACGATCAGATTTATTAACAGATTATTAACGAGTTACCAGCCTGTTTATGCAAAAAGGATCATTGAAAAAATTTATTTACCTGGCCATTGCGGCAGCTGTTGCTACAATTTCTCTTAAGCTTTTTGCATATTTCCTTACAGGTTCGGTCGGTTTGTTTTCCGATGCACTTGAATCGGGTGTTAATCTTTTGGCAGCCGTTGTAGCTCTTTTTATGATTACCCTTGCCGAGAAACCGGCCGACGAAGAACATGCTTTCGGCCATCATAAAGCAGAGTATTTTTCAAGTGCCATCGAAGGTGGTTTGATTGTGCTTGCTGCATTCAGCATTATCTGGTCAGCCATACCCCGGATCATTCACCCTCAACCTCTTGAAAATGTTGGAATCGGACTTCTTGTTTCTTTTGGCGCATCTTTAATTAACCTGGCTGTTGGATTAATTCTGATTAAAAACGGGCGAAAAAACAATTCGATAACGCTCGAAGCTGATGGGAAACATTTGATGACAGATGTTTATACTTCGGTAGGGGTTATAATTGGAATTGGTGTAGTTAAAATAACCGGTTGGCTGGTTTTGGATGGCGTGGTTGCAATTGGCGTGGCGCTGAATATTATATGGACCGGATACCAGCTGATGCGGCGTTCGGCTCTGGGATTGCTGGATTCCAGTTTACCTGAAGATGAAATCTCAATTATCATTAAATCTCTTAATCAATTTAAAGGTCAGGATCTTGAATATCATTCACTCATGACAAGGCAAGCCGGACAGCGCAAATTTATTTCGCTTCATGTACTGATGCCCGGGCAGATGACTATCCAGAAAGGCCATGATATAGTTGAGAAAATTGAAAAAAATATTCGCGATCTTTTTGATTCCCCTGTTACTGTTTTTACACATCTGGAACCAATTGAAGATCCGGTTTCAATGAGTGACATAGGTATTGACAGGATAGATATTATTATCTGAAAATTGAGAACAGGATTGCCATTTAAAAAAGAACCCCGCTTAATTTTCACTTGCGAGGTTCTGTATCATTAATATAACTATTAATGCATTGCAGGTGCTTGTTTTGCATCAGCCGGAACTTCTCCGGTAAGTGTTTTCAGGAATGCGGTAATCTCGCCATTTTGTGCAGGTGTCAGCTCTTTATTTAATTGTCCTTTAGCCATGATCTGAATAGATTTGTCTAGCTTCTTAACACTTCCATCATGGAGGTAAGGCCAGGTTTCGGCTATATTCCGAAGCGAAGGAACTTTAAACATGTATTTATCAGTTTCATTCTTGGTAGCCTGCATTTTTCCTAAATCATCAACGGTGCTGCCTGTAAGTTGCTTATGCGTTCCGAACAACGGGTATTTCTACAACATGTTTCCACCCAATAAAGGTCCTGCATGGCACGCTTTACAGCCTGTTTCCATAAACGTGTGCAGGCCTTTAATTTCCTGCACATTCATGGCGGTTAAGTCGCCTCCCAGGAACTTGTCGAATATACCGGGTGTAAGCAAGGTGCGTTCAAAAGCAGCTATTTATTGCCTATGGTTTGTGGCTGATTTTCCTGCTTCGTATGGCTGATTTATTAAAAAATGTCACTGCCATCCGAAAGTTTTCAAAAAATTAATTTTTAGAAGCATAATGATCATATAATCAACTAAATACGCTGAACAAATCAGCCTGAACAGAGAATTTATCTAGATCGAACAACGTTTTGCCGGGCGGCATTTTC
>JBBQSY010000159.1:0-6483 GCA_038213495.1 Bacteroidales bacterium
CAATGCGTCTTTTTCATTCATTACGGCCCATAATTTTGTATGGCCCATCATCACCGTAGTGAGAACTGTGAAATCATTATACTCGGAGTGATTCTGCTGCAGCACTGATAAGCGTTCGCCTGCACCGAACGATACATTTCCACGTGTGCTTTGCAATTCTCCCGACAGCATTTTAATGAAAGTAGACTTACCGGCACCATTGGCTCCTATAATTCCATAGCAGTTGCCTGGATTAAACTTCATATTAACATCCTGAAATAATATCCTTTTTCCAAATTGTATAGCCAGGTCCGAAACTGTAATCATTTAATTTTGTGTTTATTATGTGATAAAACGACTTTGCCCCTAAGGGGCTGCAAAAGTAGTCATTTTTTTTGAGAGTTTGGGTTCCTCTTTAAATTTCTTTGTAATGGGTAAAGTTTATATTTGGTACAACTTTTAGCCTAATTAGTCTTATTCTGGATAGTTGTAAAGTGTATCAGAGAATTGCAATTTCTGATCATGAATTAATTTCAAAAACCTTCAGATAATATATGGATAGATATTTCATTTATTATAACTTTGTATAAATGTAAAATTATTCAAATAAGACTTCTTGCTATACAGCTCTTCTTTATTTAATCAATTAAAAAAAACAGCCCTATGTTAGAAAAAATAATCGATTTCAGCATTCGCAATAAATTAATAATCATACTTTTTACTTTATCTATTGCGGCTTTTGGGATATTTGCCATACTGCGGATTCCGGTTGGGGCGGTTCCTGATATTACCAATAACCAGGTACAGGTAATTACCACTTCGGGCAACTTATCGACGCAGGAAATTGAACAGTTTATTACCGCACCTGTTGAGTTGGAAATGGCCAACTTACCTGGTGTTACTGAAATCCGTTCCATTTCCAAATTTGGATTGTCGGTTGTGACTATTGTATTTAATGATCAGATTGGAACGTATTTGCCACGTCAGCTTATTGCTGAAAAGATCAAAGCAGCTTCTGCAAATATTCCCGAAGGATTTGGCACACCTTCCATGGGACCTATTACCACAGGACTTGGCGAAATATACCAGTATATTCTGGATGTAAAGCCTGGTTATGAAGGTAAATATTCAGCGATGGAATTGCGCACCATACAGGATTGGATTGTAAAACGGCAGCTTTCAGGAATTAACGGAGTAGTTGAAGTGAACAGCTGGGGCGGTTACCTGAAACAGTACGAGGTGGCTATTGACCCGGTGCGGATGCGTAGTATGGATATCACTTTAATGGAAGTTTTCGATGCACTCGAATCAAACAACAGTATTTCGGGCGGATCCTATATCGAAAAAACCAACCAGAGCTATTTTATACGTGGCGACGGGCAGGTGAAATCGCTGGATGATATTGCCAATATTGTTGTGAAAAACAAAGCAGGGATACCGGTACTGGTGAAAGATATTGCAACGGTACAATACGGGTATGCCAACCGCTTCGGGGCAATAACTGCGAATGGAAAGGGCGAAAAGGTACTCGGTCAGGTTATGATGCTTAAAGATGCCAACTCAAAACTCGTGATCAATGAGGTAAAAAGGCGGGTGGCCGAAGTGCAGAAAAATCTTCCTGAAGGTGTATTTATTAATCCCATTCTTGAGCGTAGTGAGCTGATTTCCAGGACATCATTTACTGTTGTCGAAAACCTGGTTCTGGGTTGCCTTATCGTTATATTAATTGTCATCATTTTGCTTGGCAATGTTCGTTCGGCCCTTGTAATTGCCTCCATGATCCCGCTGGCTTTGCTGTTCACCATATCGATGATGTATATTTTCGGAATCGATGCGAACCTGATGAGCCTGGGTGCCCTCGACTTTGGAATTATTATCGACGGGGCCGTTATTATTGTCGAATTTATTGCCATCCGGATAACCTCGGGAAAAGCAGCTTATTACAGGCTGCAGGGAGATGAACGACAAGCCCTTATTGATAAAATAACATTTAAGGGGGCAACACGAATGATGAGCTCGGCTGTTTTCGGACAGGTTATTATCCTGATCGTTTTTATCCCGATACTATCACTCAGCGGAGTTGAAGGTAAGATGTTCCGCCCTATGGCCTTATCGTTCAGTTTTGCACTGGTCGGGGCAATGATTCTTGGATTAACATGGCTTCCGGTCGCAGCCTCGCTTTTCCTGAAACCTGAAAAAGAACGTAAATGGAACCCCTCAAAATGGATAATGAACCTCGCTTACCGCACATACACTCCTGCCATGCGGTGGTCGTGCAACCACAAACGTATTGTGCTGGGTGCGGCACTTGTCTCACTGCTGCTCACCGGATTTGTCTTTTCACGAATGGGCGGTGAGTTTGTACCCACACTTGATGAAGGCGATTTTGTAATACAACCGGTATTGAAAACGGGCACTTCGCTTACAAAAACAGTGGAAATGACTACAAGGATGGAAAACATTCTTATCGATAAATTCCCCGAAGTCGATCAGATCGTTTGCCGCATCGGTGCTGCCGAAGTCCCGACCGATCCCATGTCGATGGAAGAAATTGATATGATCATAAAGTTGAAGCCTCGCGATCAATGGGTTTCGGCAAAAAACAAAGAAGATCTGGCAGATAAATTTAAAAAAGCCTTATCGATTATTCCCGGAGTTGAATATGAATTCACGCAACCCATCGAGATGCGTTTCAACGAACTGATTACAGGGGTTAGAGCCGATATCGCCGTAAAAATATTTGGCGAGGACCTTAACTATTTAAATCAAAAGGCTGCTGAGATTAAGACGCTGATTGCTGATGTGCCGGGTGCTGCCGATATCATTTTGGAGAAAACAGCTGGTCTTCCACAAATGAATGTGAAATACAACAGGAAGAAAACTGCCTATTACGGCCTCGATATCCGCACTTTGAACAAGTACCTTTCCACGGCTTTCGGAGGCGAAACCACCGGGATTATTTTCGAAGGGGAAAAGCGCTTTGATATGGTTGTGCGGCTGCAAAAACAAAGCCGGAAGGATATTGATAATATCCGCAGCCTGCAGGTTCCTTTGTCCGACGGGCAGCAGATTCCGCTCAGCGAACTGGCTGATATCACTTTTACCGAGGGACCGGCAAAAATATCGCGCGATAATACCCATCGCCGCGTAGTGGTGAGTGTGAATGTGCGTAACCGCGATTTACAATCGGTTGTCGAAGATATACAGGCTAAAATTGATAAAAATATTGTCCTGGCTCCGGGCAATTATGTCACTTATGGCGGACAATTCGAAAATCTGAAAAACGCTACCAACCGGCTGATGTTTGCCGTTCCGGTTGCTTTGTTGCTGATTTTCATCTTCCTGCATTTTGCATTTAAATCCTTTAAGGACGCCGTTATGATTTTTACCGCAGTTCCTCTCGCAACGGTCGGGGGTGTTTTATTTCTCTGGATACGGGGAATGCCGTTCAGTGTATCGGCAGGAATTGGTTTTATAGCCTTATTCGGGATTGCAGTGCTAAACGGTATTGTATTGATCGAACATTTAAAAGAATTACAGCATGGAGGAATGAAAGATATGCGCGAAATTATCCTTAAAGGAACAAAGGAGCGTTTACGGCCGGTTATATTAACTGCAGCTGCTGCAGCACTGGGTTTTTTGCCGATGGCCATTTCCAACGGTTCAGGAGCTGAAGTGCAGCGTCCTCTGGCTACCGTGGTTATCGGCGGTTTAGTTACTTCAACTTTGCTGACCATGATAGCATTGCCATTGCTTTTTGAAATTTTTAATAATGTGACAGGAATTCAATTGTGGCCATTACGGTTTAAAAGAAAATCGACAACACTGATCATAGGATTACTTATCCTGTTTTCGTCCGCTCCGGCGTTTTCACAAACCAGGCTGCTGAGTGTTGATGATGCTGTAAGCACTGCATTACGGAACAATAAGCAAATCAATGCATATGCCCTTAAAGTTAAAGAAAACCAGGCCCTCAGGCCAACTGCATTCACCATTGATAAAACAAAGGTTTATTATAGCTACGATCAGAACAATATTGCCGAAAACGGTCAACCGTTAAAAGTAATAGGGGTGGAGCAGAACTTCAATTTCCCTACTGTGTATGGGGCACAGAATAAGGTGAATGGCCTGGGAATATCGCTGGCCGAAAAAGAACTCATCCGCCAGGAACTGCTGCTTACCCGCCAGGTTTCGCAAGCCTATTCTGATATCGTTTACCTTTTAAACAAGCAGCTGATATATCAGCGAATCGATAGCATGTACAGTAATTTCAACAGCATGATTGAAACGAAATATCAGAAAGGCGACGTAAGCCGTCTTGATCTGCTGAATGCCAAAGCAAAAAGGCAGGAAATTTACGAAATGATGATTCGCCTTGGCTATGAACTGGATTCATCCCGTGAGAGATTGCAGGCGCTCATTCAATCCGACAGTGTTTACGAGGTCCCTTTCCAGGAACTTGACCTGGTTCCGGTTAAGGAGGTCAATCCTGAATCAACCCCTGGTTTTCAATTGGGTGAAATACAGACGGAATACCAGAATGCCAGGCTCCGTGTGGAACGCAACAAGCTGTTTCCTGATCTTACCGTAGGCTATTTTAATGGAACCAATTCATTTGCCGGATCCAAGAACTATGGCGGTTTTCATTTAGGTGTTGCTGTTCCCTTGTTTTTTGGCGAGCAGAATGCCAGGATCAAAGCAAATAAAATAACCGTTGATGTGAATCAGAATGCTCAGTCCGGCGAATTGATAACCCTTAAGGCGTCGTTGGCCGAACTGAAAAATGAGTTGCTGAAATACAGGGAACCAATTGAGCATTACCATGAATCAGGCAGGCAACTGAGCGAGGAAATTGCACGCGTATCTCAACGAAGTTTTTCCCTGGGCGAGATCGGGTATTTTCAATTTGTTCAAAGTATCGAAAATGCGTTTTCAATCACCCTCGATTACTACGAAAATGTTTCAAAGTATAATAATGTGGCTTTTGAAATCAATTATTTAACTAAGTAAAAAATATCACTATGAAACAATATACAGTCATAAGTGCATTATTTGTCATTATAGTCTTCGTTACATCAGGATGTGGCGGATCATCAAAAAGTAACCAGGAAGCGGCCCCTGAGGCTGATAGCCAGGTTCAGGTTACCATGCAGCAATTTGATGGCGACAGCATGAAGTTTGGAGAAATAGTCACTAAAATTTTTGATGACGAGGTCAGTTGCAATGGATATATAATGGTTTCTCCGAATGGAGAAGCGCGTATCAGTGCAGCCATATCGGGAATCGTCGAATCCATAAACTGTTCTATGGGCGAATATGTGCGGAAAGGACAAACTATATGCAGGATTTCGAGCAGCGAGCTTTTGGTGATACAACAGGAATTCACCGAAACATCGGCCAAACTCAAACGGTTAAAATCAGATTACGAAAGAAGCAAAAGCCTGATGGATGAAAAAATCGGCGCTGAAAAGGATTTTATTGCCATCGAAAGCGAATACAAGGCTATGGTTTCAAAATACCAGTCGCTTAAATTACGACTGCAACTCCTGAAGCTGGATGTCTCAAAAATTGAGAAAGGAGAACTGTACGAGGTATTTCCTGTAATTTCACCTATCAGCGGGTCGGTTACAGGTATTAATATGATGCTGGGACAATTTGTTGAACAGCAGATGAACCTGGCCGAAATTATTGATGTAAGCCAGTTGCAGCTTCAGCTATCGGTTTTCGAAAACGATATCAATAAATTAAAACCCGGACAAACTATTCAGTTCAATTCTTTGGGTAACTCTTCAGAGGTTCATTCTGCCCGACTTTCAGCTATTACCAAAACCATCAATCCTGAAACTAAAACAATCCTCTGCCTGGCAAAAATCAATAGCAAGGATGTGGGAAACCTGGTAAATAACTCATACATCGAAGCGCGCATAAAAGTGGATCAGAAAACAGCAAATGCCTTACCCAGTGAGGCCATTTTAAAATCCGGTAAAGACTATTATGTGTTTGTACTTGATAAATCAGGTGCCGGGGCTTATTATCTTCGGAAAGTGAAAGTTGAAATTGGCAAGGTTTCCAATGGATATACCGAAATAACCGGCCAGCAGGATATCACAAAAGTCCTGGTAAAAGGCGTTTATAATTTGCCGGTTTGAAAAAGAAAGAATTTCACTGCAGATATGGGAGTTTTTCCTTTTGGTAATTTGAACAACCGAATTTAAATTCGGTACGGTGCTTTTCCAGCTCAGTAGATTGTACCGGCTTATTTTTCAATAACATCCTAAAGTGAAAGGATTTGAAGTTCCTGATTGGTTAGAAAATGGAGAAATAAAGACTTTTCAAAAAACGCCAGCCTGTAACACGCACTATAGTTATACTTAAAACGGGATAAATTTCCACATTCATTAAATCTCAAATTCCAAATTCCAATCTCCAATTCCAAGCGGGGTTTAAGAGTAGGCCTTGGTTCTTGAGATTTGGGATTTGAGACTTGGGTCTTTTTTTAATGCG
>JBBQSY010000160.1:0-6330 GCA_038213495.1 Bacteroidales bacterium
GTGGCAAAAAACCTGACGTAGAAATACACTGAAATTCTATAAAGTCTAGATTTTTACTCAACTTTTGATCATGCAAAAGTTGAAAAAAATAAACTTAAAACAGATATTAATTTGAGGAACTTATTTTGAAATAATTACTAAGCAAAAAGTCATGAATTGATTTTTAAAAAATCACAAAAATAAAATCGACATCCGGTATGACCTTTTCGTGATTTTCGGATAAAGTATAGAATCCAACCACTTTTCAGTTTTTCCATATTATGCTTAACGCATAGTGTCAGAACCCTTTTATTATGCAAATTATCCGACTATTTATTTTTTGGGGTTTAAGTATTAGCCTCGTGACCGACATACAGGCGCAGACCAAAACATATGCAACCCGGAGGATCGCTGATGCCGCGCCTGTAATCGACGGCAGAGGTGACGAAAAGGCCTGGGATGCCGTTGAATGGTCGGGCGATTTTATTCAGCGCGACCCGGATGACGGAGCAAAACCATCGCAGAATACTGAATTCAAGATACTGTTCGACGACAACAACCTTTATGTATTAATTCGTGCACTGGATTCAGTTCCCGGTAAAATTGTAAACAGGTTGTCGCGTCGCGATCAGTACGACGGCGACTGGCTGGCCATATCCATCGACAGTTATGCTGACAAGCAGACCGCTTTTACCTTTGGCGTTACCTCTGCCGGTGTGAAATTCGATTTTATGCTGGTTAACGACAACCAGAATGACGCCAACTGGGAAGCCGTTTATTATACCGCCACCAGTATTGATGCGCTTGGATGGATAGCCGAAATGCGTATTCCGCTGTCGCAGCTGCGTTTTGCCAAAATGGATCAGCATACCTGGGGACTCAATATTTTCCGGTACATATACCGCAGGCAGGAACTTTCGTTCTGGCAGCCTGTTCCGTTGACAGCACCTGGGCTTGTGAGCCTGTTTGGCAGGTTGCAGGGCCTCGATGGACTTACTCCCAGGCGCGACCTCGAATTGCTCTCCTATACCTATGTAAAAGCTACCTACGATAAAAAAGAAGAAGGAAATCCTTTTCAGACCGGGAGAAAGTACAGAGGTACCGCTGGGATCGACGGAAAAGTTGCCGTTACCAATGACCTCACGCTAAATTTCACTATTAATCCTGATTTTGGCCAGGTTGAAGCGGATCCTTCAGTTGTTAACCTTACAGCATTCGAAACTTTTTATCCCGAGAAAAGACCTTTTTTTGTTGAAGGAAAGAATATTTTTAATTTTAAACTTACCGGGGTCGACAGCGATAATAATATGAATATGCTGTTTTATTCGCGCCGCATCGGGCGGACCCCTCATTACACGCTAAGTCCCGATTCGGGCGTTTATGTTTCGGCACCTGAGCAAACTACAATCCTGGGCTCCTTCAAATTATCAGGAAAAACACGTAAAGGGTTTTCAATTGGTATTATTGAATCGGTTACCCAAAACGAAAAAGCAAGCATCGATTCCGCCGGCATCCGCCATAAAACAGGGGTTGAGCCGTTTACCAATTACCTTATAGCACGGATTTCGCAGGATTTCAACAAAGGAACCACTTCGGTAGGCGGTATATTTACGGCTACCAACAGATCAATAAAAGAGCCTCAACTTCAATTTCTCCCGGATGCCGCCTATACAGGAGGCCTTAATGCCATCCATTTCTGGAAAAACAAAACCTACTACCTTTCGGGCCGGGCTGTATTTTCGTCGATTTCCGGTTCTGAACAAGCCATTAAAAAATTACAGCTTTCACCGGCCAGGTATTATCAGAGGCCGGATAATAACCATGTTACCTACGACCCAACCCGAACTACCTTAAGCGGGTATGGCGGAACCCTTGAATTTGGTAAAACCGGCACCGGAAGCTGGCAATATCTCAGTTACCTCACTCTTCGTTCGCCAGGTCTGGATTTTAATGATGCAGGGTACCTGAAGCAGGCTGATGAAATACAGCAACTTTTCTGGCTGCGCTACCGGAAATTCAAACCCTTCGGAGCTTTCAGATGGGCATCCGCAAACTTTACCGAATATATAACCTGGGATTTTGGTGGGGAGAACACCAACAAAGGGATCGATATAAATGCAAACGGACAGTTTAAAAACTATATCACTTCGGGCACAGGTTTCAATTATGCCGGAAGCACACTTGCACGGGGCGAACTTTGGGGCGGCCCGGCCTTGCTTTTACCGCCGGTAGCAAGTTTCAGCGCTTTTACCGAAACCGACAGCCGCAAAAAACTGGTTCTCAGAATTTCGACCTCGCATTATTTTGGTCAGCAAGGGTATTACAACAGCCATAAATACAGCCTCGAATTTACGTACAAACCTGTCAACACTTTGTATTTTTCGCTCATCCCCCAGTATACATCGGGTTTCAACCTGCTTCAGTTTGTTGACGCTTCATCCTTTAACAACGAACCCCGCTATATTATGGCCAGCCTCAGCCGCAAGGTCTTTGACTTTTCGTTGCGTATTAATGTAAGTTTTACCCCGGAGCTTTCGTTGCAATACTATGCGCAGCCTTATATTTTTGCAGGGAAATTTAATAATTATAAGAGAATTACCAATCCGCAAACTGTTGAGCTAAGTGGCAGGTATCATCAGTTCAGTTCCGACGAAATATCGTACAATGAATCCTGGAATGCATACATGATAGATGAGAATCACGACGGAGTAGACGATTACGGGTTCTACAAACCGGATTTTCATTTTCTGCAATTTAAGTCGAATATGGTTTTTCGCTGGGAATATAAAACCGGATCGTCGCTTTACCTGGTATGGTCGCAGGGACGCACCAACCTCGAAGAAAACGGAGAAAACCTGCTAGGTCAGTATGTTGTAGACCTTTGGAATACACATCCGCGAAACGACTTTATGCTTAAGATTTCGTACCTGGTTGTTTTCTAACCTTTGGAAAATCAGTCTCAGGCCTTTTTGTTATATCGGCTGGCCTTCTTAAGGAATTTGTGAGATACACCAGTAAAATCTGCAGCATTTCATCAAATCTTTTTCAATTATTCAATACAAGGCTTCTTTGAGCTATTAAATATCTGTGTGAGTAAAAACTCCACCACATAAGTGAATCATTTTCAGGAGAATAGTATAGTAGGAAGAACCTCTCCCGAAGAGGCAATCAATACTTTCAGAAACTGTTTTTATGATGTAAACCTGTTGTTTCGGAGTATCGTATAGTAAGATTAATTTCTGAAAGCTCATCTATTTTCCACGAAAACCAAATTTTGATCGATTATATAGTACAGGTTAACGGGTTTAGTGCGCGGTTGACATATTAGCGGGGGAACTTAATGCCGACAGTTGAAAAAAAATGATGTAATGCACTTAATTTTGTAACATTTTAGTGCAATAAACGTCATAAGTAAAATCAATTTTATGTTAAGGAAAATTGCTTTTCTGATAATCATACTCTTTCCTTTAGTCGCTTCGGCGCAGAACAAAACCTATACCTCACAGAAGTTATCCTCAGATCCTCCGGTAATTGATGGTAAATTTGATGATGAATGCTGGCAAATGGCTACCTGGGATGGAAATTTCACGCAGTTCGAACCGTATGAAGATTCGCTCCCGAGTCAGAAAACATCCTTTGCCATAACCTATGATGATAATAATCTGTATGTTGCCATTAAAGCCTACGACACCGAACCTGATAAAATCAATAAGCGTCTCTCGCGGCGCGATGCAGGTGATGGCGACTGGGCCGGAATAGTAATCGACAGTTATGAAGATAAACTTACCGCCTTTGGGTTTAATGTTACTGCTGCCGGTTCAAAGATGGATATGATCTTTACCAACGACAATAACACGGACGATAGCTGGGACCCGATATGGTATGTAAAAACAAGCTCCGATGCCGAAGGCTGGAATGCCGAAATGCGGATACCTCTTTCACAACTCCGGTTTACAAAGAAAAATACGTACCAATGGGGTATTGATGTTGCCCGTTATGTTTTCCGCAAGAGCGAATTATCACTATGGAAACCACTGCATAAAAGCGCTAACAAAACTGTAAGTGATTTCGGGGTTCTGGAAGGCATCAGCAATATCTCGCCAAAAAAGGACATAGAGTTATTCCCTTTTACCCTTGGAAAGCTGACACGTTCCGAGAAAGAAGAAGGCAATCCATTTGCAACAGGGAAAGCACAATCTTTCTCAGCCGGAATTGATGGAAAAATTGCCATCACCAATGACTTGACTTTGAATATGACGGTAAATCCTGATTTCGGCCAAGTGGAAGCGGATCCATCCCAGGTGAATCTTTCGGCATTTGAATCCTTTTTCCCGGAGAAAAGACCATTTTTTATTGAAGGACGAAACATTTTTAATTTCAGGATGACCTCGGGTAATGGCGACGGCTCAAGCACCGGGATGTTTTATTCGCGCCGTATCGGCCGTTCCCCCCATTTTTCGCCTGACCTGAACGACGGTGAATACGCTAAAGTTCCTGATAATACACATATTCTCGGGGCATTCAAGCTATCGGGTAAAACACGTAGAGGAACTTCAATAGGATTAATGGAATCGTTTACCCAGCGCGAAAATGCAGAAATTGACGTTTCGGGGGTCCGAAGAAAATACCCGGCTGAACCTTTCACAAACTATATGGTTGCCAGGATCGAACAGGATATCGACAAGGGAAACACTGTTGTGGGTGGTATATTTACGGCTACAAACCGGGATATAAACCATGAAAATTTTATCACCCTCCCCGCATCAGCATATACCGGCGGAGTAAATATGATACGCTACTGGAAAGACAAAAATTATTTTTTCACATTCAGGGGAATTTTCAGCAGCATATATGGCTCCACCGAAGCTATAACCGAATTGCAGACCAGCGCAACACACAACTTTCAACGCCCCGACGCATCGCATTTAAAGGTCGACAGTGCACGAACCGGCCTTAGCGGGCACGGGGGAACACTCGAATTCGGAAAGTTCGGCGGCGGACACCTCAGAATGCTTTCGTGGATAACATGGTCATCGCCGGGACTCGATTTTAATGACATTGGATTTATGCAGCAGTCTGATAATATTCAGCAGGTATTCTGGATGGGATATAACGAATGGAAACCAAAGTATTTCTATAATTCTTTTAATTTTGGCGGCGACTTTTATACCGTATGGAACTTTGCCGGCCAGAATGTACATAAAGGTCTTGAAATGAACGGTCATCTTCAGTTTAAAAATTATTATTCCATCTTTTCAGGATTCAACCTGCAGGGCAGCTCATTATCCTCCAGCGATCTGAGGGGAGGTCCGATGCTTGAATCACCGGGGAGTTTTAATTACCGGATCGGAGTAAACAGCGATCAAAGAAAAAAACTGCAAATGGAGCTCTTCCTGATGAACCGCTGGAGCAAATATGATAATTCGAACATGTTTCTGACCGAAATGTCATTCACCTATAAACCCGTAAACACGGTTTCTGTTTCACTATCCCCATCCTATTCCGTTTCTCAGGATAATCTGCAATATGTAACCACCATCGAAGGAAACGGGCCGGATAAATACATCATGGCCCGGCTCAACAGTGAGCAATTGTCGCTGTCGGCTCGTGTTAACGTGGGTATAACTCCTGACATGTCGATACAATATTATGGGCAACCTTTCTTTTTCTCGGGTCATTACTCCCATTTTAAAACTATTACCAATTCAACAGCAGCAGTATATACTGACCGGTTTCACGAATTTACCCAAAGTGAAATTAAGCCGGATACGGAGTCTGCCATCTACAGGGTTGATATGGACGGCAATGGAACAGATTATACTTTCGATGATCCCAATTTCCATTTTCTTCAATACCGCTCCAACCTGGTATTCAGGTGGGAATATAAACCCGGCTCAACGTTTTTCCTGGTTTGGTCGCAGGGGAAAACCACCGATGGCTCCGAGGGAAAATTCATGTTCAATAAATATACCGATGAGTTAAGCAAGGCTCATCCGCAAAATGATTTCCTGGTTAAGATTTCCTATGCATTGATTTTCTAAAAGGGCATAGTGAGTTGTGCTTAGTACTGATTGCTTGGTGCTATGTTCAGTGCGAGCAATGCCGGGTTCCGGGTGCCGTAAGTTTAGCTGTAAATATACCTTTATGGCTAGTTCTATGTATAAAAGCAAACTATTTTGTTTCGTCTTGCCACCGCACCCCCAACCCCTGAAGGGCAATGTCATTTAGTTAAGAAAAAAGGAACCATTGAGTTTGAACGATATTTCTACAGTTCTTTGTAGTGACTAAATACAAAACTCAATGGTAGAAGCAAATGTAAGCATAATAGAAGAACTAAAGTATTTTTTAGAA
>JBBQSY010000161.1:0-6289 GCA_038213495.1 Bacteroidales bacterium
CCTGCATCTTTTTGTTGCGTATGATCTGAAATATCAGAACACTGTAATAAAAGATTATAAAAACATTGATCCTTTATTAATTGAATTAATTGATTCAATAACCTTTATCGGGGATAAACTAATAAATGAAGAGATTGACGAAATAACTTCTACAGGAAAAGTTGATGCCAAAGAAGCCAGGTTGATTTTTGGAGAAGGTTATGCAAAAAAGAGAAATTCAGTATTATATTTCGCAATGAAACATAAAGTGGATAAACTGATATTCCTTGATGATGATGAATATCCATTAGCTGTTTTCAGAGATGAATATAAAATTGTGACCTGGACCGGGCAAAGAATTATCGGCACTCATTTGAAATTTAATGATGATGTTGATATTACACACGGGCATCATTGCGGTTATATTTCGCCGATTCCTGCTTTGGAATTCAACCAGGATCTTACAGAAAATGATTTTAAATTATTTATCGAAACAATAAGTAATGATATAATTTCCTGGGAAAATGTAAAAACAAATATTATTGCTAATAACGGAATTACATACGGTGATCAGGACATTGTGAGGAAAGCCACCGTAAAGGAAGTTGGAGAAATCAATGGTATGAAATTTATTTCAGGAGCAAATATTTGCTTTAATTTCCGGAGAGGGAATAAATTTCCACCCTTTTTTAATCCGCCCGGGGCAAGAGGAGAAGATACTTTCATGAGCACTTGTCTTACCGATTTAAAAGTATTAAAAGTGCCATGCTATGCATTCCACGATGGATTTTCAACTTATAATCACCTGCTTAACGGGGTGCTTCCCGTACAATTTTTTCCTATCGATGCGAAAACAACCTCAGTAAAAAACAGGTTTATAAACGCAACCATTGGCTGGATACGCTACAAACCATTACTCATGTACATTACACAGCGCGAAAATTACGATACCATTATCGCTGATATGAAATCAAAGCTGGAGGTCACAATTCCCAAATTATGTAAGTATTTTGATACGCAGAAATTCGAACAATTACACATTGAATTGGCTTATTACGATAAAAACGTAAAAAGACATTTTGACACATTTCAGAATACCAAAAAAGCCTGGGAAAAGATTACCGGCCTGCTCGGGGAAAACACTGAATAACTTTTTTCACTTTTCAAGACGAGTTTAAATTTACAAGCCCTGAATTATTTGTATCCGGATTCTTCAATAAATGATTCGAAATTCTTTATCTTTAGCTTAACATTAAATCCCATATGCAATTATTAAAACAACTGGCTTTCTTTGCCAGCTTTCTTTTTCTTTTTCAACAGGTTACGGCCCAGCAGGACCCGACAAAACGGGTGATTCTGGTCGGAATCGGCGGCATTTCGGCGGAAGCATTTCAATATGCAAACACGCCTTCGATAAATACACTTATCAGCAAGGGAGCAATTTCACTGAAAACTCGCGGAGTTATGCCCACGCTAAGTGCACCCAACTGGGCTTCTGTTTTGTCAGGAGCCGGTCCCGAGCAACATGGAGTAACATCAAACAACTGGAGCCTGTCCAACCCTGGATTTGAGCCTACCGGAAAAGATGCGGATGGTTATTTCCCATCAATTTTTACTCTTATCCGCAAACAGAAGCGTGGAGCCGCCAGCGCCATGTTTTACGACTGGGATTGGCTTGGCACGTATGTAAATAAGAAATTGCTAAGTAAAGAGCAATACATACAGGGGCAAGTCATGATTACTTCCGTGGCATTGAATTATATCCGGAATGATAAACCGTTGTTTACATTCCTTTATTACGGGCTGGCTGATAAAACCGGGCAAAGTAAAGGCTTTACGTCAAAAGAGTATTACCAGGCAATCAGTGAAATTGATACCGAGATCGGCAAATTAGTTGCCGGATTGCAGGAAATGAAAATGTCGCAGAATACAACCCTTATAATAACTTCCGATTGCGGGGGATCAGGTTACAGCCATGGTGGCGAAAGCACGACAGAACTTGAAGTTCCATGGATCATTTCAGGGCAGGGTGTTAAACAGAATGTACTGCTTGATGCGCCCAATGATAACATCAACACTTCACCTACAATAGCACGCATTCTTGGGCTGAAAACGCCTGAGGAATGGATTGGAAAACCTGTTTATGAAGCTTTTATCTCAAAATCATCTTCACCCAAACCAGGCCGGTATGTACCCAAACCCTGGTGTACCCTGGCTGAAGGGTCATTTTCCGGTCCGCAGCAAATTGAACTTTCGACCAACGGGCAGGGTGCCAAAATCTATTACACCCTGGATGGATCAACACCTGGCGTTTCGTCAAAAAAATACACTTCTCCGTTTACTATCAGTAAGAATTGTGCGCTTAACGCTGTTGCCATTTCAGGAGGCTATTCCAGCCAGACACTGAGCCGTATTTACACATTTGTACGGGGACTCAAAAAGGCAACCCTTACAAGCCAACCCAACCCGAAATATCCCGGCACAGGAATATCAGGCTTGTTCGACGGGTTGATCGGATCGTCCAATCCCGGAAATAATCAATGGATGGGTTTCCAGGGAAATGATTTTGAAGTAACTATAGACCTTGGTGAGGTGAAACAAGTGAAAACGCTGGCTCTTGATGTACTTCAGCTACATTCGGCCTGCATAAGTCTTCCGCAATCCATTGAATTTTATTCTTCCAATGACAGCATAAACTACAAATTATTAACCATATACTATCCGGCAGAAACAGAAATTGCTCTCCCCGACGGAGCGGTAATGCTTTCGCGTGATTTCGACAACCTTCGAACGCAGTTTATCCGAATAAAGGTGACCAATACCCGCACCTGCTCTCAAGCGCTACCAGGCGAGGCAAAGAAAACCTGGTTCCTTTTAAGTGAGGTAGAAATTGACTAGGATTTACTATGTTTGGTATAAATGGAATTGATTCAGGGTTTCGGTTTTCAAACCCGGATAAAAGAGCTTTTATCGTAAGGTTTAGAATTTGCATTAAATAAAATTAAACCTATTCATTTACCTTTGTATCAGGAAAATAATACTATTATGAAATACACAGTAGTAACGGGAGCAGCCGGATTTATTGGCAGCTGCATGACCAACAAACTCAATAACAAGGGGTTAACCAATATTATTGTAGTCGATGATTTCAGCAATCCGCTGAAAAACCATAACCTGGATCATAAATCCATAGCAGGGCATGTGCACCGAGATGAATTTATCAACTGGCTTCAGAAACACAACAGCGAAGTAGATTCCGTTTTTCACCTGGGCGCCCGCACCGATACCACCGAATTTGATGTAGAAATCTTCAACCGGCTGAATCTTAACTATTCCAAGCAGGTTTGGGAAGTGTGTTCGAAATACGCTATCCCGCTTATCTATGCATCTTCGGCTGCGACTTACGGCATGGGCGAGCATGGTTATTCCGATGATCACTCCATTGTTGAAAGCCTCAGACCTCTAAATCCGTATGGCGAATCGAAAAATGACTTTGATATATGGGTGCTGAAGCAGAAAAAGTCGCCTCCTTTTTGGGCCGGGATGAAATTTTTTAATGTATACGGCCCCAACGA
This sequence comes from Bacteroidales bacterium, assembly GCA_038213495.1. Classification (GTDB taxonomy): domain Bacteria; phylum Bacteroidota; class Bacteroidia; order Bacteroidales; family UBA4417; genus UBA4417. The sequence continues at coordinate 3,555 of JBBQSY010000161.1, forward strand.
ATACCACAAAGGGCGTATGGCTTCAGTCATCTTACACGCATTCAGACAGATAAACGAAACAGGCGAAGTAAAACTCTTTCGCTCGCACCGCTCTGGATTTGCGAATGGAATGCAACTGCGTGATTTTGTCTATGTAAAAGATGTAGTAGATATCCTGTATTTCATGATGCACGAAAAGCCTCAATCAGGACTTTACAACCTGGGAACAGGCAATGCACGTCCTTTTCTTCATCTTGCTAAAGCGGTTTTTAAAGCACTCGAAATCCCCGAAAAAATTGAATTTATTGATACCCCTTTGGATATCCGCGAAAAATACCAGTATTTCACAGAAGCTGATATATCCAAACTTACAAAGGTTGCACGCTACCCGGCACCATTTTACACACTCGAGGAAGGTGTATATGAATATGTTACGGAATTTCTGGTTGAGAAAACGTATTTCTGATCTTTACCTATAGCTGTTCCCTCAGTTCCAGTAAAAATCTTTTCATACGCAGCAATGAATTCAGAACATCCTGCTCCGGGGCATTGACCGGCGTACGTTTTTCCCTTAGTTTCAGTTTTGCTCCATCAAGCGTGTAACCCTTCTCCTTGATCAGGTGAAATATGGCATGAAAATGATCGACATCGTTCTGTGTAAAAAGCCGGTTGCCTTTTTTGTTGCGATGCGGTTTAATAATATCGAATTCTTTCTCGTAATACCTGATCAGCGATGTATTTACCTTAAACATTTCAGCCACCTCGCCGATGCGGTAGTAGAGTTTTCCGATGGGTTTTGTTCTGAGAACCATAAAATATATTTGTTCTTTTTGTTCAAGTGTTAAAATACCTGCGGCGTTCAATTGCCTGCGGCGTTCAATGCTGCGCGTTCAAAGCCTGCGGCGTTCAATTGCCTGCGGCGTTCAATGCTGCGCGTTCAAAGCCTGTGGCGTTCAATTGCCTGCGGCGTTCAATGCCTGCGGCGTTCAATGCTGCGCGTTCAAGTGCCTGCGGCGTTCAATGCTGCGCGTTCAATGCTGCGAGTTCAATTGCCTGCGGCGTTCAATGCTGCGAGTTCAATTGCCTGCGGCGTTCAATGCTGCGCGTTAAAGTGCCTGCGGCGTTCAAAGTTAGATAATTCTCAGATACGAATTCAGATAATATTGAACGCGAAGCATTGAACCTTTGAATGCGAAGCATTGAACCTTTGAATGCGAAGCATTGAACCTTTGAATGCGAAGCTTTGATCTTTTAATCCAGCGTCTGCGATGGTTTTGATGATAATTCGAGCATAGCCTGGTATTCGGCAGGAGTTATATCGTTGAAGAAGAAATAAATAGGATTCATCGGCACACCGGCTTTAAGCACTTCGTAATGCAGGTGAGGAGCCGTTGACTTTCCTGTGTTCCCCATTAATCCGATAATTTCACCGCGTTTTACACGCTGGCCGTTTTTAACTTTTATTTTCGAAAGATGAGCATACCTGGTTTCGTAACTAAAACCATGGTTAATGATAATTTCATTTCCATACCCGCCGCTGTTATATTCAGCTAAGGCAATAACACCATCGCCGGTCGCATAAATGGGAGTGCCTACTGCAGCAGTAAAATCAATGCCTTCGTGGAACTTTATCACTTTATAAAAAGGATCGGTGCGGTATCCGAATAGTGATCCGATGCGTCGCAAATCATGAAAATCAACAGGTTGAATGGCCGGAATACTGGCAATCAGTTTCTCCTTGTCTTTGGCCATTTTGAATACCTGGTCGTATGATTTACTCTGGACTACCAGCTGGCTGGTTATTTCGTCGAGCCTTTTGGCCGTGTTGATAACAATCTGCGAATTGGCGAGCCCTTCAAGATGTTCGTACCTGTCGACGCCGCCAAAACCTGCTTTCCGAATTTCGGATGGAATAGGTTCAGCCTCGAAAATTACCCTGTAAATATTATCATCGCGATCCTGGACATCTGCAAGCACTTTCTGCACTTTGTCCATCCGGTTATTCATAATTGTATACTGCAGTTTGTATTGTTCAAGCTCATTCTGCAGCACTTTTTCGCGTGGCGACCTGACAAAATTATAGGCAAGCACAATAACCATGGTTCCGAATACCAGGCCGAAAGCCATTGATCCGGCAAGCCTTTTCAATCGTTCTGTTAAAGTCACCTGAACCTTCTCGATCTTCAGCGACTTAGTATTAAACTGGTATTTGTATTTGGCCATTCTTCTTTTAAGGAGTTAGGGATTTGGTGTTAGGGGTTAGGGGAAAAATAGTTTCGAATTTACACAATTACTGGGCTTCAAGGTTACTATGTTTCAAGTATCAACCTTATTTCCTCAATTTTCAATAAAATCCCCCTCTACTTTCAATCCGGTAACGGCAAAAATAATTATTTAACTTAAATTTGCAGTCTTTTGTATTGTGAACATTTGTTAAAAGCATGATTTTATAAAAGTTTGCCTTTACCTCAAGGCTTTTAAACCACTAAGATACAATTAAATAGACCACATCCTAATTAATCGCTTTTAAACTACAATAATTACCTTTAATGATGACCAGCACCGAAATACGCCGTACTTTTCTTGATTTCTTTACGTCAAAACAACACCATATAGTTCCGTCGGCTCCGATGGTGGTAAAAAATGACCCCACTTTAATGTTTACCAATGCAGGAATGAACCAGTTTAAAGATTGGTTTCTGGGCAACGAACCTGCTAAATGGACGCGTGTGGCTGATTCGCAGAAATGCCTCCGC
>JBBQSY010000162.1:0-5935 GCA_038213495.1 Bacteroidales bacterium
TCGAGGATAGCCTGTTTAATGGTGTTCCTGTCGTTAGGAAGGTAGCGGGCATCGGTTATGTAAGCCAAAGGCGTTTTATCGGTCGGGCAGGAACTGCTTGTTGAATTCGGATCATCGGCTTCGGTTAAAGGTCCTGAGCGAAGGGCAAAATAGGCTGTTGACATAAAGTGGTTGCCATAAGTGTTCCTGGATTCAACAAATCCATGGCAGTATTTCAGGTTATTTTCGGATAAGTCGTAAGAACCATATCCCAATTTAAGCCATTGGGATTCAACCGAGGCCATGGTTGCAAAGGCCCAGCAGGCATTATTGGTTTGTCCTTTTACGGATGTGAGCAAACCGGTAGTCCGCATATCATAAACCGTTGCAAAAGTGGCGGATTTCAGCCTGTTTTTTTTCAGGTAATTGTCGAAATTAACCTTTACCGGAGGGGGCATGGCGCCTGTTCCAAATTCTGCGGTATTTGGTGAAGATGTTTCCCCGCTTTTCAGCTTTGCCATAAAACGGACGAAATCGGGATTAAGCGGTGCCAATGTTGGTGCATCCTGCGAAAACAGGTATGTGCCTCCGGTAAAAAAAAGAAAGAAAATAATGAATGGCTTTTTCATATGCTTTCCCTGGCTTGTTGCCACACAGATTTTTCAACCTGTGTAAAGTACAAAAGTAATATAATAGTTAATGGAATGAGGACTTTTATGGCTGGCCTTCGGACCTGCTTCAATGCCTGCCTGTTGGTTGTAGTGCAAGGTAAATTATCTGCAGGTGTCCGGGGTGCTTAACAGATTAAATACGGGCGTGCTTTCGGAACAATCATTCTGTGCGGGTTCTCAACCCCTGAGCCTGCGCATATTGATAAGAACTTGGTTTAAGGGGTTGTAAAAGATGTGATATCGCCGGAGAATACTTTCTTTAACCGGAGAACACTTTCTTTAAAATGAGGGAATGGAATCCGGGGATCAATTTTCAGGAAGCAAGCAGAAATCAGATTTTTCGCTTTAGCGGATGAGCGGACTACGCTTCTTTATTTTTTAATGATTTCCTTAGATCATATACTTTACGTCCTCCGTAAAGACCGGCCAGACCGATAAGTAAAAACATGCCTTCGCCGATGGGAGCTCCTGCTCCGGGAGGATTATTGCCGGTTGCACCGTGCCCTATACTGGGCGGCGGTGGAGGCGGTTGCGATAAAGTGACTGCATGAAGAGCGAATACCAGAGCAAAAACCATTAATGGTTTAAATATATTAAAATATTTTTTCATAGTTGAAATTGCTTTTTAATTTACAGAAAATTCGGCAGGGAGGCAAAGATATGGATTATTTAATAAAATTCGCATTATACCTGATTTTTTTTTAGCAAAGATGAATAATTTTTTTTAATGTCCGCCTCCCGGCACAAAAGAGTTTGTAAAAGCTGTTTTTAAACATCTGACAATCATGGCTTAACGGAAAATCAATGATTGTCGCATTTCTAAGTAATTTACTCACATCCCTGAAATACAAACGATATTTCCCTGTAAATTCATGTGAGATTGTTCCTGGAATGTGTACGATATTGTATTTATTCTGCAAAAAAAAACTGCAGATAATTCGCAATATATGTTCTTCAGGATCACCTGCATGCTCCCAGACTTTAAATTATGATTCTGATAATCAGAGAAAGCCACATTTAAAATCCTCAAATAAATCCTGGATCTGACAAGTAAATTAATTTTAAATTCTGGTTTGTCGCCGGGCCTTACATAGGTTTTTAGCTTCTGCTGGAAAAATTGCCTGCTCCGCTTTTCTGAAATAAGCGGGCATTTTGGCATATTCCTGCATTCCGGTTTCTCTTCCTGATACGTCATGGTGTTTCTTAAATCAACCCGGCACTATTCACCCGGCAGGAACTCGCCCCTGTTTTACAAATGCTGCAACAAGGGCAAAACCATTTAAACCATTCAAAAATTATTCCTTCATCTGAACCTGACCCTACTCATATGATTGGTATCCGCCTGATTCCATGTTTCCCTCTTCCGTTTTTTTGTAGCAATCAAATGAATTGCAGATCGAAAAAACAAATTTCTGTTCCATTGTATACGGCCGGGCGAAAGATGGAAAACGATAAAAAGCAGGCTTCTGTTTTCAGATTGCCCGATTACCCAAATAACTCTTTTAAAATCAACATTAAAGCAGGTATGCCGCTGATTTTTGAAAGGATTAAACCAGGATCAGCGTTCCCTGTGTTGTCATAAAATGTAAAATAAATTTACATAAAATGCGATATTTGTAAAAAATGCATCATTCAGCAATTACTTTATCCACTTAGTGAAATATATAGTATATCAAGACTATGTTCACAGCATCCAAACCAAAGATTACGATCCATCCGATTATGCAAAGAATGTTCACCTTATTGCTGCCGGATACACAAGGTTTGATTATGACAGAGAGGTCCGTGACCTCTAATTGATTGGATTTAAAATTGGCGGGATGAAAAAGGGGTTTGTTGTTTACTAACCGGATAACAGGGAGACAGGAAGAGGAACCCGTCTTTAACTGAATTTAAAGGATACTGATCGGAGGATCGAAAGGAATATAAGAATGTTTTGTTTTGAATTAGTAATGTGTAGCTTGTATTAACTCGTGCGACTCAGCCTATGTGTCTGGGCTAAAAAAAGGAGGATCTTTGTTGTGTCCTCCTTTTGCTTTTTCAAAAATCAAATAAAGTGAATATCCGAAGGAAATTCTTATTCCACATAGTACTACAGGGCGAAAGAGGGGAAGTGCAAAAACGGCTGTTGTATTTTCAGATTGCACGTTTGCCGAACTGTTTTTTAATAATTCAACCCAAATTACGCAATTGGTGACAAAGTCGAACAATTTGCGTTAGTTGGGTTAACCCCGATTTAGCAAATCATTGTATTTCAATGATCTTCCATAGAAATACAATATATTTGGTTAATCGATTACGCTAGTGCGTAATTTGGGTTCAACAGAAAGGCAAACAGGCAGTATTTAGTTGTTGGGTTTGTGCCCGCCACCATGCTGCTGAAAACAGGATAAGTGTAAAATATTTTTACAAAAATCACAGGTTTTGCAATTATATCAGCAATTGGCTGTTACTTTTCCCGCTTACTGAAATATAATAGTATATCAGGACTTTTTCCCGGTATCCAATCGCAAGCAAAACAAACTTCCAAACAATGAAAAGAATATTCACCCTGTTATTCCTGGCTACTCTCTCTTACAACCTGATGAGCCAGGAGGTTAAAATCAATACTAACCTGGCAATTGAAGCTGATGGAACATTGAGAATGGATAATGCAGCAACCGTTTGGGATGATTTAAGGGTGCCTTTATCGGAGCCTTCGAAAGGTAAAATACTGCCTGAATTTTCAGCCTTTCCTTATGGCACAAGCGAATTTGTACCTTATATAAATTGGTTTAGAGCCACTGGGCTCGACGAAATGTATTTTGTGGTTCAATTACCACACGACTGGGACGAAGGAACCGGGATCCGCCCACATATTCATTGGGCGCCCTCAGAAAACGGAGCTACAGGCCCTACAGTTCCCAGGTGGGGATTGCAATATACCTGGACCAATATAGGGGAGACTTTTGGCCCCTACATTATCCTTTATGGTACAACTTCAGTTCCATCGGAGGTATTGGTTAAATCACGGCAGTACCTCACGCCCTTTGGCGAAATCGACGGAACAGGGAAAACAATATCAAGCATGCTTATCTGCAGGGTTTTCAGGGATGGCGACCACGCTGCAGATACTTTTGCTGGACTGGCCGGAGCCCTGGAGGTGGATTTTCATTACCAGCGAAATATGATAGGTAGTCGGTTAGAGTACACGAAATAGAGTTTGGAAATAAACCAACGACTATGAAATCAATAATCTTACGGATACAGGCAATTAACCTTGTAGCCTTCCTGATACTTCTTCCATTCCTTCCGCATGCCCAGGGTATTGAAATCACACCGGGAGGCAGCATGGCTGTTACAGGTGTGGCCACGATTGAAATCAGCAACGGAAATTTTATCAATAACGGAACGTATACAAAAGGAAGTGAAACGGTTACTATGTCGGGATCGGGAACTGCCTGCTCCATTTCCGGCAGCAGTCTTTCCAATTTCAATAACCTCACTATTTCGAACAGCGGGGGAATAAGCATTGCCGTTAAAACCCCGGTTACGGTTAGCGGCGTACTTACAAATTCAGCCGGCGCAGATAAACTGGTACTGAAAAGCGATGCCACCGGATATGGCTCTTTGATTCAAAGTACAGCAGCAGTGCAGGCAACCGTCGAGCGCCAGGTTACGGCAGCTTCCTGGACGGAGTGGAATGATGGCTGGCATTTTCTTTCATCGCCGGTTGCCAGTCAGTCAGTTAGCGGAGTATGGACGCCTTCCGGTACCGGTAACGATTATGACTTTTATGCCTGGAGCGAATCCGCGGCAAGCGATAACTGGTTAAACCAGAGGATTTCCGGAAACAACATTACTTCGTTCGTTCCCGGCAAAGGGTATATGGTAGCGTACCAGAAAACGGAAGTAAAAGCATTCTCGGGTGTATTAAATGCCTCGGATGTAACAATGAGCGGACTAACACATACGGCAGGACGCGCATACGCAGGCTGGAGCCTGGTCGGCAATCCATTCTCAAGCGCAATAAACTGGAGTACCGGAAGCTGGACAAAGACAAACCTAGGTGCTAATGCCAAAATATGGGTCGAGGAGTATCGCAGTTATAAAGATGTAACTTTGGATTACAACAATATTATTCCTGCTATGAATGGATTTATGGTTTATGCGAATGAATCGTTCACGGGCACCCTGAAAATTCCTGCCGATGCAAGGGTACACAATGCTGCGACCAACTGGCTCAAATCAGGTTCCGCAGGATTTCTTGTTCTAACCGCCCGCGACAGTGATAAAAGCAGCGCACAGGAAACCATTCTCCGATCGGATTACTCTGCCACAGCAGGTTTTGACCCGGATTTTGATTCAAAATTTATGAGCGGATTTGCTCCTATGTTTTATTCGTTTTCAGGCGGAAATTACCTTTCAGTTAATACCCTGCCCGACCTGGCTTCAGAAACCGTAGAACTGGGTTTTGTGAAAAACACCGCATCATACTTCAGTATTGAGCTTTCGGCAAATACACTGGGAACAGGCAGAAATATTTATCTGAAAGATAAAATCACAGGAATTGTAACGGATCTTTCTGTCAGCCCGGCATATAATTTTACTTCTGCCGCCAGCGACAGGGCCGACAGGTTCAGCCTGTATTTTGCACCCCTGGCCACGGGCCTCGAAGCAGTGGATGGCTTACCCGAAATATATGTATATGGAAAAATTGTCCATATTCCGGCAATTCAGGGACCCGGGTCTGAATTCTATATTCATAGCATGACAGGTCAGTTGGTTAAACAGAAAAGATCTGTTGCGGATTTATCCGGGGAAATTGATTTATCGGGACTGCCTGCAGGGATTTATGTTGTTAGTGTGACTGATGGCAGGCAAATTAAAAGTAAAAAGATACTGATCAGATGATCAGAATGACTTATAGGAATTGGTTGGTTAATTGGTAATAATAAAACTTGTAGTACTCGCTTGACTCAGCCTATATGTTTGGGCTACAAAAAAAGGAGGACCTTCATGTGTCCTCCTTTTACTTTTTTATTTGGTTTATACTGCTATAGTTCTGTTTTAGCAATTATTTCAAAATAAGTTTCTCAAAAATATATCTGTAATAATTGTACTTTTTTCAACTTTTGCATGATCAAAAGTTGAGCAACTTAGCCAAGCGATCTCATGCACACTTATAAAAAACAAGCAATTTGTGCATAAAAATCTAGACTTTATATAATTTCAGTGTATTTCATGTGTCATTGCTTATTTTTTATAGGTCACATGGATTACGCCATGATTAAGAAATAATTGCT
>JBBQSY010000163.1:0-5916 GCA_038213495.1 Bacteroidales bacterium
ACATACAGTTTTTGATATCACCAAATAATGTTGAATTTAGTTTAATAATTTATAAGTGCTGATAATCAATATTATACTGTATCTGTTTAATTGGGATAATTGTGCATTTAGGTATATCAGTAATTCTGTTCTGGGCACTGATAGTTATCGAAACCACCTGTAAATGAATCACTTACAGGTGGTTTTTGGTTTTTGCATACAAATTTATATACAGTAATCCTGATAATGAATAAATCCTGAGGCATCTTTTTTAGATAGAATAAATCTTCAATCCGGAAGATAACCCTATGTAATAATTCAAAATTTTATAAAACTGATGGAAAACCTGTATTATTTTGCCATTATTAGTTCAACGGTCAACCTGAATTGATCCGGAGTACTATCTGCTGCCTGGAGTACAGTGTAGCCAAAAATGGTTGCATTGTTGCATATAGTTTTGAAGGAGAGAAAAAGTTGTATGATGAGAAATTTACTTTTGTGTAACATGAATTCATGAACAAAACAAAAAGAGACTGCCCTTTCGAGACAGTCTTTTTTCATTTGGGGTAAGGCACATAAAAAAGTTTGTATTTCAGACGAATCCGAATAAACATTTTGTATCTTTAGTAGTTAAATGATATTATTAATTTTATTAGTATGAAGAAGGAAATGATAACAGTTTTAGGACTTCTGCTTCTTTTGTTTTGTGACAATGGCATCTTTGCACAAGATTCAATAATATCATATGATACCATCCGTTTTAAGGTTGATTATCCCTATAATAAGTAAAAAAACCAGTTATATTCAATAGAATTTAAACATGAAAAACCTACCCAGGTTCGTCATTTACATAAGGCAGGAGGTGATTTTGCAGCTTATGCTTTTACAGGCATAATAGGGCTTGGATTTGACAACGAAAGAGATGTTGATTGGTATCTGCCTGCACAGTTACTGATAAATGATTCAAAACTGGATTGGCATATTGAAATATATTGCCCCGGACATATCTATAAACAGCGAACCCGGGTAAAAAACTCTGATGGATCAAAAAGTGTTGAGACTACCGTTACTAACTCTTATTATTGGGATAAAGGTGCCTTGAGTTATATAATCGAAAAGGGGGATACCATTGGCTGGCACTATATATATATTGAACCAACTTCGGATTCCGCAATTGATAAATGGACAGACCTGGTTTATAAAGGGATGTATGACAATTATAAGCCTGATGTGACTTATTCCCTGAAAGGTGAGTTTTTGGGCAAGCAAAGCGGAATAATGTATAGTGTAACAGATAACAGAATTTACATTTTTAATCAAAATGAACTATTAGGTATCTATCAATATAAAACCACACCATCCGGTTTCATAAGAAAGAAGAACAGGATAACTGCTGAACCTTACCTGTTGGTTAAAGCAAATTTAGAGGAATCGGAAAGAATAGATATATTACGATTAGCTATGGTCGGATTATGCTTTAAAAATATATCTGAACGTTATCATTAATGAACTTGCCTGCGTAAAGAAAGTGTTACGAACACATTTAAAGACTTATCCTCATTCAAAAATTAAAGAGACTGACTCTTTTGAGACAGCCTCTTTTCAATTTGGACAATTATGTTATTTGAATAAACATTTGTATTTTTAAACTTTCTTATCTGAATTATTTATTTACAAATATAAACTTGTCATCATGGGAGAAAAGTTTTCAATAAGTCCGGGCGGAGAAAAATTTCCATTGCCCAAACCCGAAGATTATAATGCGGAATTCGAAAGTCTTAAAAAGCGGGTCGCCGTGGAACGCGAAAAGAAGCGTGAAATTGTTGTCGTAATGGGAGTAGGATTTGTAGGTGCTGTTATGGCTGCCATTGTAGCCGATACGGTTGACAGCGATGGACAGCCATCCAAATTTGTAATCGGGATGCAGCGGCCGAGTGTAAGGAGTTTCTGGAAGATCCCCCTGCTCAACCGTGGTGTTTCACCTGTAAAAGCTGAAGATCCGGAAGTAGACCCAATGATAGCGCGTTGTGTTAACGAAAAGAAAACGCTGATTGCAACCTATACTTACGATGTTCTGAAACTAGCTGATGTTGTTGTAGTTGATGTGCAGTGCGATTATATAAAAGAAGATTTGGGTGATGTTCGCACAGGCGAAACGGATATGGCTGCGCTTGAAGCTTCGCTTGCGGTAATTGCAGAGCATGTCCCGGCAGGCGCCCTCGTTCTGATCGAAACAACCGTTGCACCCGGAACTACCGAGCAGGTTGCTTACCCGATAATGAAAAAAATATTTAAAAAACGAGGCATCACATCAGCTCCCTTGCTTGCACACAGCTACGAGAGAGTTATGCCGGGCCGCAATTACGTGGCCAGCATCCGCGACTTCTGGCGGGTATGCAGCGGCATTAATGATGAAGCAAAACAAAGAGTGGTAAAGTTTTTGAACGAAGTATTGAATACCGAAAAGTTCCCGTTGACGGTCATGGACCGGCCCATCGAATCGGAAACAGCCAAAATTATTGAAAACAGCTACCGGGCTACTATCCTTGCCTTCCTGGATGAATGGAGCCTGTTTGCCGAGCGCAACGGGGTGGACCTGGTGAAAGTAATCAAAGCCATAAAGGTACGTCCGACTCACAGTAACATCATCTTTCCGGGACCTGGAATCGGCGGGTATTGTCTTCCCAAGGACGGTGGATTAGGCGTGTGGGCTTATAAGCACATCCTTGGATTTGAAGATGATATTTTTAAAATTACTCCACTGGCAATCGATATAAATGATACAAGGGGATTGCATGTCGGGCAGCTTACCCGCGATGCTTTGCGGAACATGGGAAAACCCATTGCTTCGGCCGATGTTCTTGTGCTCGGAGCCGCTTATCGCGAAGATGTAGGCGATACTCGCTACAGCGGGTCGGAAATTGTAATACGAAAACTTGCTGAAATGGGCGCAGAAACGCGGATCCATGACCCATACGTTGAACATTGGTGGGAGTTTGAGCAGCAGGACACTTATCCGGATGTTGGACAAAGCAAAGCCCGGTTTTTTCGTAACCAGGAAAAACTAAAAGAACTCCGGGTGGAACAGGATCTGGACAAAGCGCTTAAAGGTGCAGATGCTATTATATTGGCTGTGCCACATACAGCTTACCTGGCCCTGGATCCGGCGGTGGTGGTTAAAACCATTGGCCAGCCTGCTGCAATTATCGATTGTTTCGGCATTTTAACCGACGACAACATCAGGCAATATTTCCAGCTTGGTTGTGAAGTGAAGGGATTGGGCCGTGGCCATATTCAACGTTTAAAAGAAGAAATAAGGAAAGGGTAAATCGGACATTAATTTTACAAAACATTCCCCGCAATACAACTATTGTCGGGGATTGTTTTCTTTCCGGGATTTTGTTTTCTTGCTTACTGATTCAATTAGAAACAGTTAGATTAAATTAAGGCTGTAGTTTAACTTTGCGTTGCAATTAACATTCGATACTTATTATTGATCTGGCGATACCTGGATAAAGCCAAAATATCCTCTGTTGAGCAGTTTATTATATCCTGTTCTGCACAAATTGATTTTCTGAATGTTTGCTGTATTCTGAACCAATTCATATAGTTTTGGAGATACTTTGTTGAAACGCCCCAAAAGGTCGAATCAATCCATTTCTTAACTCTGTTATGCAAGGAGTTCACATTTTGAATATGGTATATTCCTTGTTTAACATACAGCTGTTGATGTACAGGGTTCTCCCCAGATAATTCCCGACGGAAATGGTAATTTTGTACTTACATGGGTTGATAACAGGAACAGATCAACTGCCGGCAGTGATATTTATGGTCAACTTGTCGACGCTAATGGCATGCTCATCCTATCCATTCAGGATAAATTTAATACGCAGCTAAGTATTTACCCCAATCCTTTCCGTAATGAACTGAATATTAGCCTCAGCGGAAGCGCTGCCGGAGAGTTTATTATTTATGAAATGTCAGGAAAAGAGATATTTAGGAGAAAAATTTCCGGCCACCGATACAAAAATAAATACTGAGTTTTTACTGCCAGGTTTTTATTTCACAAGCTATAAAGATGGACTTAAATCTACCAATACAAAGCTGATCAAGTTTTAATGCTGATAGTAAACAAGCACGCAACTCTTCAAATTTTAGTTAGATAATCCTTACAAAACTGTCATTCAGACGTCTGAATCAGCTAAAACATCCTTATATTTGTAAGTATAAGAAATCTGAGTCATGGAACATGCCAATTCCAAAACTAAATCCACCGCCGAAAGAAGGTTCGATGATCTGATGCAGCACGGCGATGACTTTTTTAAAATCGAACTGCTACGGCCTGCTAAAAAATACTACCTGCAGGCCCTGGGATTGAACCCCGGAAATAAAGCAGCTTCGGATCAGATAGCTAAGTGCGACAGCTTGCTTGCATTTGAGCGTAAAGTTGTATGGATACTTACTGTAGTTGCTGTAGTTTTTGTTTTGGCTTATATAGTGATAGGTAAGTAATTAAATTTCGGTAGGTTTAACGGGGCCGCATTTAATTTACCAAAGCCTTTCAATGTTCATTGAAGGAAAAATTACTGTTTTATATCCACCTCCATGGTTTTAATATAGAAATTGATATCCGGAAAAATTTTCATCCCTTTCCTGATTTTTATCTTCTTCCATTCCTTGGTAGGATATACCCATTTCGAAGTATTATCAAAAGAAATTTTCAGGGGCATATTAAATCCATCCACACAGTTGGTCCAGCGGTATTTTAACTTATTCTTTTCCAGCGTGTATTCAAATACCGGGATGCGCGTATCACGCAAATATTGGTTAAAGAACGAAGTTAAGTCCGTGCCGCTTGCATTGCTGAGGTATTTTTCGACCTGCTGGGTGGTAACGGTCTGGTGGTAAAATGTTTTACTCAGCCCACGTATCATCTGCCTGAATTTCTCATCGTTATCCACCATCTGCCGCAGGGTATGCAGCATATTGGCGCCTTTGTAATACATATCGTGGGAGCCTTCGGTATTTACATCATATGGGCCTATTATCGGTTTGTCGTTCCTGATCTTGGCCCTTGTTCCTATCACGTATGCGCTGCTTGCATCTTTACCGAAATGATAATCGAGGAAAAGAGTTTCGGAGTATGCCCCGAATGACTCATGAACCCACATATCGGCTACATCTTTGGTAGTAATGCTGTTGCCGAACCATTCATGCGCTGATTCGTGAATAATGATAAAGTCAAATTTGAATCCCCAGCCTGTATTGCTTTCGTCGGTTCCTTTGTACCCGTTTTTATAGTCATTCCCGTAGGTAACTGAACTCTGGTGCTCCATTCCCGGGTAAGGGACCTCAACCAGTTTGTAACTGTCTTCATAAAACGGGTAGGGACCAAACCAATATTCTAACGCCTCCATCATGCGGGGCACTTCTTTGAACTGCGACTTTGCCTTTTCGAGGTTATAACTCAGCACCCAATAATCACAATCCAGCGGACCTTTTTCACCCTGGTATTTTTCGCCAAAATGCACATAATCAGCTACATTCAGGTTAACGCAGTAGTTGTTGATCGGGTTTGATACAAACCAGGTGAAAGTCTTTGTATGATCTGGATTGACAACGGCACTGCGAAGTCTTCCGTTCGAAACATCGGTAAGTGCTTCAGGCACAGTAACAGTTATCAAAACACTGTCGGGTTCGTCGTACTGATGATCCTTGCATGGCCACCATAAACTTGCTCCATCGCCCTGACAGGTTGTCAATATCCAGGGATTCTGGTTGGCGTCCTTTTTCCATGATAAACCGCCGCTCCAGGGCGGTCTTTTACTAACCTGTGGTTTCCCTCCAAAATCAACAATTATTTCGTTGGATTCACCAATTAGTTGTGGTTTGGTTAAGGTTACAAACCAGGCATTGCCATCGCGCCTGAAAGAAAGT
>JBBQSY010000164.1:0-5532 GCA_038213495.1 Bacteroidales bacterium
CGATGTCAGTTTCGTGTTCTATTTCTTCATTTAAAATAGTAACAGCCATCTGATGTGTTGTATGGTCTTTGCCATTGGTAAAATCGGCAATTTCCTTATAGCGTTGTATGGCGCAGCGCTCTCCTTTCAGGTTTTGCTCCAAGATGACTTCTATATATTTATCCGATGGTTCGTCATACTCGCAGCGAGCGAGTTTTGTCCAATTGGCGGGGTTTATTACCGGTGTGCCGCCAAGTTGAATGATTCGTGCCACTATCAGTAAAGCATGACCGAGTTCTTGGTCAGCATGCAATAAGAGTTCCGGCTCAACTTCACTTCTCATCGGGCCTTCCATAAGCCTTGCGCCAATCCAATATTGATAATAGGCAAGCCATTCTTCCGAAAGAGCCGCATTCAACATTTCCAAAAGTTTGTTTACGTCAACCGATGAAACCTTAATTCCTTGTTTTCCCATAATTATTGGTTTTAACTTTTAAAACGATCACTTTTCTTTATTTGATGAGCTTTCCAAGGACTTCCTCTTTGCTTAGTTTTTTTGTACAGAAAAACCAATCATAGCAGTGCATTTCCACTTTGTTTTCCATTCTTTCCTTTGCCACACCGCATGAACCGGCAGTAGGCACAATTACATCATCGCCCGGACGCCAGTCGGCAGGAGTTGCAATGCTGAATGCATCGGCAGCCTGCATAGCGATCAAAGCACGGTACAACTCATCAAAATTGCGACCGAGACTTAACGGATAATAAATAATTGCGCGGATAATTCCTTTGGGATCAATAAAAAATACTGCTCTCACAGCTTTGGTATTGCTTTCGCCAGGCTGAATCATACCATACTTTTTAGCTACTTCCATGGTAATGTCCTCAATAAGCGGAAAGGTCACTTCTACATTTTTCATGCCGTTGTATTCAATTTTATCTTTGATGGTGCGCAGCCAGGCAATATGGCTGTATAAACCATCCACTGATAAGCCAACGAGCTTGCAGTTTGCTTTGTTAAACTTGTCCTCCATGCTTGCAAAAGTCATGAACTCAGAGGTGCACACCGGTGTAAAATCAGCCGGGTGGCTGAACAGGATAACCCAACCTTCTTTGTAGTCAGCAGGAAAGTTGATGGGTCCTTGAGTGGTTACCGCCTTAAATGAAGGTGCATTATCGCCAATGCGAGGCATAGGGATAATTTCCTGGTTTGTCATGTTTTCCATAATTTAAAAATTTAAGTGTTAATAATAGAATTATTAATTATGAGTATCGGGAAACATTAATAAGAATGATTTTTGGCAGATACAGTACCCCTCCGCCTGTCGGCACCTCCCCTAAAATTAGGCGAGGCAGATATTAACCAACTGAATTGCAATCTGCTAAATTAGCACAAGCCAACTCCCTCCCTGTTTTCAGGGAGTCGGGGTGGGTAACACAAAAAAAAAGACTTTCTTCTATCTTTCCCGATACTCATATTATCAATTTTTAGAACAGTGTCAAACAATTGCAGTAAAGTTAATGATTCCGCATTTTAGAAGCAATTATTTCGGCAGCTTTAATTAAAGGATAAGCAGCAGGTGAAGCTGTTAAACAAGGATGGGTTCCTATCTGTGAAATCAGAAGTGAATTTACCGACATCCTGTTTTCGATTGCCAACCCTATAACATTGGTGAGTTCGCCGGCACTGAGTCCGCCTATCACTTCGCCCCCGATAATAACACCCGAATATTTGGCCACAATAAGTTTAACCATTTGCTTGTGCATATCGGGCAAGTTACCCGGGTGGCGGTCGATTCCTTCGAAAATGCCTGTAATTACAGATATTTCTTCCTCTTCGGCTCTTTTCTCAGTCAAACCGGCAGTTCCGAATCCGAATTCGCCGATGGCTGTTGAGTATATACCGATGGTACCGCTGAAGGTTTTTACCACATTGATATTAAACAGGTTCATACCGGCAACGCGGGCTTCGGCACAGGCAGTGGAGGCCAGCATGGTGGGTACACGTTGCCGGGTAACGAAATCGCGTTTCTGGGCGCAGTCACCAATGGCAAAAATGTCTTTTTCGTGGGTGCGCATATATTCGTCAACAGCAATAAAACCACTTTCGTCCACATAAATACCCGATTTTGCTGCCAGCTCAGTATTTGGCATATAACCCATCGAAAGGATTACTGCATCAACATCGAGCACATCACCGTTTTCGAGTTTAACGGCTTCCACTTTAGTGGTGCCCGTCACCTCACGTATACCGTTTCCGGTTATGATTTTTACACCACGGTTTTCCAATATTCCGGCTACCCTGGATGCTATCTCGGTATCAAAAGCCGAAAAAAGGATATCATTTTCTTTTTCGACCAGGAAAACATCGTGTCCGTTTTTCCTGAGTTCATCGGAAAATTCAACCCCTATAAACCCGGCTCCAATCACGGCAACCTTCTTCAACCCGTTCATTTTGTCTTTCATCGCATCGAGGTAGGTTTTATCCTTCGGAACCAAAAACACGTTTTCCAGATGGGCACCTATGAGCCATTTGGGCATTACGGGTGTTGATCCGGTAGCGATTACCAGCTTTTCGTATTTTATCTGTTCGCCGTCTTTCATAGTCACTGTTTTCGCAGCTTTATCTATCGAAATCACTTCGTTTACAAGCGATTCGATACCTGCTTTTGAGAGCATATTATCAACAGGCATAATATTGAGCTGGCTGCTGTTGAGCGTACCGAAAATATAGGGTATCCCGCAAGGGACCATTACATCTTTTTGCTTTTTAACCAGGATAAAGCTTTTTTCCGGCCAGGAAGTTTTCCCGGTTATGGCGGCAACCAATCCGGCTGCGCTTCCGCCAATTACCAATACATCTGCGTTTTTCATAATTTTTATTTTTAAATTTTCGTTAATCCTTGTCTCAAATCCTCAATTATATCCTCAACATCCTCGATACCAACTGAGAAACGCACCAGGTCGTCGGTAATGCCGGCGGCGAGTTTATGTTCCTTGCTAACGCCTGCATGTGTCATGGATGCCGGGTGCTGTATGAGTGTTTCGATGCCACCCAGCGAAACGGCCAGCAGGGCAAGATGCAGGTTATCCATCAGTTTCTTCCCGGCTTCGTAACCGCCTTTCAGTCCGAAACTCATCATTGAGCCAAATCCATCCATCTGGGTTTTGGCAAGTTCATATTGCGGATGCGATTCCAGTCCCGGGTACCTGATCCAGGCAACGTCGGGATGTGATTGCAGAAAACGGGCTATCTTCATCGCATTTTCCTGTGCACGCTCGATGCGAATAGCGAGGGTCCTTACACCGCGTAATACCATGTAAGCTTGCGTGGGATCCATATTACAGCCCATGTAAACCATGGAATGACGGATTTTTTTGTAGATTTCAGGGTCTTTGGCAACTACAACGCCACCAACAATATCGGCATGACCATTGATGAATTTGGTGATGGAATGCAGCACTACATCAGCGCCCAGGTCGAGTGGCTTTTGCAGGTATGGCGAGCAAAAGGTATTGTCGACTACCAAAATCAGATTATGCTCTTTGGCAATTTTGGAGCAGGCAACAATATCCGTTATATCCATGGTCGGATTTGCCGGAGTTTCGATATAAAGAACCTTGGTATTTGGCTTTATTGCCGCAATGATATTTTCAAGTTTTGATGTATTTACAAAAGTTGCCTCCACGTTGAAACGCGAAAAATCCTGCTCGAGCACACCCCTGGCCGGACCATAAACGGCATCGGAGCTTACGATATGGCTTCCGGCACCAAGCAGCGACATATACACGCTGGTTATGGCAGCCATACCCGAGCTGGTGGCAATGCCGTCGTATCCGTTTTCCAGTTCGGCAATGTTCTGCTCAAATGCCCTGATGGTTGGATTGGCAATCCGAGTGTAGATGTAACCATCGCTTTTGCCTGAAAAGCAATCGGCGCCATGCTGCGCGCTTTTAAATTTAAAAGTAGATGTCTGGTAAATGGGCACTGTTGCGCTGCCGAATTCATCCTCGAATGCTCCCGCATGAATTAATTTGGTGTTGAAACCCTTGTCTTTTGTTTTCATTTTGATAGTTTAAGTTTGTTATATTAGGTTTGGTTATTATCGATTCAGGTTATTAATTAGTTAAAGTACTTTTAGGTTTTTTTCATCACATTATGGATGAGGGTGCATCTTTTAAAGATTTACCGCATTATTTTTAAACTATCGATTCTTATAGCAGTCTCTCTGCTCCGGCATATACTTCTTCGATGGTTATAACGGCAGCTCAATGTCCGGGTAGCCGGGCAAGATTCCAGTTCTTCATTTCATCAAATATTTCCCCTTCAGTGAAATACTCAATCTTCCCTTTTATCTGGTACGACTTAACATCCTTTGTTATAAACAGGATGCTGCCTGTACTTCCCGACAGGATGTTTTCCATCGTTTTTTTAAAGAAATTATTTGCCACTACAATACAGTCTTCATTATGTTTTGAAACACTGGTTGCATAAATTGAGTTGGGCGATCCATCGGCACTTACTGTACTGAAGATTACTGCATCCTGGCGATTGTCCCAGGCTTTGCTGGCATTTTCGGGTAATTTTTTCATTGTTTTGATTTTATAGTTTTTATTGATGAACGGTTAACGTGTTGAATGCCTGAGAATTATCTTCTGTTTACGGGTTTTAGATTATTTGATGTTCAAGATTTTTCACACATTTAATTACTTTTTATTTCAAACAGATTGTGGTTCGAATCACTGATAAAATAAGTTTCCGATTTGCCATTATCGCGGATAAATACCCGGTAACCCTTTTTCCTGGCTTTTTCAGCAAGTTCCGGAGCTTCGGCTGTTTAGAAGCACACATGCCCGAATGTTGGCGATGTTGTGCTGTCGCTGATAAAAAGTTCCAATTCCATATCAGAGCATTATCCTTAATAGATTCTTGCCCCGTTGGGCATATTGAAAATTTCGAGTGTATCCTTCTCGGTCAACACGAAAACCCGCTCGATTTTAAAATGCAGGATGTCACTATAAAAATCATCAACATCCTTTTCAATTATCTGTAAACCAACATGTTTTATCATATAACCTGCTCAAAATTCAATTCCGGATCTCGCCTTAACGCCCCTGGTATAATAATGCTTAATTTCTTTCATTTCAGTAACCAGGTCCGCAATTTCAATAAGTTGTGGCGGCGCATAACGCCCGGTGAGAATGATTTCCATTTTTTCCGGCTTCTTTTTCAGAACCGTGAGTAATTCTTCCGTTTCGAATAAGTGGTAATAAAGGGCGATGCAAACTTCGTCGAGTATCACCATATCATACTGATTCTTTAAAATTATGTCTGCAACTTCATCGAAGCCTTTGCGGGCAGCCTGTATATCATTTTCAGATGGTTCATTTTCGATAAAGCAATCCAGGCCGTATTGCTTCAGTTCAATCTCCGGAAATCGTTTTATCGCATCCAGTTCGGCATAATGCATTCCTTTTACAAACTGGGCAATAAAAATGTGCATTCCGGCTCCGGCAGCTCTTAGCGCCAAGCCAAATGCGGCAGTTGTTTTG
>JBBQSY010000165.1:0-5490 GCA_038213495.1 Bacteroidales bacterium
AAAAACTCCAGGTCGGGTTGAAGAACAAAATAGTAATTACCGTTCAGGATGTGAATAAAAACGTTACCGGCGGCGCATTCCGGGTTGTGGGCATTTATCGCACCGATAACCTGATGTTTGATGATGTAAACATATTTGTGCGCAACACGGATATTTGCCGTTTAACAGGCCTCAATGGCAACGAAGCTCACGAAATAGCCGTATTACTCAATAAAAACAAGGACTCGGATGCTGTTGCAAAAACGTTGTCAGCAAAGCTCCCGGGTCTGGAAGTGAAAGACTGGCAACAACTCAGTCCGGAAGCGGGTTATCTGATCAGCGCGATGAACCAGTACATGTTTCTTTTTCTTTTTATCATCCTACTTGCTTTAAGTTTTGGAATCGTAAATACCATGCTGATGGTTATCCTCGAGCGTGTACACGAACTCGGAATGCTTATGGCTATTGGCATGAACCGACTGAGAGTTTTCATGATGATTATGCTTGAGACTATTTTTCTGTCGCTTACAGGTGGCGTGTTAGGCATTATAATAGGATACGCCGTTTCGGAATATTTTGCCAAATCAGGCATCGACCTGTATTTCTGGAAAGAGGCTTTTGGCGAATTGGGGTATTCAACACTTATTTACCCCGAAATTGATTCGGAAACGCTTATTATCACAGCCATAATGGTAATTATTGCAGGTGTTGTATCCGCCTTATACCCCGCCTACAAAGCATTGAAGCTTAACCCTTCGGAGTCGATCCACACGTAAAATCTGATTTTAAATTACAATGATATGAGTATTATCGAAATTAAAGGTCTGTATAAAACATACGATGGCAATTCGTTGCCGGTGCATGCCGTTAATGGCATCGATCTGAATATCGACTCCGGTGAATTTACGGCCATAGTCGGCCCATCGGGCTCGGGCAAAACCACACTGCTAAATATTATTGGCGGGCTGGATGATCCCACTGAGGGCGATGTGTTTATTGATGGTGTCAGTATCAACACACTTGGAAGCCGGCAGAAAACCGATTTCAGAATGAGAAATATTGGATTTGTTTTCCAGGCATATAATCTTATCCCGGTTTTTACAGCTCGCGAAAATGTAGAATTTATCATGCATCTGCAAGGCAGGCCAAAGGCAGAAAGGGAAAGCCGTACAACTGAACTCCTCGAAGCCGTTGGACTTGGCGATCGCATGGATAGCCGCCCCAACAAATTATCAGGCGGTCAGCAGCAGCGTGTGGCGGTAGCCAGGGCACTGGCTTCGAAGCCAAAATTTATCCTGGCCGACGAACCTACTGCCAATCTCGATTCAAAATCAACTGAGAATCTACTCGAAATTATGGAAAAGTTAAACCGGGAAGATAAAGTGACTTTTGTGTTTTCGACGCACGATCAGCGCGTTGTAAACAAAGCACACAGGGTGATCACCATCGAAGATGGGGTTGTGATCAGCGATATAAAACAGGAAAAACAGGCACATACAACATCGGTATAATCACAAACTTAATTTGCATTTCCATGTCCTTAAAACCAGGAACGCCTGGAATAAGCGGTAATTATACAGTTCAACATTTCATTGCTCTGTTCTGTTTCATGGTATTTCCAACAATTCTTCCTGCCCAGGACTCGCTGAAAGAGCCTACAGTTACAATAAACGGTTACCTGAGTGATATGCCTGGTTTGATATACAATAACATTACAAAAGATTATGAGTTCAGCAACCAGTTACATAACCGCATCAACCTGAAGTGGCAGCCCAACACTGTAATTACTGCCGCACTCGAAATCCGCAGCAGGTTGTATTATAACCAATCCGCGGCTTATATGACTCAGAACGCCCGGGGATTCGAACAGGATGTGGGTGTACTGAAACTGTCGAAAAATATTGTTTCCGGAAATCATTATCTTTTCAATATGTCGGTCGACCGGCTCTGGGTTGATTTTAACAAAAACAAATGGCAGATTACGGTTGGGAGGCAGCGGATTAACTGGGGACAGACTTTTGTGTGGAATCCCAATGATATTTTCAACACCTATAACTACCTGGATTTCGATTATGTTGAGAAACCGGGAAGCGATGCTATCAGGATTCAGTATTACACCTCGGAAACGGCAAAAGCAGAGCTTGTTATAAGAGCCGACAGTGCCGGAAAAGCAGCTGTTGCCGGTTTGTACAGGTTCAATCGGTGGAATTACGATTTCCAGTTTATTACGGGTGTAACTTCAGCGGATGATATTGTAATCGGAGGAGGCTGGTCCGGGCAACTGGCAAAGGGAGGTTTCAGGGGTGAGGTAAGTTATTTTATGCCCCGGAAAAATTTTGAAGCCAGCAAGGGTACACTTGCTGCCAGCGTTGGATGGGATTATATGTTTAAAAATTCCCTTTTCCTGCAAACCGAATGTTTATACAATGGCAGTTCGGCCGACAGTTCCGGGATAAATATATTTGATAACAACGCGTTTAAAATAAGTGCCAAAAATCCATTTCTGAGCCACTTCTCCTATTTTGCATCCGTTAGTTATCCAGTTACCCCACTGATAAACGGAAACCTTGCAGCCATTGTAAATCCTGAAAACAAAGTGTATATCCTTGTCCCTTCGCTGGATTACAATGTTCTTCAAAACCTTGATCTTTCATTCGTTGCACAGATCATTGGATTTAAAACCCAGCCCGAAAAATTATCGCTGCTGAGTATGTGGTTTCTCAGATTGAAATTAAGTTTTTAAATCACAACAGCCTTATTAGAACATGTTCTAAATGCGAACCTGTTTTAAAAGTTCAGCATTTATTGAAAAGGAATTGTGGTTAAAATGAAATATGATTCCCGAAATATTTCCTGACTTATTCAATCTAGTGTTGGGCTTTTATCATTTAAATAACTCTCCTGATATTAATTTGTCACATTCCTTAATATTGCATTACATTTGAATCATAAAATCTAAACCGATGAAGACCATCCCCGATTTTTTTGAAGAAAACGTAAAAAAATTCTCCAATAACATTTACCTGTGGGAGAAAACAGGAGATGCTTACCAGGGTACAACCTACCAGCAGGTTAAGGTTCTGGTCGAACAATTTGCAGCAGGCCTGCTTAGTCTGGGAGTTAAAAAAGGCGACCGTATTGCACTGATTGCCGAAGGGCGAAACGCATGGGTGGTGAGCGAACTTGGGATGCTGTATATCGGTGCAATTAACATCCCTTTGTCGATAAAGCTTGCCGAAACCGACGATATCCGTTATCGCCTGGCACACGCCGGGGTCGGTTTTGCAATCGCCTCAGGCACACAGGCTAAAAAAATAAGGGAGATAAAACAATCCCTGCCAGGATTCAAAAAACTCATACTGCTGGATGGAAATGCTGAAGATGATGCGGAAATATCCTACGATGCGGTTCTTAAGCTGGGAAGCCGGTTTCTTTCAGATTCTGCGGATGCTTTCCGTAAAGCATGCGAGCTGGTGCAGCCCGGCGACCCTGCCAATATCTGCTATACTTCCGGTACCACGGCCGATCCAAAAGGAATTGTGCTTTCGCACAATAATTATGTAGCTAATGTATACCAGGGTTATACGCTGATGGACATCCCGCCAAGTTACACTACCTTATTGATTTTACCCTGGGATCATGCATTTGCGCATACAGCCGGTATTTATTGCATGATGGGTAAAGGCGCCTCGCTGGCATCCGTTCATACGGGAAAAGGCGGGATGGATACATTGAAAAATATCCCGATAAATATTAAGGAAATTAAGCCAAGTTTTCTTTTAAGCGTTCCGGCCCTGGCATCCAATTTTAAAAAGAATATTGAAAAAGGCATCAACGAGAAAGGCTTTCTTGTAAAAAGTATGTTCAAACACGCGTTAAAGATATCGTATGCATACAACAACGATGGCTGGAACAAAGGCCCCGGCCTCACTTCCCTGTATAAACCGTTGATGAATTTGTATGATAAAATCCTGTTTAGTAAAATACGCGAAGGATTTGGCGGCAGGCTCGATTTTTTCGTTGGAGGCGGCGCCCTTCTCGATATTGAAATTCAAAAGTTCTTCTTTGCTATTGGTTTGCCAATGTTCCAGGGATACGGACTTACCGAAGCTTCGCCGTTTATTTCTTCAAATTCGCTTGCGCGACACAAATTCGGATCATCAGGTTACCTGGTTAAAAATATGCTGTTGAAAATCTGTGATGAAAAGGGGAACGAACTTCCTTTGGATGAGCATGGCGAAATTGCAGTAAAAGGCGAAAATGTGATGCAGGGGTACTGGAACAATCCCGAAGCCACAGCCAAAACGGTTCGTGATGGCTGGCTGTATACCGGCGACCTGGGCTATATGGATAAAGATGGATTTCTGTATGTGCTGGGCCGTTTTAAAAGCCTCCTTATTGCCGACGATGGCGAAAAATACAGTCCCGAAGGCATAGAGGAAGCCTATATCAGCCAAAGCGATTATGTTTCGCAGTGTATGTTATATAACAACCAGGATCCATATACCATAGTGCTTTTGGTGCCCGATAAAACACAATTGCTGAATCATCTGAAACACAAGAACCTGGATCCGGCTTCTGATGAAGGTATTCATGAAGCACTGCACAGCATCGGACACGAGTTAAATCATTACCGCAAACACGGTCATTACGGCAAAATGTTTCCTCATCGGTGGCTTCCGGCAGCAATCGGAATATTGCCTGAACCATTTACCGAGGGAAATCATATGCTGAATTCGACCATGAAAATGGTGCGTGGAAAAATTACCGAAAACTACAAACCACTTATCGATTTCCTGTATACTTCGGAGGGTAAGGATTTGTACCATAAGAAGAATGTGGAAAATATGAGGGTGTTTCTGGGGAAATAGGTTAATGGATAAATAAGTTAAAGGTGAAAGGTTCAAATGACTGTTGTGTTTTGATGGCTTGTATTCAAATTATCCTGCAACTGAATTTGAAATATTTAATTTAATGTTGATCTGAAAAATAATCATATAAAAAATAAGCAAGGTTATCTAGATGACAATCAGGTGATTAATAATAGGATTGATGCTATATACTAGTTATGCCTCATTGTAGGACGACACCACAAACAGGAAAATGATAGACACTTTTAAACATAACATTTCACTTGACAAGTTCTTTCGGGACGGGAAAAACTTTGAAATTAATAGACAGTCAGACTATCTTTCTTATCCTGAATTTTTAAAATATTTCAGCGACTTAAAAACTATTACTCGCCACAATTTAACTATCGGAATTAATTTCACTTATGGTTGGATGCCGACAATTTTTGACTTTCGTTCAGACAATTTTGATGAAGCCCTCGACATTTTGAATGAAGCTAAAATTGGAAGCAAGCCGACAATGGATAATTTAGCTTTACTGAAAGGACTTCTAAATAACTCGTTAGTTGGGACAACCAAACTTTTACATTTTATCAACCCAGACAATTTTGCCATTTGGGACAGTAGAGTTTATCGCTACTTGACAAACAAAGAACCTTAC
>JBBQSY010000166.1:0-5457 GCA_038213495.1 Bacteroidales bacterium
TTCACGCTCTTTCAGCGCATCAATGGCTACTTTCGCTTTAAAAGCGGAAGAGAATTTTCTTCTGTTTTTTTTCATTTTCACTGGCTTAAATTAAACAATTTTTCAACTTAACCAGTGGTCCTAAAAATGGGGAGTATTATAAACTGGACTTATTTCATTATATGTTTTGAGTGATTCATTAAGATCTTCTTCTAGTTTTTTTAAAACAAAATCAATTTCTTTTATCTTTTCACTTGGCTGATCCAATGGTGAATGATCTTTAATAAAAAGCTCTAATTTTTCTTTAAGTATGGTTTCAAAACTATCGTTGTTAGTAAAGTCCATGTAAAGTCCTTCATCACCAATTTTAGATTTAAACTCTTTAACTTTTTGAAATTGTTCGAAATCAAAATGTTCTGGATCAACGTTTTCTTTGCCAAAAAAGAATAGAATTATAGGCAAATAATTTAATGAATTCTCTTTTTTTTCAAGAGCATCTTTAAATTCGTGTTCAGTTCCACTTCCAGATTTTTTTGTAGGGTGACCAAATCGGTTTTTCATTATTCCGATAAAAATATCATAATTTGACTTACTTACATATTCATCTATGATTTCTTGTCCATTTCTACCCATATCTGGCAATACATCATATTCCCACATAAATGATTCGAAATTAATTCCTAGGTGTTTAGCAAGTCCAATGTTTATATTATCAATCACTTTTTGGCATGATTCTCTTTCACTTTGACAGTCACCAGGAGATGATATGAAGCATTTGTATATTTTTCGTGTTTCCATAATTTAAGTTGTCAATATTTTAAGTTATTTAATCAACTGATTTAGGTTTTATATGTTTAATGTTTCTGTCGGGTTGTCTTTCAGGTTTGCTTGTAACTTGTATAAAAGTATGTTAAAATCATCCTAAACCATTATAAAACCACTTAACTCTATATTCTTTAAATCATAAAATGCTTCCACAAATATATAACCTATTCCCAATAAAAAACATCCGCATTCAAAAAACATAATAATTCCAGGAATCAAAAAAATATTTTAACTTTCGCTTTATTATCCCAAACCAATTTCCAATCTTTGTGAATTGTTTAACAGCACCCAACCTTTTGTATAACTAATTCATTTATTGATGAAAGCAGCCACTCACCACACCCCAATCGATTTTGAAATTGTAACCGGCAAGATAAAGGAGCTGAATGTTCCGGAGGTTGGCAAAGCCAGCATCAGGGAAATTAAACGTCTTGTCGATAATATTGAAACAGCTACGGGCAAAAAATTTATCCGCATGGAGATGGGCGTTCCCGGATTGCCTCCGTCGCAGATAGGAACCGATGCCGAAATCGAAGCTTTGCAAAGAGGTGTGGCTGCTATTTATCCCGATATTGATGGTATCCCGGTATTAAAGAAAGAAGTCTCGTTGTTTGTAAAAAACTTCCTCGACATAGCTGTGAATCCTGCCGGTTGTATTCCTACCGTGGGGTCCATGCAGGGCGGATTTGCTTCGTTTATGACGCTTTCGCGGATGAATGCGGCAAAAGATACTACCCTGTTTATCGATCCCGGCTTCCCGGTGCATAAACAGCAGCACAAGGTGATGGGATTAAAGTTCGACAGTTTTGATGTGTACGAATACCGCGGTGAAAAACTCCGCGCCAAGCTCGAATCGTATTTTGCAAAAGGAAATATACATTCCGTATTGTATTCGAATCCAAACAACCCGTCGTGGATTTGTTTCACCGATGAGGAACTCAAAATCATCGGCGACCTGGCCAACCAGTATAATGTAGTTATTTTGGAAGACCTGGCCTATTTCGGAATGGATTTCCGTAAGGATTACAGTCAGCCGGGCATACCGCCTTTTCAGCCAACGGTAGCAAAATACACTGATAATTATATTCTTCTGATCAGCAGTTCGAAGGTATTCAGTTACGCCGGTCAGCGGATTGGCATGATGGTGATCAGCGATAAATTATTCAATACCAGGGCCGAAGATTTGTTACGCTATTATATGAGCGACCAGTTCGGACGCGCCATGGTTTTCGGAACCGTTTACTCGCTTAGTTCAGGCACGGCACACTCGGCGCAATATGCGCTCGCTGCCATGCTGAAAGCCGCCAACGAAGGGAAATTTAATTTCGTGGAACAGGTAAAGGAATACGGAGAAAAAGCCAAAATCATGAAGAAACTCTTCCTGGATAATGGTTTCAAAATAGTTTACGACAAGGATATTGACAAACCCATTGCCGACGGATTCTATTTTACAATTATGTATCCCGGGTTCGACGGTCCGGATCTGATCGAAGAACTGCTGTATTACGGCATCAGTGCGATATCCTTATCCATTACCGGCAGCGAGCATACCGAAGGACTACGTGCCTGCGTTTCGCTGGTTATGCGCACCCAATTCCCTGATTTGGAATACAGGCTGAAGAAGTTTCACGAACAGCATCCTGTGGGCTGAGTTAGACGGGATGAATTTGGGGACGAGGCGAGGGGGAGATGGGGAGACTGAGATACTGAGAGATTGAGAGACTGAGAGACAGGGAGATGGGGAGATGGGGAGATGGGAAGACAAGGAGATATTACAATAAGGCCCAAGTTTCAATCCCGATAGCTATCGGGACCAAGCCTCAAATTCCAATCACCTTACCCTTACAACTTACACCTTACTCCTTACACCTAATATCTTGAACAGTTGAACAATTGAACAATAGAACAATAGACCAATAGAACTTTGAACGCGAAGCAGGAACGCCGCAGGCAATTGAACCTTGAACGCGCGCAGCGCATTGAACGCGAGCATTGAACCTTACCCCTACTCCTTACAACTTATACCTTACT
This sequence comes from Bacteroidales bacterium, assembly GCA_038213495.1. Taxonomy (GTDB): domain Bacteria; phylum Bacteroidota; class Bacteroidia; order Bacteroidales; family UBA4417; genus UBA4417. Next base: position 2,836 of record JBBQSY010000166.1, read on the forward strand.
CCTTACACCTAATATCTTGAACAGTTGAACAATAGAACAATTGAACTTTGAACGCGCGCAGCGCATTGAACGCGAAGCCTTGAACGCGAAGCATTGAACGCGAAGCATTGAACCTTGAACGCGCGCAGCGCATTGAACGCGAGCATTGAACCATACACCTACTCCTTACAACTTACACCTAACACCTTACTAATTAAAAATAAAATCTTAAGCAATCTAAATTCGTTTTAAATTAGCGGAATTAATTTTAATTATGAAGAATTAAGACTCCTTAATTAGAATAAATATCTAACTTCGCCACCACAAATTCAGTGAAACACTTAAAATACTATGGCAAAAAACAGAGGAGAAATCGTAGTTGATGTCGAAAGGTGCAAGGGATGCGAAGTTTGTATCCCGTCTTGTCCTGAAGATGTTATAGCTATGGCAAAACAAGTGAACAGAAAAGGCTATCATTATGCCATGCCGACCAATGATTCATGCACGGGCTGCACCAATTGTGCCGTTGTGTGCCCTGACGGAGCAATCACTGTTTACCGCAAGAAATTTAACGACTAAAGAATAAATAATCATAGGATGAAAGAACTACGGTTAATGAAAGGAAATGAAGCTTTTGCCGAAGCTTGTATCCGTGCCGGTGCTGATGGATATTTTGGATACCCTATCACTCCGCAATCGGAAGTAATGGAATACCTGATGGCTCAGAAAACACATGAGCGCACCGGTATGGTTACCTTGCAGGCTGAAAGCGAAATAGCTGCCATAAATATGGTTTACGGAGGAGCGGGCTGCGGAAAACGCGTTCTCACTTCTTCATCGAGCCCCGGGATAAGCTTAAAACAGGAAGGCATATCGTACATTGCAGGAGCTGAACTTCCTTGCTTAATTCTCAATGTTGTTCGCGGCGGTCCGGGCCTGGGAACCATACAGCCTTCGCAATCCGATTATTTCCAGAGCACAAAAGGAGGCGGTCATGGTGATTACAAGCTCATTGTTCTTGCACCTTCATCGGTTCAGGAAATGGCTGATTTTGCCGGATTGGGTTTCGACCTGGCTTTCAAATACCGCAACCCTGTTTTGGTACTTTCGGATGGAGCTATCGGGCAGATGATGGAAAAAGTTGAACTGGATGTGCAGAGACCTCGTTTTACGATTGAAGAAATAAAGAAAAATACGCCCTGGGCAACCATTGGCAAAACTCCCGACAGGGAACATAATATCATCACTTCGCTCGACCTCGAATCCATTAAAATGGAACAGCATAACCAGGAACTGCAGAAGAAATACAAGGTTATCGAAGAAAACGAAGTCCGTTATGAGAAAATCAACTGCGAAGATGCCGAATATGCTTTTGTAGCTTATGGCACCAGCGCACGTATCTGTCAGAAAGCTATCGAAATTGCCAGAGCTGAAGGCATAAAGGTTGGATTGATGAGGCCTATCACCTTGTTTCCTTTCCCGAAGAAAGTTATCAGGGAAATGACCAAAAAGGTGAAAGGGGTTTTATGTGTTGAAATGAGTGCAGGGCAAATGATCGAAGATGTGCAGCTAGCCGTTGAAGGTCGCGTGAAAGTGGAACATTTCGGCCGTTATGGCGGTATGATACATTCACCCTCAGAAATTGTAGATGCACTGAAGAAACAAATTATAGGAGGATAGGATTATGGCCGAATTTAAAACAAACCCCGAAATACTGCAGCCGGAAAATGTGGTTTACAAACGGACAGAACTGCTCACACCAAAAGATCTTAGCTATTGTCCCGGTTGCGGTCATGGTACTGCGCATCGCATTATCATGGAAGTGATCGAAGAGATGGGTATTCAATCCGAAACCATTGCTGTTGCACCTGTCGGATGCTCAGTATTGGCGTATGAATTTATGAATGTCGATATACAACAAGCTTCTCACGGGCGCGCTCCTGCAGTAGCTACGGCCATAAAACGACTCTTTCCCGAAAAATTTGTATTTACTTACCAGGGCGACGGCGACCTTGCCGCTATCGGCACTGCCGAAACAATTCATGCCTGCAACCGTGGTGAAAACATGACCATCTTTTTTATCAACAATGGCATTTATGGTATGACCGGCGGACAAATGGCCCCCACTACCCTGCCGGGGATGAAATCGAGTACATCTCCTTATGGACGCGATGTGCAATCGATGGGTAATCCGCTGAAAATGACCGAATTGGTTGCCACTTTACCCGGAACATTGTATGTAACACGGCAGGCTGTTCATTCGCCGTCAGCCGTGCGAAAAGCAAAAAGGGCTGTTCGCAAAGCCTTTGAAAATCAAAAACTTAACAAGGGTTTATCGTTTGTCGAAATCGTTTCGAACTGTAACTCAGGATGGAAAATGACTCCGCTGCAGTCGAATGAATGGATGGTGGATAATATGTTTCCGTACTACCCGCTTGGCGATATCAAAGTAAATGACGATAAATAGCTTTCATCATTCAAAAAGCTTTAAAATTTCAAAACAATGACTGAAGAAATAATCATAGCAGGTTTTGGCGGACAAGGAGTTCTCTCCATGGGTAAAATCCTTGCTTACTCCGGGGTAATGCAAAATAAAGAAGTAAGCTGGATGCCTTCGTACGGACCCGAAATGCGCGGCGGTAC
>JBBQSY010000167.1:0-5381 GCA_038213495.1 Bacteroidales bacterium
TTCCATGGAATTGAACATTAACTCACCACTAATTAAAGTGAGCGGGCAACTAAGCTATTGCGGAAGAGTAAAATACCCATCCTATTATTTTTCGCCCGGAATAATGGGCTGGTACTCGTTTGTGCCTTTTATGGAATGTAAACACGGGGTAGTTTCGGTTTCGCACAGTATAAACGGCAGCCTTCAGATTGATGATGAACTTCTTGATTTTTCGGGAGGTAAAGGTTATATAGAAAAAGACTGGGGGAAATCATTCCCCGAATCGTGGATATGGCTTCAAAGCAATAACTTCGAAAATTCCGATTCCTGCATTATGATGAGCATAGCCAAGATACCCTGGCTGGGAAGTTTTTTTACCGGGTTCCTGGGATTTTTATATGTCAAAGGTCGCTTTTATCCATTCAGCACCTATAATAAATCGGAGATAACAGCGCTTAACATGTCCAATAACAAGCTCACTATTGCATTTAAAAATAAAAAATATAGACTTGAAATTACCGCAGAACTTAAAAGCTCAGGAATTCTGCTGGCACCGAATCTTGGAACCATGAACCGCAGGATAAAGGAAAGTATAGATTCGGTTCTCGAAGTTGAATTATCGGATCCAGGCGGACACGAAATATTCCATGACACCGCATACCGGGCCGGGCTCGAGGTAATTGAGGGGATTTTTGATATTGTGAATCTGAAAACCAAAGCCTGAGCCTATACCCATTTTATAAAAACCATTTACCCGCTTTTTTCAGATTGGCCATTGAATTCGTGTAAATTAAAAAAGATCTGGGTCAGAAAAGTGGTGAATCCTTGCTTCACTTATCGTGCCTGATAATTCTCAAAACCAGGGTCCTGTGGCTAACGGCAATCATTAATACTTGGGGGGAATCACGCTATAGCTTAAAGGGTATTTCCGTAAATTGTCGGTAAAAGCATCCGAGTCAGCCATATTTCAAGACCCGGCCCAGATGCCGGTTTTGAAGAACGAATTGAAGCGAAAAAAGCAGTAATTTTGAATTACCAAATATTCATCTTACAATGGAAGATGTTGTTGATAAACTTCAGAGCTTATAATAAAAATTTAACCTTTTTGATCAGGATATCCGATCTACAAAAAAGTCACATTACTCAAAACAGTTTGAAAACCATCATTTCTACAATTGAAAAAATGAATTGAAAGGATTGATCCAAAATCGCAATTCCAAATTTTCTTTATCTTGCGGTTAAAAACTTGCGGTTAAAAACCGCAACACCCCAAAACCCTACCCCATGTGTGGACGTTTTTCACTCACCGCGAATGAAGCAGAACTGAACCTCCGTTTTGAACTGGCCGGAGGCGAGGCGCCTTATGTTCCCCGTTACAATGGTGCTCCAACACAAATGCTGGCCGTAATTACCGGTGAAAATCCGCGCAGGCTGAGTTATCATCGCTGGGGTTTGATTCCGCCCTGGGCGAAAGACATTTCGATAGGTAATAAAATGATAAATGCCCGTGCCGAGACCATCACGGAGAAAGCCTCTTTTCGCACACCTCTGTTCAGCAGGCGATGCCTGGTGCCATCGGATGGATTTTACGAATGGCAACAGGATGCCGGCAAACAACCTTACCGTATTTTTGTTAAAAACAATCCTATTTTCAGCATGGCCGGATTATGGGAAAGGTGGAAATCGCCGGAAGGGGATATTATTGAATCATTTAATATCATTACCACCGAAGCCAACACTTTTATGAAACCCATTCATAACCGCATGCCGGTGATCCTGAAACCCGGGGATGAAAAAACCTGGCTTTCAGGCAAGAACTCAGCCGAAATTCTTTCGCTGCTTAAACCCTATCCTGCTGATGAAATGGATGCTTATCCGGTTTCGAAACTAGTGAATTCGCCGAGGAATGAAACGCCTGAAATCCTGAAGAGAGCTGACACAAAACCTTAATGATTCCGTGAATTGAAGAATGATGTTAAGGAGTCAGCAAACTGCACCCGCGGATATCGCTGTTATCGAACCGTCCCAGCACCTCAAATGTTTCATCTTCGAAAACACGTCCTAAATCCTGTGTGGCTATAAACGAGCAGGAGTGTATGTTTGCCAGGTCAATAATATTGATTCCCCCGCTGCGGCTTGTTTCGAGGAAACTCAGCGGATCGTTGGTATCGGCTATCATTACTTTCATCCATGGCGGATAGCGGAAAATGCCATCCCCATCGGACCATGCCTGCGATAAAAGCTCCGTCATACCATACTCCGAGTGGATTTTATTTACGCCGAAGCCTTTACAAAGTTTTTCGTGCAATTCCATGCGCGTAAGTTCTTCCCGCCGGCCTTTCATCCCTCCTGTTTCAATAATTATGGCATCGGGAATGCTTACAGGAAAGTTTTCAGCCATATCGAGAAGGGCAAATGTAACCCCGAAAAGCATTATTTTCAAACCCATCCGCTCTGCTTCAAGTAATTGTTCCTTCAATGCAGAAAGCTCGTTGAGGAAAAACCCACCCATCTGCCGGTTAGCCCACAAAAGCACTTTTTCGACCATGTAAACCAGTGATGAGTTTTTTCGTTCGAGGTAAGATGGCAGAAGTGCGAAAACCGCATATTTCGACAAGTCGCCGTAAAAAAGCTCCAGTCCTTTTGTGAAACTGCGCTCGTACAAATCTGTATCAACCACGCAGTGCCGGCTGGTTTCAGTACCGGTGGTGCCGCTGCTTTCGAAAATAACTTCTTCGGCAAAATCGCTTGTAACTATTTTGTGGGTCTTAAAAAAACCGACCGGCAGAAAGGGAATCTGCTCCGGGTGATACACCTTGCTTTCGCTTACTCCCAACGCATCCACAAAACTTCGGTAAACTTTATTGTTCTTATACTGATACCGAAATAAATGGATGGCAATTTCGTTAAATTCAAACGAGCTTTGGATATTAAAGATACTATGTTTGAAAGCCGTGAAATCCATATCAGAAATTTTGTAATTTTATGCCTTGTTTACAACAGCAATGAAAATCTATACAAAGATAATCTTAATACTTATTATTCCGTTATTCGCCGGACTTACCGGATGTATTAAGGAAGAACAATACCCGTTGATTCCCGCAATTGAATTCGGAGGATTCAGGACGGCAAGGGATATTACAGGAAAGGACTCGCTGGGAGAGATTACTGTTTCGTACACCGACGGCGACGGCGATATCGGGTTGTACTCCAATGATACTGTGGAACCATATAAATACAATTTCTATCTCAAATTTATGCAGCAAATTAACGGGCAGCTGGTCGAAGTTAAGCTTGTTGACACTACCGTAACCTTTAATGCGCGCATACCGATCCTTACTCCGAACGGCAGAAATAAAAACATAAAAGGAAACATTACCATGAGCCTCGAGTTGTATTTTGCCCGGCAGGCTCTTCAGAGTGATGTTATTTCTTTCGAAATTTATATAAAGGACAGGGCTCTGAATAAAAGCAATGTTATCAAAACACCTTTGTTTCAGATAAAAAAATAATTTCCCGGGTATCCGGAATTTATAAAGCCTACTCCAATTACCATGGAAACAGGAGGAATATTCATCCTCATATCTTAGTATGAAAAAGAAAACCGGCAAGCTTTTTAATTTACTTAAGATATTGCTGATCAGTTCGGGCAGCCTTTTCATCGTATTTTGTATCCTTGCTTTTACAACATTGCCGTTTTGGGCCTATTACTCGCTGGGAACAGCAAACAGTAAAATCACACATCCACCTGCTATTATCATTATGCTTGGTGGCGCCGGAATTCCCAGCGGCGACGGGCTTATCCGCAGTTTTTACACGGCAAAACTGGCAACGGCTAATCCCGGCGCGCAGGTTATTATTGCTATGCCCGGTGATGTAACCGACAGTCTTTCGGCTCCCCGCCTCGTTAAAAACGAACTTACATTGCGGGGCGTTAATCCACAATTGATTGTTTTCGAACATACAGGTCGCAACACGCGCGAACAGGCGCAGAAACTGGCCGTAGGCAAAACCTCCGAACAATTACAGCAGCCCGTTACGCTGGTAACCTCACCCGAACACATGAAACGTGCCGTGCTTGCTTTCCGCAAATGCGGATTTACAGTGGTAAGCGGGTTTCCGGCATTTGAATATTCGCTGGATGCCGATCTCACTTTCAGCGACAGCGACCTGAAAGGCAACAAACTGGCTCCACCCATTGGTAAAAATTTACAGATACGTTACCAGTTCTGGAACCATCTTAAATACGAAATCTTAGTAATCCGGGAGTACTTCGGGTTGAGCTATTATAAACTGAGGGGATGGATATAATTTATTCATAATGAGTGGTAATCGTTTAACAGCAAAGGAACTGTAAATAATTGCAGGAACAAAACGACAGGGTGATTACAAAGCAGATCAACAGTTTGGATTAGTTTCAATCAGGTTCTTTAACAACATAAATATTAAATCATGAAAATATTAAAATTAACTTTCGTTATGTTTTTAACTTCCATGCTTCTGTCCGAAGTTACCATAGCCCAGGATTGGGCAAATCTTGAGCGTTTTAAAAACGAAAATACGAAACTCGGAGCTCCGGCATACGATGAGACCCGTGTGGTATTTATGGGTAATTCCATTACCGAGGGTTGGGGAAACTTATCCCCTGACTTTTTTGCGGGAAAACCTTATATCAACCGTGGTATCAGCGGGCAAACCACGCCTCAGATGCTGATACGGTTCCGGCCCGATGTTATTAATCTTAACCCTGCCGTTGTCGTTATACTGGCCGGCACCAATGATATTGCAGGCAACACCGGGCCATCAACCCTGGAAATGATAGCGGGTAATATTTTTTCGATGGCCGAACTGGCAAAAGCCAACGGCATAAAAGTCGTTCTTTGCTCTGTTTTACCTGCTTTTGATTATCCGTGGAAGCCCGGGCTTGAACCAGCCGAAAAAATTGCAACTCTGAACGAAATGATAAAAGCCTACGCGGATAAAAACAACATTGTTTATCTGGATTACTTTTCGTCAATGGCCAATAAGCAGAAAGGGCTGATGGCCGAATTTACGTCTGATGGGGTTCATCCCAATAAAGCAGGGTATATGATGATGGCACCTCTTGCCGAAAAGGCGATTGCGGAGGCGTTGAGGCGGAAATAAGATTCAAAGAATTCGCTTTTAGCATGCACCCTAATCGAAAAAATTTCCATACATGGAATATAATCTGATATGGGCTTTGCAATTCGGAATCATTCTAAATTATGATTTTTCATAGAACCTTTTTACATTTTTTGGATTAAGTAACAAAAACCACATATTAAAAGAAGGTATAGCTACTTAAGGCGGAAGCCTTACTAATAATGGTTATAGTTGCCGAAATTATTGTCCTCAACATACAATTATGTATGTTGTGCCTT
>JBBQSY010000168.1:0-5379 GCA_038213495.1 Bacteroidales bacterium
CAGAAAATCACTTCTTACTATTCCCAACTATTTCTATGTATTTCTACTTATTTCTATGTATTTCAAGTATTTAATTTAGTTCCAGCAAACACCATTGCTTAGTAGTTGTTGTCTTTTCACTTTTCACTTATTTCAGTACCCCTCTGCCCTTTGGGCAATTCCCCGAGGGGAGAACCCTACGAATATGATTTGTGCCTGATGTTCGCCATTTACATCCGTCAGAAAATCACTTCTTACTATTCCCAACTATTTCTATGTATTTCTACTTATTTCTATGTATTTCAAGTATTTAATTTAGTTCCCGTTTGTGCCATTGTTAAATGGTGGTTGTCTATTCACTATTCTACCTCCTCCAAACCTGCACATTCTGGTACCATATTGATTTGTAAAATGAATTCCGGACCAGGACATAGTCATTATCCGTAAAGGGATTTTTAACCTTATTGAAATAGAATTTTATAGCCCTGGGATCCTCATATTCGCCATAGATCCAGACTTCCTGTTCGAAACTCCTAAAAACCTGGGTGGGTTTTCCAACAACGATATAAATCATTCCCCTGTCGGTTTTCCAGCCATCGGTAAAAGATGTGTAGAGTTTGTTTGCCGTTTCAATACGCAAATAATACTTTCGGATCAGTTCCGTGGCAAGGTCAGGCCGGCCGGCGTTTGCAATCCAGAAACTGTCGACAGCTGCTTGAGGCGAATCATAAGCGAGCAGTTTTTGAAATTCTTTTGCCGATGTAATGTATTGCAGGGCATCACGCATCTGCGAATGCCGGGTTATTTTCGGGAAACCGGGGTTCATCCTGAAGAATGCCGGCCCCTGCATCAAGGTGGTGTCCTGTTGAAAAAAATAAAACCCGGTTTGCTGCGGAGTGAAATAGGCTGTTTTACCGTTTATTAATTCCAGTTCAAAAGTGCTGTCGGGTGAATAATTGAATGGTGTCCGGTTTTTTTCAACAAATGCCGGTAATGGCGTGGGGAAATCACGCGAGTACACTTTTATCAGCAATTTTCTTCGGCTTGTATCTTCACTGATCATCCTCACTGGTTGCGGGTATGCCGAAATATTGCCTTTCAGATATTCTCCTGATTCGTTCTGAAAGCGATACCAGGACTGGGACAAGCGATTTTTCTTGCTAAAATATTCCAGTGCGATGTAATCATCCTTTATTCCCGGAACCGAATAGGTGGCCTTAACAAAATATTCCAAACCGGCAGGGGCCCTGAATGTCCATGTCTGGATGATCGAACTCCTGAATTCAGTTGTGTCGGCAATGGTAAAAGTAGCGCTGTCGGTAAGTCTGATACGCTGGTCTGCACCAATTATTTCGCAGGTAAGCTTGCCTTTGCGGGAATATTTTTTTGTACCCGGATCCGGTGGTATTAAGCCGGCAGGCAGAATAATCCGCAAGGTTGTAAGAGTATCATTCAGATTGTAGATCTGGCTGATTTGCAATTGATTGTCTTTATGATCGCCATATATACTGCTGATATCCAATCCGGTGATTCTGAGTGCAGGGTTGCAGCCGGCAAACAGGATCAGCAAAGAAGAAATCAGGAGCAAATATGTGACAGAACGCCTGGTATAAAAATGCAAAATAAACCCGGATTAATTAAGGCATAAAATTACAAAAAAAAACGGGACCGGAATTTCCCGGCCCCGATTTTAAAGTGCGGATGATCCGTAAACCTAACGAACCCTTATTTTGGTTCCCAGTTTTAATGTCTTGGTGGATTTAATACCATTTATGGAACATAGTTGCTTTACTGAAGTTCCATATTTCAGGGAAACTGCGTAGAGTGTGTCGCCGTTTTTAATAGTATGGTATTTTTTTGATTTTGATGATTTAGTGGTTGTTTTCGAATGTTGGGTTTCGTCTACTGCTGCTATCTCGTTGGATGAAGCCTTGGGAAGATAATCACGTGTTAGTCCGTAAGTGGTGCGTGTTATAGCAAAAGTATCGGAAAGAAGAGCGTAGGAATCGAAATTAATCAGTTGCTTTGGATTAAAAGGCTTTCCCTGGAACCGTGTTTCAAAATGAAGATGGTTGCAGGTAGCACGACCTGTACGTCCGCCCAAACCTATAACATCACCGGCTTTAACCTGCTGGCTTACTGTTACTTTTATTTTCGAAAGGTGTCCATAAAGTGTTTCAAGCCCGTTAAAATGGCGGATTACCACACAATTGCCGTATCCTGAATAATAACGTGCCATTCGTACAACGCCATCAAAGGCAGCGCCTACCGGATCTCCGGCTTCCAGTTTTATGTCAACACCCGAATGTACACGGTGACCACGCTTTCCGAAAGGAGATAAAAAGGTTCCTTCGATTGGAAATACAAAACCAGTTGAATTATCATTAAAAAGCGGAAGGCTGACAAAATCGCCGACATCAGGCGGTGATACAGAGGATCTCCTGACATATAAAGTATCCCAACTGGAATAATACTTACTCATCAACGAATTATTTATGCTTACCGGCATTGCTGAATTTACAGCAGGCATCTTGCTTTCGGATGCTTCGAGTTCATTTTCGTCCATTCCTCCGGCCGGATCCTTAACCAGTTGCTGACTAAAGGCAACATTTGCGGTTAAACTTATTGCCAATGAAATAAATAGTGTAATTATTTTCTTTTGTAATATCATGAAACTGATCTTGATGCTTTCAGGTATTATCTGTATCAATGAAACGTTTTTTTTTTCAGAATTTTCAAAAGTAGGTCAAAACAATTAAAAGCCGAAAGAAAATTATGTTTTTTTAAGAAAAAATTTGCCGCATCTTTTGCATTTGCCTTCTTCATCCAATCCTGATAGACTGACACTGTATGAATGCCGGGTGATGAGAACAGAATTGCACTGCTCGCAATGTGTTTCGTTGCTTCCGGCAGAAATGTTACCTGTGTAAACATATGTAAGATTTCTTTCAGCCAACAGTGCAAGTTTACGTAATGAGGAAACCGGAGTAGCCATGGTGGTTAGCTTATACCCCGGGAAGTACCGCGAAATATGGAAAACTGTATCTTTTCCCAATTCCTTCGCAATCCACCTGGTCATGGCGGCGAATGAAGTTTCATCATCATTGAGCTCCGGAATTACCAGGTTTACTACTTCGAGGTGTTTTCCTGCACGGCTGATTTGTTTCAACGATTCCTTTACAGGCTCCAGTTTCGAAGAAGTGACTTTGGTGTAAAAATCTTCATTAAACGCCTTCAGATCAACGCTGAACGCATCAATAACTTCGAGCAGTTTGTTCAGTGGTTCTGTATTGATGAAGCCATTGGTAACCATAATAGTTTTTAGTCCGGCTTGTTTTGCCAGCTTTGCGATGTCGTACATATATTCGAACCATACAATTGGTTCGTTATAGGTAAAAGCCACGCCTATATTTTCGGCCTTACTGAGCGCCATCTGAACAATTTTTTCAGGTGTGATATAATTTCTTAATAATTCAGGCTCAGCGGCTGTTTGCGAAATAGTGCAGTTCTGGCAGAAAAAACATCTCAGGTTACACCCGTAGGTGCCTAATGATAAAATAGTGGATCCCGGATAAAAATGATACAGAGGTTTCTTCTCTATCGGATCGAAATGAATGGCGGAAACATATCCGCTCACTTCCGTGACTAATTTCCCTGATTTATTCACCCGAACCCTGCAAATTCCGGATTTGCCTTCTTTAAGAACACAGTTGTGCGGGCAAAGCGAGCACTGCACTTTGTCTTCCTCCAGGGTGGTATACCATTGGGCTTCGGTCTCCATTTTTTGTGTTTGAAATGTTTGAAGGGTTTGAAATGTTTGAAGGGTTTGAAGTCCTGATAGCTATCGGGATTGAAGAGTTTGAAAGGTTTGAAAGGTTTGAAGAGTTTGAAATGTTTGAAATGTTTGAAGTGTTCAAAGGTTCTAAGGTTCAAATTGTTACATTTTCGAATTGTTCTTTCCGTAACCCCTAAATACTAACCACTAAATCCTTTCGCTTAACTCGAGCTCCAATCAACCTGCTCTTTCCCGGCTTTTACAAGCAATTCGTTGGTTTTTGAAAAATGGCAGCAACCGAAAAACCCGCGATAAACCGATAAAGGTGATGGATGAACCGCTTTTAAAACAAAATGTTTTGAGGTATCGATCAATGCTTCTTTTGCCTGGGCATAGCTTCCCCAAAGGATAAAAACCAGCCCGGAATGACGTGCCGAGAGTTGCCTGATTACTTCATCGGTAAAATTTTCCCAGCCATGCCTCTGATGCGATCCGGCCTGGTTAGCACGCACGGTGAGTGTTGCATTTAACAAAAGCACACCCTGCTTTGCCCATTTTTCGAGATTGCCTGATTTAGGGACCGAAACAGTAAGATCAGTAGCAAGTTCTTTGTAAATGTTTAAAAGCGAGGGAGGTAAAGCAATCCCGTCAGGTACCGAAAAACAAAGTCCGTGGGCCTGTCTGTCGCCATGATACGGATCCTGACCAAGAATAACAACTTTTACTTTGCTGAAAGGCGTGTAATCGAATGCCGCAAATATCCGGTTGCCTGGAGGATAAACACGATAAAGCTTTTTTTCTTCCAGAAGGAACGATTTCAGTTTAATAAAATAAGGTTTCTCAAATTCAGGCCGGAGCACTTCCAACCATTCCTTTTCGATATTAGGTTCAGTTTTATCCATATATCATCAACAAAATTAGTGATGAAAGTATGAAATTTTTAGCAATCTGGTATGAAAAAAAATAAAAAAATGCTAGTTCAGGTGTTTCGCAGTTTCAGGCCGCTGAGTGATGGTTGGTGAGTGAAGCTGAACCAAGCCGAAGCGCAGGGTTTCAGTGTTTATTGCAGCACATGCCCGGAAATAGGAGGGACGGGAACAGGTTTTACTTTTATACGATTACTTATTAAAATTAAACGAGCTGTAATATACATAGGAATAGTTTATATATTTGAAAATGATAAGGAAACAGCTTGATATATGACCCCTTACCGAATAAAAAGGTATAAAAGCAAGGAAAAGTGGTATTTGCTTGATGATATATTCAAGTTACCGCCAAGTTTATTGAACCGCGTTAAAAATATTACTTGTTTCCTGTTAAAGAAACATTTATCTTTGCATTAACTTTTTAGTATGACTGAAAAATTTCAAGTTCAGTTTTTGGAAGAAGCTGCTGACTTTTTAGACAACCTTGAAGAAAAGGCAAGAGAAAAGATTTACTATAACATTAAGAAAGCTCAAGTGACAAATGATAGAGAGTTATTAAAAAAATTGAAAAATGAAATTTGGGAGTTTAGGACTTTGTTTAATAAGACACATTATAGACTTTTTGCATTTTGGGATAAGGTCGGTAACTCGGAAACAGTTGTAATTTCTACACATGGACTAATTAAAAAGACAGACAAA
>JBBQSY010000169.1:0-5343 GCA_038213495.1 Bacteroidales bacterium
GCGGCCACCTAAGAGCTACTAAATAATCAATACAACTTTGCTCTGTCTTAAACATTTTTTCAAACTCAAGTTGATTTGTTGGATATTTCATCCAGCAAAGCTAATTATTATTTACGGGAGATGATCGGATACCCCATATTAATTAAATACCTGGCATGGCAGCGGTAAAAAGGAAAACGCTCCAGCAGCGTTTCAAGTTCTTTTAAGGAGTGAAGAGTTATCCCTGTGTTTCCATCAATAAGAAATACTTTAACATCACGATTTTTGATACCGAAATACACTATTTCGGCAGGGTTTATAAACTCAATGCCTTTGGTCGTTTTAAGGCTTATCACATCATTTAAAATAGTAGAGTCAATAGTCTGCATGTCGGATATTTTATTTCGGTTTATAATATTCAATTGATTTTTATAATTGTTATCCAGTCTGGCGATAAGTTTGCTGTCCGCATCATATAGTTGATTTCAATAATTGAATGTAGTATGTAGCCGAGAGTTAATAGTTGTGTACTAGTATATGTGGAATCAGGTTCCAAAAAAATATAAGGTATCATTCCTATATCCAAAAAATTGAAAAAGGTAATACCCGATTTTGAAAAAAAGTTGCAAATTGTTAATAACTCGCATTATTGTTAATAAGTGAGCATCCAAACTTTTTAGGGCCTTATTAAATAAATCGCCAAATATTAATGTCCATTTCAGATTTATTAGTAATTTAGGTTTCATTATCCGGCTCATTTTTAGCCTTTATGTAAATAATTAATTTTGTCATCATCACTTTAAAAACATACTGTTTTGTATAGGATTGAATCAAAAATCAACATTCATTCGCCCGAATACCTGGCTAATCTCGAAGCTTACGGGCTCATCATGCAACAATACCGCAGCACGCTGCAAGGTGTGGTTAACGGCTCACCTGCATCCATAGTCAGCCGGCACAAAAAACGCGGGAAACTATTGGCCCGCGAGCGAATCGATCAACTGATTGATCCCAACACGCCTTTCCTGGAGTTGTCGACAATGGCGGCGTTTGGAATGTACGAAAATGAATTCCCCTCGGCAGGAATAATCACAGGTATTGGTCTGATTCAGGGTCGCGAAACGATGATTGTTGCCAACGATGCAACCGTAAAAGGCGGAACATACATTGCCGAAACCATCAAAAAGCATATCAGAGCACAGGAAATCGCTATGGAAAATCACCTGCCCTGTGTTTACCTTGTTGATTCGGGTGGCGTTTTTCTACCTGAGCAGGCCAATGTATTTCCTGATAAATACGATTTCGGGCGTTTCTTTTTCAACCAGGCCCGCATGTCGGCTGAGGGCATCCCTCAAATAGCTGTGGTGATGGGTTCGTGCACCGCCGGTGGAGCGTATGTTCCTGCCATGAGCGACGAGGTTATCATTGTCCGTAACCAGGGAACTATTTTTATTGGCGGGCCGCCATTAGTTAAAGCTGCAACAGGCGAAGAAGTTACTGCCGAAGAGTTAGGGGGTGCCGAAGTACATACTTCCATCTCAGGCGTTGCCGATCATATTGCTGAGAATGATAGCCATGCGCTACAGATTTGCCGCGATATTTTTTCGACTCTCAGAAAACCCGAAAAGCAATTCCTCGAACTGGTTCCGATCGAAGAACCTTTTTACGATCCAGCAGAATTATATGGTATTGCGCCAGTAGATTTACGCAAACCGGTTGATGCACACGAAATAATTGCCCGCATAGTGGATGGAAGCCGCTTTCATGAATTTAAAGCACTTTATGCTCCTACCATCGTTACCGGGTTTGCTCATATTATGGGAATGCCGGTTGGTATCCTTGCCAGCAATGGCGTACTGTTTTCCGAAACAGCGTTAAAAGGAGCTCATTTTATTGAACTCTGCACTTCGCGCAATGTTCCTATACTTTTTCTTCAGAATATTACCGGTTTTATGGTCGGTAAGGAATATGAGCGACGGGGAATTGCACGCGACGGTGCCAAACTGGTGCATGCTGTTGCCAATGCAAGGGTTCCGAAATTTACAGTGGTTTTTGGCGGATCGTTTGGCGCGGGGAACTATGCCATGGCAGGCCGGGCTTATGAGCCAAGACTTCTGTTTATGTGGCCAAATTCAAAGATCAGCGTGATGGGTGGCGAACAGGCTGCCGGAGTGCTGATTACAGTAAAAGAAGACCAACTCAAGGCAAAAGGGCTTACCCTGGGTGATACCGAAAGGGACGAAATGCGGAATTCAATATTAGAGAAATACGAAGAAGAAGGTTCAGCTTATTTCAGCACAGCGCGATTGTGGGATGACGGAATTATTGATCCTGTGAATACTCGTAAGGTGCTTGCAATGGGAATTGCAGCTTCGTTGAATAAGCACTGGGAAGAGACAAAGTATGGGATTTTCAGGATGTAATTTTCAATTTCGGATTTCGGATTGCAGATTTCGGAATAATGTATTCAATCCTATCAATCCTGTCAATCTAATCAATCTCATCAATCCTTTCAATCTCTTTGAGTCTTGCGTTAAAAAGAAATAACAAATTAGAAAATGAACAACTATACAACTATAAAACTGACAACAGGAAATGGCATTGCCACTATTTTGCTCAACCGTCCTGATATACGGAATGCATTTAACGAAGTAATGATTGCTGAAATTACCGATGCATTTCAGGTGACCGGTAAAATGGAGGATATCCGCGTTATCGTCCTGAAAGGTGAAGGCAAATCCTTTTGCGCAGGTGCCGATCTCAACTGGATGCGTGATGTTTCCAAATACAGCTATGAGCAGAATTATGCCGAGAGTTACCGTTTGTCCGAATGTTTTTACGCAATCTATTCTTCACCAAAACCAACCATTGCAGTTGTTCATGGCGCAGCTATCGGTGGTGCCAATGGACTTCTTGCAGCTTGCGACATCGCTGTTTGTGATAACGAAACCATGTTTTCACTCAGTGAAGTAAAAATCGGTATTGTGCCCGCTTGTATTTCTCCGTATGTAATTAAAAGAGTAGGCGAATACGGAGCCCGTGAACTCATGCTTACCGGCAGGCGAATCAACGGACAGGAAGCCGAAAACTATAAACTGGTGAATAAATCATTGCCTTCCGATCAGGTTGAAGAGTATATTAACCAGATGGTTCAAATGCTGCAGACAAGCGGACCGGCTGCCATCACGCATAGTAAAAATCTGATTGACAAAGTGGTGAATCATATTGATCTGAACGAAGCATTAACCTATACAGCCAAAATGATTGCTGAAATCAGAGCTTCTGATGAGGGACAGGAAGGAATGGCAGCGTTTCTGGAAAAACGAAAACCAAATTGGATAAAGTGAAGTAAAACAATAAAGGAATCGGGTAAATTGGAAATATGATAAAAAAACTATTAATAGCAAACAGAGGCGAAATTGCAGTCCGTATTATTCGTACAGCAAGAAGAATGGGTATCCGCACAGTAGCAATATATTCTGAAATAGATAAAAACAGTCTGCACCATAGTTTTGCTGATGAGTCGTATTGCATTGGCAAATCAGAACTTTCGGAAACATATCTTAATATTCCGGCTATCATTCAAATTGCCAAAAGCAGTAACTGTGATGCACTGCACCCGGGATATGGTTTTCTGGCTGAAAATCCCGCGCTGGTAAAGGCTTGCAACGAAGCAGGAATTATTTTTGTCGGGCCGGAAGCTAATGTGATGCAGGTGATGGGCAACAAAATAGAAGCCCGTAATTTTGTTTCTTCCACTGGTGTTCCGGTTACAAAAGGCTTATCGGGTAATGCCACTGAAATACTTAACCGGGTTGATGAAATCGGGTTTCCGGTATTGGTAAAAGCTGCCGGAGGGGGAGGTGGCAAAGGAATGCGGATTGTAAATGAAAAGGAAGACCTGGCCGGTGCTCTTGAAACCGCATCGCGCGAAGCAACCAACTATTTTGCCAATGGTACCGTATATATTGAAAAATACCTGGAAGAACCCCGGCATATAGAATTTCAGATACTGGGCGATAATTTCGGGAATGTGGTTCATCTGTTCGAACGGGAATGTACCATACAGCGTCGTTATCAGAAAATTATTGAAGAAGCTCCTTCGCCTACTCTTACGCCTGAATTGCGCTCCCGCATGGGCGAAGCATCCGTAACCATCGGAAAAGCAATCAATTACTCAGGCGCAGGAACCATCGAGTTTTTGTTGGACAAACAATTGAATTTCTACTTCCTCGAAATGAATACCCGGATACAGGTTGAACATCCTGTGACCGAACTTACCACGGGAATTGATATTGTGGAGGAACAGCTTTATATTGCTTCCGGCGAAAAACTAAGGCTAAACCAAAACTTCCTTCTGCAATCCGGTCATGCTATCGAATGCCGTATTTATGCTGAAGATCCGGCTACTGATTTTTTACCATCACCGGGTGATCTTTCTCTTTATCAAAAGCCTGCCGGTGATTTCATCAGAGTGGACGATTCCATGAATGAGCCTTACCAGGTAAGCAGCTTTTTTGACCCGATGATTGCCAAGCTTATTACACATGGGAAAACCAGGGAGGAAGCCAGAATCCATATGATAGATGCCTTACAGAATTATGGCCTTCACGGTATTAAAAACAACATCAGTTATTTGTCAGCAATCTTACAAAACAGCAATTATATAAACAATACTATTTCAACCCGGTTTTGTTCCGAACATACCGCTACATTGCTTGAAACTATTGAAAATGAACGTAAACTGGTACCGGAATTTCTGCCAATTGCTGTAGCGATTATATGTAATTCCTCTAACAAAAATCAGAAAATAAAGGTTGATAACGGAAATGCAAACATCTGGAATAAGATCGGGTATTGGCGAATTATGATGCAGCCGGAAATTGAAATGGAAGGGAAAACCTATCAGTGTATTCTTCATGATCTGAAACCAAATCAAGTGATAGCTGAAATTGAGGGCAAAAAAGTTCAGATTCGTTTTCAGGAATCGGAGTGTAATCAACAAATAGAAATTAAGCTCGATGGTGAACCTTACACGGTTTTTGTTTCTCATCCGATGCCCGGTAAAGCCGTTGTAACTTATAACACTCACAACTTTGTAGTAAATCGTATGGATGTACTTCCTGCTCAGCCCGACTTCAATATATTGGCAACTTCCATCAGCGAGAGTGGAAGTAACATCACATCGCCCATGCCCGGGAAAGTGATCAAAATTGCAGTAGAAACAGGTGCTTTAGTTTCAAAAGGCGATCTTTTGCTGGTAGTTGAAGCAATGAAAATGGAAAATAATATTCTGAGCCCGGCTGATGCTGTTGTCGACAGAATCAGCGTGAAGGCTGGCGACCTGGTGGATAGTATCACAAC
>JBBQSY010000170.1:0-5337 GCA_038213495.1 Bacteroidales bacterium
CGTGGGCATTATAATCCGTCCACAAGGCAGACGAAAGGTTCTCGATATGTTTCAGACCTTCGCTGCGCAACAGTTCATAATCCTGGCTTGGAGCAGGTTGATATGATTTCGGTATGGATGTAAACTCTTCCATTAGCAGGTGCAGGTTGCAGGTGAATGAATAATATGTCGTAGGCCACTTGTTTCGTTGTAATACGAAACCAATACGGAGCGCGAGGTGGTTGCCACGGCTACTTCAACATTCCGGTTCTCAAAAATGATGGTTTCGCCATCGCGCAGGATATGATGCATTTCGAAACAGGTCAGAAAGTCAACGTATGGACGTTCTTCAACGAAATTCAGCAGAACGCTTTTACTGATTTTTGAGCCGAAAGGAATTTCAACCCCGGTGCTGTAAGCCCATGGGCAAAGGAATTTCTCAATTTCCTGGTTCAGAAGCTGTGTATAAAAACTTACATCGAGGTTATCATAGATCTTAACCTCAAATTCCAGCTGCACTTCCTCGAACTGAGGATTTTTGATATGCAGCTTAACGAAAGGTGAAGTGATTTTTTTCAGGTATTCACTGATGTTATTCAGTAAACCTATTGGCGTATATGGTTTTAAAAGATTAGCATGCGTATTGTTCTTTAAGTCGGGCAGGGGAATAATGGTGACATGACCCGGAAAATTCTCGCAAAATACACTCACTCCTTTATCATCATAAAAACCTGAATTATTGAGGCATTTCACTTTATAAAGCTGTGGAAACTGCTCGAGCAGAATATGTTCGTAATCCCAGATAGAAATGGATCGTTGCTTATGGCGCAATCGTTCGCTCACCCGAACATAATAGTGCTCATCGCTTTCGCGGGTGCGTCCGTTAAAGCTGTCGAAAGGCTGGGTGATGGTTTTTACGGACGAATTGCTTTCGATCAGTTTCGAAATGGTTTTTGCTGGTATCAGTTGGCGGAATTCAACATCTGTGTTTTCATCCTGGACCAGGGTAACACTTTGTGCCTGTGCCTGTATTAAAATCAGACTGCAAACAGCATCTATATCGGTTGCCACGGCAGCCTTTATCCAGATCAGGTCCTTGCCGAAGGCAGTATTCTGGTCGGTAATATCGGCAGGCAGAGTAAGTGTGACAATCCCCGACTGGGTAAAATTATTGGTGCGGTCAATCACATAGCGGTTTTCGAATTTTATCCATTCGTTGTCAGCCATGTAAAACCAGCTAACGGTTTCCATGTCTTTCAGCGGGTTCGAACTGCCATCGGCAACCTGGAACAAAACAGAAATCACAGTGTCCGGCTCCGCATTTTCGAATCCTAAAAACAGTTCACCGTTATTCAAAACATCAGCAAGCAGGGTGTACTTTTCGGTTTTTTCAGCCTGTGCATTTGCGGAAGTGCCATCATTGTATATTTCGGCATATCCGAAAGGAGTAAGCTGGTAAAACAGGTGGTTTTTTGTTTCCGACCTGGTTTTTGTAAAATCGATGGAAGAAACAGCTTTGTACCCAAGCGAAAAATCACTGATTTTTATTTCCTCCGGCGAAGGTGTCTGGCCAAAAGTCAGGCTGTATACCAGCGGTTTGTTCGAATCAACCAGGTGTAGAGTGGTTCCGTCGAGTGCTTTTTTTATGTTCCCAAGGTAATCATCAATCGATTTGCTGGTCTGGTTGGTAAGCCGCATAAATCCATTCAGCGAAGTGGCTTTCAGGTTTTCATTCGGAGTAAAGTCTATAGCTGCCGGCGAAATGTTAATTCCTGTAATCATTTTCCCTGATAGATTTGGCAATGTTTTCCAGATTGACTCATCCAGGTAAGACGCGGAGGTACTGAATGGGTTTGCTCCGGTAAAAGCAAGGGTAAGTTCCGAGATTTTTTTCTGGAAAATTTCCTTGCTGCCAATATAAAAACCGGCACCTGCCGGAGGAAAATCGCCGAATGGTTTAAACGGTTTTGAAGCATCAACCGAACCTGAATCGCTGCTAAGAACCAGATCTTTTACACCTGAAACATTTACTGCAATATCAACTTTGCTCACTTTCTGCTTGCATAAAACCGAATAGGGGATGGCATCCGCAGCATCCTGGTTCAGGTAAATAGAAAGCAGCGGCAACCCGGTTTCAAAATTCATTTTGTGCACTTTCTCCGAATAGGGAACAATGGCCGGGTCGTTTGGCGTCAAAACAATAAAGAAAGTGAGGCTCTTATTCCCATCGCTGTAGATCGCGGATACATTTTTATCCAGCCAGTCTTTTTTGCCTGTAAGTGAAGCAGTAAAGCAGGAATATTTTTGTCTTTTCTTTTTTGAAAATTTGCCTGGATTTTTCTCGAAAGTAACCGTAACCGTTATGCCCCGAGTGCCTTCATTTAAAAGCAAAATATTCGATGCAATGGCAAACCCGGCTTTTGCAGTTTTCTTGTTTTTCGGATTTCCGAATGTGAACCAGCTCTTATCGGCCAAAATCAATTTAGCGCCTTCGCCATCTTCGGAGTTCGCAACCGGGAATGCTTTCAGCGGTTTTTTGTTTTTTAAATTAATCTGCTGGGCATGAATTTTTGAGACCGTTGCCTTATTCAGCACCACATCATCTGTCAGTTCATAGCTGATATCCTTTCCAGTTATATCCTTACCACCTTTAAAAAGTATGCCTTTTTTCAGCAATTGCTGCTGTATGGCTTTCTGCAGCTCAAAAGTGAGATGTGCGGTATCCGGCTGAGGATTTTTATTTTTGAGTTGAAGAACATCCTTAAAATAAAAATCGAGGTGGCGCTTAGTGTAATGGTTCAGCTCATACTGGGCTGTTTTAAAAAGTTTGGTAAACGTGAGGAAAAGTCCGTAATGTGGAGTGTGCTGAGGAAAATCAACCAGTGTTTTTTCAAGTAAATCTTTGGCTCCCGAAACTATTGCAGCAATTCCTTTTAACAGGGAATCAATGGAACTGTTAAACAGATTGTGATTGATGATATATACAATTTTGTCATAATCACTGATAGCTGCAGCAGGAATTGTGATGGATAAATCTGAAGTTGCGGTCTGCCATACAGCAGATAACTGGGTGCGCTTAAAGTCTTTATCACTGAGCACTTCAATTGGGGCATTGCTGTTTAATTCGGTTATGGTATAATCGAGTAAACCGGCTGCAGTAAAATCCTGGAAGAACTTTTCCTCCAGGTTTGCCAGATGAAGTTGCAGTTTTACCTTTATAATATCCGAAATTGTCTTTTTGTAATCCTGATCTGGCAACATTAAAAGCTGGTTATCAATAGTTTTAACCAGGGTAAAGAGGATGTCGAACAGAAATTTCAATTGTTGCTTTGCGCTATTATCCTTTTGGGGCTGAGCGGAGTTACCGGCAAGTGCTACATTCTTATAGAGTATTTTTTTGTAATCGCTGATTCTTTTTACATTGATATTTGCCAGGGTACCCAGTGTAACACTCACATCCATCATCATCAATGGCTGCCAGTTACCATCAGGCAGGTTATTCTCGTCGAAATAATTCAGATAGGCTGCATAGCGCTTTGCAAACAGTATTAAATCGGTTGTATTTCGTTCGTCCACATCAGCATAATGAACATCCAGAGCAGCAAGCACCCGGTTTAGCTGGCTTGTGCCTTCTCTTGTCAGCGGATTTCTGTCAGTGCATGGCATGGTTGCTATAGTTTTATAATGGTTTTTTTTATTTGAAATTCATGAAATGGGTTGATCTTCAATATATTTAATGATTGTCATCTCAAATCTGTTGCTTCATTTTTATAGAACGGGTATACAAAATTGAAACGGGTATTGGTTGAACTAACTGTGTAATCAATAACTATGAGTATCCGTCCTTCCAGTTCGCCGGTATCATCCAGTTCAATGCTGTTCACTTCGATGCGAGGCTCGTAATAAAGGATAGCGGTCGAAATCAGGTCCTTGATATAGGTTTTAAAGGTTGTGGTAAGCGGTTCAAATACCAGTTCATCCAGGTTACAGCCGTAATCGGGCCGCATTACGCGTTCACCCGGGCGGGTTGTGAGTAAAATTTCGAGGCTGCTTTCTATATCGTCCACATCGCTAAGCAACCCGACTTCGGATGCCTGTTTACTGAATGTAGGCGGAAATCCCCAGCCTGTGCCCAGAAATGATTTTAATGTTTTGCTCATACCTTATCCTCCTATAATTACAGTGAAGCAGCCCAGAATAATTACACCACCGTGTGCCGTGCTGTCGCCAATCCGCGCAGCGGGCGCACCGCCGATATTTACCGTTCCCGAACCGGCCGCTATCGTATCCGGTGGGCCGGTACACGTTAGCATATCTCCAACCCGCGCTGCAGGCAACCCGCCAATTAATACTGTAGGGCAACCTGCCGGTAAAACCGGTCCACCCACATGAGGAACAACTCCTGTAATCATGGGGCAGATGTGCATATCGGATACTCGGGCTGCGAAAGGCATGTTTTTCTTGTGTTAATGTTTGTTTATTGACTGACTAATCTTATTTAAAAAGTTCCAATCCCGATAGCTATCGGGAACAAATTTTAAGATTCAAGACCCAAGATATTACCTACAATCCCCCTTGGAATTTTAAGCCTGGGATTTGGAATTTGAATTTTAATGATTGCAACGATTTCTCCATTGAAGTATAATTAATTTATATTCACCAAACTTCCCTTAATTGTCATCACCCCGCTGCTGCTGATCGAAGTAGAACCCCCGCCTTCCAGTTTTAATTCGCCATCGGATTTCATTGATAGCTGCGGCGCCGAAATGGCAAGTGATGTGCCTGCTTTTAATGTCAGAACCGTTGCGGATTCAATGGTGATTCCTGCCTGTTCCATGGTGATTTTGTTACTGCTGGAATCGGTAAGTGTAATTTTGTTTTCGGAATCGTTCATTACAAATACATTGCCGCCGGGAGTTTCGATGGTGATGCTTTTTTCGCCGTCATCAATCAGTATTTTAATATCCGATCGCGAAACATATCCTTTTTTATCATTGGCATTTTCCGGGTACAGGGGTGCTGCGTTTTTGCTGCTGTGCAGCATTCCCAGTATTACCGGATAGTTTGGATCGTTGTTCATAAAACCGACTACTACCTCGTCGCCGACTTCAGGCATAAAAAATGTACCCCGATTGTTGCCTGCATCCAGCGTGGCAAGTCGGGCATACACTCCTTCATCCTGGTTATCAACCATTGGCATCCGGAGTTTAATCCTGGAATCGCCGTCAGCGTCGATGATATCTGTTATAACACCGGTTTGTAGTCCATGCACACTGCTGAGTTCACCACTCGAAGATGACGGGCTCCCCGGGTTTATCTGTTCGGTAAAAAACTTCTCATTCCATCCAATCGTGGCAG
>JBBQSY010000171.1:0-5236 GCA_038213495.1 Bacteroidales bacterium
CTTTAATGAGTTTGAGCATAAACAGATTGATTTATTAAAAACCTTGTTACAGGAAGATAATTTCAAGGAAATGCAAACCAGATTGCAAGATAAAGGTTTGCCGAAAGGAATTACAGTTTTATTGCATGGTTCGCCTGGCACCGGAAAAACAGAAACGGTTTTTCAGGTTGCTAAAAACACCAACAGGGAAATTGTAAAAGTAGATATAAGTGCATCTAAGTCGATGTGGCTTGGCGAAAGTGAGAAAATTATAAAACGTATTTTTACTGATTACACAGCGTATGCAAAAGACTGCGAGCAAATGCCCATTTTATTGTTTAACGAAGCCGATGCAATAATTTCGAAACGTAAAGAGAATAGCATTTCTAACGTTTCACAAACTGAAAATGCAATTCAAAACATAATACTTGAAGAACTCGAAATTTTTGATGGTATATTCTTTGCCACAACCAACCTTGTCAAAAATCTTGATTCGGCGTTTGAAAGGCGTTTTTTATTCAAAATTGAATTTCAAAAACCCGACATTCCAGTAAAAGCCAGAATTTGGAATTCAAAATTGCCAGGTCTTTCTGAAACCCAATGTGAGGCTTTGGCAAACCGCTTTGATTTCTCAGGAGGTCAAATAGATAATATTGTCCGAAAGAATGAGATTCATGCGATAATTCACGGGATTTCAGTGGATTTTAATAATATTATTGATTTCTGCAAAACGGAATTATTATCAAAAAACATTGGAGTTAGAATAGGTTTCACAAAAGCATAAAAATCATGTCAAAGAGAGAATCAATTGCACGATATAATCTGATAATTAAGAAACTAAGAAAACAGCCGTCAACCTTTTCGGAGATTTCTGACAACTTGGCTTTTGAATCGGATTTACAGGAATACAATTTCACAATATCAAAACGTACATTCCAACGAGATATTGATGATATTCGTTCGGTTTATAATATTGATATTCAATATGATTTTTCACGAAAGGTCTATTATGTTGACTTTGACGAGCAGCCAGAAGTAAACGAAAGGATTTTAGAGGCTTTTGATACATTTAATGCATTAAATATAACCGACAGGCTTTCCAATTTTATTCACTTTGAAAAACGGCGGCCTCAGGGAACTGAAAATTTGTATGGTTTGCTTCATGCCATAAAAAATAAGGTTCAAATATCATTTTCATATAAAAAATTCTGGGAAGATGAAATCACACAACGTATAGCTGAACCCTATGCCCTTAAGGAATTTAAAAACCGTTGGTATGTGCTTGCAAATGATTTGAAAGATAAAAAAGTAAAAAGCTTTGCTTTAGACCGGTTATCTGAACTGGAAATTACAAAGAAAAAATTTCAGTTACCTAATGATTTTAATGTAAATGAGCATTTTAAATATTGCTACGGCATTATAAGTCCGAATGAGCATAAACCGCAGGAAGTAATTTTGTCTTTCGACCCATTTCAAGGGAAGTATATAAAAACATTGCCATTACATGAATCACAAGTGATTCTCAAAGATAATGATGATGAGTTACTTATAAAACTCACATTGTTTGTAACGCATGATTTCGTAATGGAAATTTTGTCGTATGGTGATAATGTAAAGGTTATTCAACCACTTAGTTTGATAGATGAAATTAAGAAAGTTTATGAAAACGCATTAAAACTTTATTGATATGGCGATAACTGATAAGGATATTGATGTACTCAACAGGGAAGCGCTGATGGAGATCAGTAAGCGGGGTTAAGCTTTTGATATATTGTTAGATATTGCAAGAAAGAGCAGGAGAAATGGAGACAAGGAGAGTTGGAGACAAAGAGAGATGGAGTCAAATCCTGATTCCTACAAATAATCCGCTTTTTCCACTCCTACATTCAAAAACGGTTTGATGGCCCGGTTGTAAATTCCGTGAACATAGGCAATAGCCATTCCATAATTTGTGACAGGAATACCTGCATCAATGGCTGGTTTCAAGCGGTTCACCAATTGCCTGCGTGTAATCATACAACCTCCGCACTGAACAACTAAAGCATAATCACGGATATCGCGCGGAATACTGTTAAGGCCGGCAACCGTATCGTATTCAAGCTTTTTACCTGTAAAATTGCTGAGCCAGCGGGGAATTTTCACCCGGCCAATATCATCGCACGACACATGATGGCTGCATGATTCCAGAATCAGTATGCGGTCGCCGTCCTTTAACTCACCAATCTTTGGCGTACCTTTTATATAGTGTTGAAAATCACCTTTCTGCCTCGCAAGTACAATACTGAAACTGGTTAACAGAATTTCTTTCGGGATAGAGGCATCCGCTTTCAGAAAAACCTGGCTATCCGTAATTACCAGTTTAGGCTTTGGTTCCATTCGTTTAAAATAAGCATCTACCTCACGCTCCTTGCAGATAGCAACAACGCCATCGTGATCGAGTACATCGCGGATAACCTGCACCTGCGGCAGGATCAGCCGTCCTTCGGGTGCTTCAATATCAATGGGTGTAATGAGAAGCACTGTGTCTCCATACGAAATCAGATCCCCAACCAGGGTGCCGGGTTTCCAGGCAGTTTCGGGAAGGAATCTGCGCATTTGATCTACCAGCGGCTCAATGCCTGATTTTATCAAAGCGCTGAATTCGAGCACGATAGTGGAAAGTTCCTTTTCAACCTTTGCGCGTGTGAGAGGGGAAAGCTGCTGCAAGTCCGACTTATTATGAATCACGAAATACGGAACATCCAGTTTATTAAATTCGTCAATTAATCCATACTCAAAATCACCAAGCGTGTTTTCGGTAATCAGAAGGATAGCTAGATCGATGGTTTTAATCACTTCGCGGCTGCGGGCAATGCGTTTTTCGCCCAGCATGCCTTCGTCATCAATACCGGCGGTATCAATCAATACGACTGCGCCCAGGCCACCAATCTCCATATTTTTCGAAACCGGATCGGTAGTGGTTCCGGCTACTTCGGACACTATGGCTACATCCTGCCCGGCCACTGCATTGATCAGTGAGCTTTTCCCACTGTTACGCTTTCCGAAGATTCCGATATGCGGACGTATTTCTTTCCCTTTTTTCACATTTCACGTTTTAACAAGAAGACTTGTTTTCCACACTTATCTTCCTGGAAATAATTTATTCAAAAACAACCATTGAAATTGCTGCCACCAAACCGACACTATCCTTACATTGAATAACAATTACCATTGCACATTATGCTTATTTTCAGTTCTTTATGATCATTTTTTCAGAATCAATTAAAGAAGGTCGTTAAGTGTAAATCCGGTTTTTAAAAGATTCTCCGGTTTTAGAACGCTTAAAAGTTTTTCTTCGTCTATCAACTTCAATGTTTTGTTTGCTTCGAACACATTGCAACCTGCCGCTTTCATTTCTTTCGAAAGTAATACAGCCTTCCGGTATCCGATCAAAGGGCTCAGGGCTGTGGTAATGGCCGGACTTCTATATAAACGGGAGGCACCCGTGCCTGCTGCAATGCTTAATCCGGTAATGAGATTATCTCCCACTGTTTTATCAGCTGCAATCAAAAGTTTCAGACTTTCGAGCAAAGCATGTCCAATTACCGGCAGATAAGCGTTGAGATCGAGGCAGCCCTGTGCACTCAGCGAAGTAATGAGCATATCGTTGCTGTATACTTTATGGGCCACGCTGATAACAAATTCAGGTATTACCGGGTTAACTTTTCCCGGCATAATCGAACTTCCGACCTGTCGCTGCGGGATTTTAACATCATGCATACCGGCAACATCCGAGGCCAAAAGCCGGATATCCGATACCATTTTTTCCAGATTAACTGCATGCGCTTTAAGGATGGCATGTATTTCAACAAAAGAATCCAGGTTATTGGTTGCATCCGAAAGGTTTTCGCTGCGTGTTACAGGAAGCCCGGTTAGTTTCTGCAAGGCAGGAACTACTTCCATGATGAAATACCTTGGCACGGCAAGTCCTGTTCCAACAGCGCTGCCACCCAGGTTTACAATTTTTATTCTCTCGAAGCATTTTGATACTCTCCACCAGTCGCGCGACAGCGCTTCGTTGTAAGTGCTGAACAACATACCATACGACGAAGGCACGGCTTCCTGCATCTGCGTGTACGCGATGCGTAGTTCATTCCGGTATTTGCCTTCCGTGATTTCAATCTTTTGACGGAGCGAATTTATTGCCTGCTCCAGTTCACCCAGTAACTGCATCGTAGCTACTTTCAATGCAGTGGGTACAACATCATTCGTGGACTGATAAATATTTGCCGACTCAATCGGATCAATTTTTTCATACAAACCCGGCTCCAGACCTAACTTCTGCAAAGCAAGGTTGGCAATTATCTCATTCACATTCATATTGATACTGGTACCGGCACCTCCGCTTACAGCCGGAACAATAAATGACGTAAAATAATTGCCCTCCGAAATTTCAGTGGCTGCCAATTCGAGGGCTTCCAGAACCTGGATATCCATCAATTTGAAAGGCAGATCAGAGGCTGATTCCCGTTCACCTAAAGCTTGGCTGAAGTTACGATAGGCATGATAGCAGGCTAGTTTTACCACGCCTATTGCTTTAAACCATTCCGGGTGAAAAGGGGTATGATCGGGGAAATTTTCCTGCGCACGCAAGGAGTGAATGCCATATAAAACATTTGCCGGGACCTGCATAGATCCCAGCGAATCATTTTCTGTACGATAATTTTCTGGTGACATGAGTCAGGTTTTTTTCAAAACCCAAACTTACTGCTTTTTCCGTTTTGCAGCACTATTTTGTCTGCTATTCAATGGTTGGTATGCCATTAAACGTTCGTTCAACTGCTTATTATCTGTAACCATAATGGTTAATCTTCCGGATGGCTCTACCTGAACCGAAACAAGAAAATCCTGATCCGTATTATCCAGACTATAATTTAAATAACTGACAACCTTATTTTTCGATGGTACCTGCTGCATCACCGGGCTTCCAATTGCCTTGAAATTGCCATTAGCAGTAAGTTTTGCATTCTGAGCTATTTTGCCGGCTTCAATAACGGCCTTTTCATAATCGCCCGTATAAGTCAACGAAACTGAATTGAATCCTTCTGTCGGATCTGTCACGAAAGTGTAATGTGAAAATACCTGGTCAAATATCATCCCTTCGGGTTGACTGATTCCAAGTTTAGTAACCCAATCAGGAATTTTATCCGGAACTACACTTTCATCCTGCAGCGCTTCGGCACGTTTTTTTTGCAAACGTAAAAGGTCGGCCAGGCTA
>JBBQSY010000172.1:0-5221 GCA_038213495.1 Bacteroidales bacterium
AACAAGAGTAAAAGCTATCATCGTTGATAAGCTGGGAGTAGACGAAAAAGAAGTAAACCCTGCAGCAAGTTTCACCAACGACCTGGGTGCCGATTCATTGGACACCGTTGAACTGATTATGGAATTCGAAAAGGAATTCAATATCGCTATTCCAGACGATCAGGCTGAAAAAATCAGTACAGTAGGTGATGCTATCACTTACCTAGAAAGCAACGCAAAATAAGTAAAACTCATTCGATGAAGTTAAGGCGAGTAGTAGTTACCGGCCTTGGCGCACTGACTCCATTAGGCAATACAGCTCCGGAATTCTGGAGTGGCTTGGTTAATGGGGTTAGTGGTGCTGGCCCCATCACACACTTTGACACAAGCAAATTCAAAACTAAAATTGCCTGTGAAATCAAGAATTTCGAGCCATTGAATTTTTTCGACCGGAAAGAGGTCAGGAAATTTGATCCCTTTACTCTATACGGGATGATATCAGCCGATGAAGCTGTTAAAGATTCCGGAATAGATTCAGAAAATGTTGATCATGATCGTGTTGGCGTCATCTGGGCATCAGGAATTGGTGGAATGACAACCATTTTCGAAGAAATTTCAGGTTTTAATGCAGGCGATGGCACACCACGCTTTAGTCCGCTTATGATACCAAAGATGATTGCTGATATTGCAGCAGGTCAGATCTCAATCCGT
The DNA here is from genome assembly GCA_038213495.1 of Bacteroidales bacterium. Lineage (GTDB taxonomy): Bacteria > Bacteroidota > Bacteroidia > Bacteroidales > UBA4417 > UBA4417. Next base: position 691 of record JBBQSY010000172.1, read on the forward strand.
TACGGATTCAGGGGACCGAATTTTGCAACAGTATCAGCATGTGCTTCTTCGGCTAATGCACTGATTGATGCATTTAACTATGTCAGGCTTGGTATGGCTGACGCTTTTGTTACCGGAGGATCTGAAGCTGCTATTAATGTTATGGGTGTTGGCGCTTTTAATGCCATGCATGCACTTTCAACACGCAACGATGATCCGTCAACAGCTTCACGTCCGTTCGACAAGGATCGTGATGGTTTTGTTATTGGAGAAGGAGGAGCTGCCCTGATATTTGAAGATCTTGAACATGCACTTGCCAGAGGTGCTAAAATTTACGCTGAAGTTGCCGGAGCTGGCATGAGTGGTGATGCTCATCACATTACTGCACCACATCCCGAAGGATTAGGAGCAATTAATGCAATGCGTTCTGCTCTTCGTGATGCCGGTATGACTATCTATGATATTGATCACGTCAATACACATGGAACTTCTACAGGTCTTGGTGATGTTGCTGAATCTAAAGCACTCGGCAAGTTATTCGGAGAACATTCTTCAAAAGTTTTTGTTAACTCAACCAAATCCATGACCGGCCACCTGCTTGGTGCAGCCGGGGCTATCGAAGCAATGGCATCGATTTTTGCCGTTCAGAATGATATTATCCCTCCAACGATCAACCATTTTACAGATGACCCTGAAGTTGATCAAACTCTTTCATTTGTTTTTAACAAAGCGTTGCATACCACTGTTAACACAGCATTAAGCAATACTTTCGGTTTTGGTGGCCATAACGCTACGCTTATTTTCAAGAAATTTGTAAAGTAGCTTTGACTTTCAACGTCATAAAACCAATCAGAGTATTTCTCTCAGAAGACAAACAGCTTTTCGTAGCGCTGAAAAATATTTTCGGATTTTATCCCGGAAATATTTTTTTGTATAAACTCGCATTCCGTCATAAATCGCAGGCCATTGAACTTACTAATGGCAGCAGGGTAAGCAACGAACGGCTCGAATACCTTGGTGATGCTATTTTAAGTGCAGTAGTTGCCGATCACCTTTTTAAAATGTTTCCTTTCAAGGATGAAGGTTTCCTTACCGAGATGCGCTCGCGCATTGTAAGCAGGGCTCAACTTAATAAGCTTTCGCAGAAACTGGGCATCGATACGCTGATCACGGTAAACACAGATAACAACAACGTATACCGCTCGATGAAAGGCGATGCTTTCGAAGCATTGATCGGCGCTATATACCTGGATAAAGGATATAATTTCACCCGGCAGATAATTATTGAAAAGATTATTAAACAACATTTCGACCTGCAGGATCTCGAGAACAACAATACCAATTATAAATCACAGATCATCGAATGGTCGCAGCGCGAAAAACGCCCGGTTGAATTTGTGATTCTTAACGAGGTCGGGCATGGCTATAACAAGCAATATGTCGTGGATGTATTGGTGAATAAGGTTTCGATGGGAAAAGGCCGCGATTATTCAATTAAAGGAGCTGAGCAGGATGCGGCCATGAAAGCACTGCTTCAGATTGAAGGCGAAAAACTGTAGAATCTGCCTCTCAGTTTTATACTTAAAACGGGATAAATTTCCACATTCATTAAATCTCAAATTCCAAATTCCAATCTCCAATTCCAAGCGGGGTTTAAGAGTAGGCCTTGGTTCTTGAGATTTGGGGTTTGAGACTTGGGTCTTTTTTAAATGCGTACTTTTATCCCACACTAAGTATAACATCATCCATAATTTTCATTCAGAAAAATGTATATTTGTATTTAATAATACCGGCTGGTATTGTTTTGTCAAAACGCATTTTATACTTCCTTTCCAGTTATAATGAGTACCCAGGGATCTAACAAAGCAATTGTTTTCGCACTCGCAGGTAACCTTTTAATCGCCTGCATCAAATACATAGTTGCATTTATAACCGGCAGCGCAGCCATGCTTGCCGAATCAATTCATTCGACCGCCGATAGTTTTAACCAGGTACTACTGCTTATCGGGTATAAAAAAGCTAAGAAAGCCCCCAGCGAAATGCATAGTTTCGGGTATGCCAACGAAGTGTTCTTCTGGTCCCTGATGGTGGCGGTATTGTTGTTTTTTGTCGGTGCCATGTTCTCGGTTTACGAAGGCGTTCATAAACTCTCCCATCCCGAAGAACTCACCAGTGTTTACTGGATTTTTGCTGTACTGATCAGTTCCATTCTGATCGAAGCCAAATCCTTCCAGGTGGCTTATTCCGAATTCCGTAAAACCACTAAACTGCCTTTTTTAAAGGCCATCAGGGCTTCGACCCAGGTAAGTCTTATTGTAGTCGTACTCGAGGATTCAGCGGCTATGGCCGGATTGCTGATTGTACTTATTTCGACTATGCTTGCCTGGCTGGTTGACCCGGTTTTTGATGCCATTGGCAGTATAACAGTCGGGATTTTACTGTTTATAGTCTCAATCCTTTTAATAGCAGAGGTTAAAAACCTGATTGTCGGCGAAAGTATGCCACGTACCAGCAGGCAGAAAATGCGTAACGTTATTCACACATTCCGACAGATCAGGCACATCAATCGCATGCAAACCATGGTGATGGGCGACAGCAAATACCTGGTATTGCTGTCGGTTGATATAGAAGATGATTTGATAGGTTCCGCCATTGAAGACATGATAGAGCAGGTAAAACTTGATTTGAAAAAAGAAATTCAGGAGATTGGAACTATATACGTCGAAATAAAGGATTCTGTCAGAAATCAAAAAGTCTGACCCAGACAAATGAAAACTAAAGTTGTTGCAACAGTTGGGCCGGCCTGTTCGAGCCGTGAAATGTTAGGTAAACTTATTACTGCCGGTGTAGATGTATTCAGGCTGAATTTTTCGCATGGATCATATGACGATCACCTTAGCATTATTGAGCATGTACGGTCGCTGAACGACGAACTTGGTACAAACATCGCTCTGCTGGGTGATTTGCAAGGCCCCAAAATTCGGATCGGGACTTTTGCCGACAATATGGTTATGATGCCCGATGGACATGAATTGGTTTTTACTTCCCGCGAATGCGTCTGCACCGCCGACAGGCTGTATATTACCTATCCCGAATTTGCACGTGATGTTAAACCCGGCGAGGATTTACTGCTCGACGACGGGAAACTTCTTTTCAGGGTTGTGAGTACCAACGGCACTGATGAAGTTAAAGCCGTGGTTATTCATGGCGGGGTTTTATCAAGCAAAAAAGGTGTAAACTTACCCAATACAACCGTTTCGTTGCCATCGCTGACGGATAAGGATAAACGCGACCTTGCATTTATTCTCAGTCACGAACTCAACTGGATTGCCTTATCATTTGTCCGTAAAGCCGAGGATATCCGCCATCTAAAATCGGTAATAAATGAATTCGGAGCTCCTGCTAACATGCCTGGTATCATTGCCAAAATCGAGAAACCCGATGCCGTAAAAAATATGGACGAGATCATCGATGAGTCTGACGGGGTAATGGTGGCCCGCGGCGACCTGGGTGTTGAACTCCCGTTGGAGCAGGTACCGCTCGTACAAAAACAACTGATCCGGAAATGCAACCAATTGTCGAAACCGATTATTGTTGCCACACAGATGATGGAAGGCATGATAAATAACATAAGACCCACCCGCGCCGAAGTAAATGATGTTGCCAACTCGGTGCTCGACGGAGCCGATGCTGTGATGCTGAGCGGCGAAACCAGTGTAGGGCAATACCCGGTTGAAGTGGTTGAAACCATGCAGAAGATTATTTGCGAAGTGGAGAAAACCGAGGATATTTATCATAAGCACAGGTACGCTAATAAGGAGGATAAAGAGAGGGTTATCACCGACTCTATTCTTTCGGCTGCCTGCAACATGGCTATCGAATCGAACGCAAGCGCCATTATTGCCATGACAATTACGGGCTATTCGGCTTTACGCCTTAGCAGTCAAAGGCCAAAACAGGATATTTACATCTTTACCAGCAATCGCTTTTTGTTATGTAAACTCAATCTGGTATGGGGTATTAGAGGTTTCTATTTCGACAAAATTGTGACTTCCACAACAAAAACGCTAAGATCTATTACGGATCAGCTTATTGCGCAAAAATGGATAAAGAAGGGTGATTTACTTATAAAAGTGGCAAGCACACCTATTTATGTGGCAGGACAAACAAATACGGTGAAGCTGGATTATGCTTGATTCAATCGTTACAGGCTTTTTCAAAAAAAATGACCCCAAACCCCCGAAGGGGTTTTTGAATTTATGGTAAAATAAATTTATAGGGCTAAGTTCTAATAAGCACAGCATTTTTTAATCCATGAGTACGATTGATAAATATGTATATCCGAATGCTCCGCCCGCCCACATCCCTTTTTCCCCTGAAGGGGATCTGCTCACGTGCGCAGGAAACGCCTCTTCAGGGCAATGTCATTTAGTTAAGAAAAAAGGAACCATTGAGTTTGAACGATATTTCTACAGTTCTTTGTAGTGACTAAATACAAAACTCAATGGTAGAAGCAAATGTAAGCATAATAGAAGAACTAAAGTATTTTTTA
>JBBQSY010000173.1:0-4857 GCA_038213495.1 Bacteroidales bacterium
GCTTACAATTTTTCAATAGATTACCTGGATAATGATCCTGAAGCGGTGATCAGCGCACGTTTATGGTTCTTCGCAAGCCCCGGCTCGGCTTATCTTAACAGGTACACAACCGCAAATACGGTGGATTCTCCTGACTGGCAAGCTTTAAGCCTTACCGGAACTTCTCCGGCAACTGCCACACTTGCATATATTGCAATACGGATGAATGTGGTTACTCCGGCAACTTTTGTTTCGGGTATGTTTTATGCGGATAACTGCAAATACACGGAAGGAGCCAGCACCACTAACTTAATTGCAAACCCTGGTTTCGAAGACTGGGCTGCGCCGGTTATTGTTCCGAATTCAACCTTGATCAACTGGAGGGAATCATTGTATGATCCTTTACTGACTTCAGTAATTGTAAACGATGGTACAACAAAAACAGAAGGTTTTTACTCATTGAAATATACATTTACTGATCCGGGAACACCATATTTTTTATGTGATACTTTTGCTGTTACTCCCGGTTCAGCGTATAATTTTTCAATTGATTACCTCGATAACGATCCGCAAGCAGTGATCAGTGCACGATTATGGTTTTTTGCCAGCCCCGGCACAGCCTATCTCAACCGGTATACAACAGGCAATACCGTTGATTCCCCCGACTGGCAGACACTTTCGCTCACAGGCACAGCCCCTGCGACAGCCACCCTGGCTTATGTAGCGTTAAGAATGAATGTAGCTACCACGGCTACTTTTACTTCTGCCACTTTTAATGCTGATAATTCAAAATACACCGAAGGAGGCAGTACAACCAATTTAATCAAAAATCCCGGTTTCGAAGAATGGCTTGCGCCTTCCGGATTGCCTGAATTTTTAACCTTTGTTTTTGAAGGTTTAACACCCGGTGTGGTTGGAACAATTGATAAAATAAATCATACTGTAGCTTTAACTATCCCTTATCCAACGGATGTAATGGCATTGATATCAACCTTTACATTAACAGATGGTGTGACAGCGAAAGTTGGTGCTGTTGACCAGGTTAGCGGTACAACGCCAAATGATTTCACAAATCCTGTAACCTATACTTTGTCAAAGGACGCTGCAACGCAGGACTGGATAGTAACAGTTACTAAAGCTGCTCCTGCAACCGGAAAGGATATTCTATCCTTCAAGTTTGAAAGTTTATCACCGGTTGTAAGCGGAATAATTGTACCAGGCAACAAAACTATTAACCTTGAGGTACCCAATGCAGCTGACATAACGGCATTGGTGCCGACCATTACCTTATCCCCCAATGCAACAAGTTCACCGGCAAGCGGAGTGGCACAAAATTTCACTTCCCCGGTAACTTATACCGTAACAGCAGAGGATGGTATTACCCAGGCCTGGGTAGTTACAGTTACAAAAACAGCTGCAGGTCAAACAACTCTTTTCTTCGACGATTTCGAAAGCTCAACTTTACTTAAACCAGGATACACCCTGATTAATAACGATCAATTCCCTATGGCATCCGGCGAAGAGCGTTGGGCCGACAGTTGCTGGCTGGTTTCCACTACATCGCGTCCTGAAATGGCAGGAACAAATGTGGCAATGGCGTCTTCCTATGTAACCATGGGCCTTTCTGATAAGGTGGACCGCTGGCTGATATTGCCTTCCATTGCCCTTGGATCAAATTCCACTCTTAGCTGGCAGGCTTTGTCGACTACTTCATCGGGTAATTATCCTGACGATTATACAGTATATATAGCCCCATCCGTTGACGGCTTTGTTCCTACAGTCGCTTATTTTGAAGAAAGTGCTAATGTTCTTCTGAGTGTGGCCCCGGAAAATTGGTCCGCATTAGTTAGTAGACCCGGTGCCGGAATGGGAGTTCATTCCATAAACCTGAAAAATAAAATCACTCCAGATGCACCCGCCGGTTGGCACGACATGAATGTGTGGATAGCTTTTGTTCTGAATACGGATCGTTATACAAATCCAACCACAGGTATCCCCAATGGAACATCCGGAGGCTCAGCCCTCGCAATTGATAATATAAAAGTTGTTAATGGCATTATTACAGGTTTAGAAAATAAGCTGGATGCATTCATTACATCTGTTTATCCAAACCCTGCTGTAAACGAAGTGAATCTGGCTTTTAATTCCCGGAACAGCGGGATGGCTTACATCAGTATCGTTGATCTTACCGGTCGCGAAGTTTTGAATTTCAAAAAATCTGCCAGCTCAGGCCCTAATAAGCTAAAAATGGATGTTTCGGAACTGACAAAGGGCGTTTATTTTATTAAAACCCGTGTGAACAATAAAACGAATGTAACGAAATTAGTAGTTCGCTAATACTGATTGACAGTTAGATGATTGGTGATGAGGCTGTTCTTAAACCTATTGGCAGAAAGGTCGGCTGGAATTTTTTTCTAAAATATGCCTTGCAGTTGAAGAGAAAAGTATACAGCAGAAACCGGGAAGCCTTACGTTTCGGGACAGCCTCTTTTTTTTGGCTTTGGAACTGCTTCGTGTCTGCACACCCGCAGGGTATCTGACACGCCAAAATTTAACTCAATTGGCTTTACCATTCAATGCTTCGCGTTCAAGGTTAGGGGTTTAAAATCTCAATTGTTCATTTATTCAAATGTTCGATTGTTCAAGGTTGAACGCTTCGAGTTCAAATGCCTGCGGCGTTCAATCTTGCCTACAATAAGCAGGGCTTTGCGTTCAATGTTGTTCAATGTTTCAAAATTCAGGGCGCTTGGCATAGTCGAAGCGCAATGATCAAAAGTTCGGTTATGCAATTTGTTCTGATTAAAAAAATAAATTCACCGTTTCCTAAAATAATTCTATTTCGATGAAAACCACATATTCCAAATATTTACTTCTAATCTTCCTGGCATTTTCAGGAATGAATTCATTTGCCCAAGGATTCCTGATGCTTGCTGGTGGAGCCGGCGAGGTTGCCGGTGGATGGAGTGATATACCCTATCGCTGGGTAGTGGAGCATGCGCCAAATAAGCGAATTGCAGTAGTCGGCTATGATGCCGCAGCAACTGATTGGATTCCAAATTACTTCAAAGGTTTTGGCGCGATTGCTGCAAAAAACATCGTAATTTCAAGCCGTACCGCTGCTGAAATGCAATCGTTATATGACACACTTATTACTTACGATGGCGTTTTTATTAAAGGAGGCGACCAGGCGAAATATTACCAGTATTACAAAGGCACCAAGACCCAGGAAGCACTTCAATATATTTACGATAAGGGTGGGGTACTTTCCGGAACTTCAGCCGGAACTGCAATTCTCTCGCCTATTGTTAATACGGCTGTTGTAGCTTCAGTTGATCCGGCTTATGCTCTGCCGGATACATATTCTTCCCAGATAACGCTGGAAAACGATTTCCTGAATACACTTCCCAAAAAGTACATTTTCGACACGCATGTTGCCGAGCGTGGACGTTTTGGACGATTACCGGCTTTTATGGCCTCCTGGTATAAAAAAACGAAGGAAGTCGCGATTGGAATCGGGGTGGACGATCATACAGCACTTTGCATTGATGCTGAAGGAAAAGCCTCGGTTTTCGGAACAGGCGCCGTAGGTTTTTATTATAACATGGATGCAACCCAACCTTATGATACAACTGTTGCACTGCTGCGGGCACAAAACATGAAATATTCGCAGTTAACCCATGGTTGTGCCATCGATTTAAAAACAGGCGTAAGCAGCGGTTTGAATAAATTCATTCAGCCACTGGTGGCAGATGAAAATGCAGCATTAACCATTTTAATGAGCGGAACGGATTATCCTTCGGATGCCGCGTATAATTTCTTTGTTAATCAGACCGGTAGTAAGGATGATGTAATTGTAATAGCAACCGGCAGTGATTTGTCGAGGGCAAATGATGCAAAAACAAAATTACTGGCACAGGGTGCAACTGAGGTGGATATTATCCAGGCAATAGCGGCAAATCAAAACGATGAAACTACCAGGGTAAACATTGAAAAAGCAGCTAAATTCTTCGTCATAGCAAATGACTACACTGCGTTTATAAACTTTATAACCGGAGGTGGAAATGGGTCTCTCTTGAATGAAAGATTGAGACTAGCCGGAATGCTTTCATTTTTTGCCGGCGATAATGCGCGGTTTGTCGGAAAAAATGTAATTGATAAATATACCGGGGCCGGTTACACTTCGTACCATGGCACCCTGGAGTTCAAACCCGGGCTTGGATTGCTGAAAACTACCGCCATCATGCCCAATGCATTTATAAGCACCGAAACCTATGAAAATACAGTTTCAGGATTGCCTTATGCCATGATTTCGGATTCTTTGCAATTTGGGTTGTACCTTACAGGAAATACCGTTGCGGCCTATGATTATAGCAGCGACAATATCTCATATTTTAAAAATATTTCGGGTAGTTACCCGCTTATCTTTTTACAAAACAAGGGTACAAAAGCCGGGTTTGCCAACCAGGGGCCATATACCACTTCGCGGAATATTGCCGGATTCGAATCCCTGGATATGAAATTTTTAGGCATTTCCGATACGGTTATTACTGGCAGGAACATTCCGTTATCAATACGTAAATCGTATAATCTAAACATGAACATTTACCCGAACCCGGCAAAAGATTCATTCCATATCCAGGGCAATGCGGGTCATTATCTGTACCAATTAACCGATATGAAAGGCATAGTTTTATCGTCAGGCAAGTTTGTGAACACCATTGATGTTTCGCTGGGATTTTATGCCGAAGGAATATACGTTGTGAATGTTTTTGATTTGAAATCGGATAAATACTTTTCTGCAAAACTTTCTGTAAAAAAATAACCATCCATGATACCGTCAGTTTATTAATACCAGTAATTTTAAATCAAAAGAAGCTA
>JBBQSY010000174.1:0-4702 GCA_038213495.1 Bacteroidales bacterium
GCGCGGGAAAGAATACGGATTTATGCACCGGTTTAAAACGTCAAGGGCTTTGTTATGGAAAAACAAACTGGTTGTTTCGGCTCTGCTGTTTGTGTTCATTATTTGCGGGAGTTTTGTGTATTACAATACCAAAGTACTTAACGCATACGATTCGCCCGAACAGAGCGAGCGCAAACAAGTAGAATATGAGAAAAAGTATAAGAAATATGAAAACATCATTCAGCCTCGTTTTTACAAGCTGAATTACACCATCGACCTGGTGCCTGAGAAACGAAACTTAACAGCAGTTGTGGAAGCCTGGGCCAGGAATATTTCGGACAAGCCAATCAGCGAACTGCATTTCACTATGCCTGAACTCAGCGACAGTATTAAAATCGTTATAAGCGGAAGCAAACTTCAACTACGTGACAACAGTCTGAAATACAGAATTTACAGCCTTACTAAACCACTCTTGCCTAAAGACTCCGTTCTTGTACTGGTGAAAATCTGGAAATTCTCTCCCGGTTTCGAAAATGAGGTGAGTTTCACTCAGCTTACACAAAACGGCACATTTTTCAATAATACAGATATTATGCCTTCATTCGGGTACAACAGCGGAATGGAAATAAGCGATAAAAATAAGCGTGTTAAATTCAAACTACCGGTTCGCAAACGTATGCCTGTACTGGATGAACATAACATGGCTGCCCGTGCCAACACATACATCAGCAACGATGCTGACTGGGTGGAAGTGAATACCATTATCAGTACTTCACCCGGCCAAATTGCTGTTGCACCGGGAAGCCTGGTCAAAACCTGGGAAGCGGGAGGTAAAAAATATTTTAACTACCGCCTCGACCAGAAATCGCTCGATTTCTATTCCTTTATATCAGCGAGTTACGAAGTAGCCCGAAAAAAATGGAATGGCATCGACCTCGAAGTATATTACACCAAAGAACATGCTTACAATGTGCCTGATATGCTCAACAGCCTTCAAAAATCTCTCGAATATTACACAACCAACTTTGGTCCGTATTATCATAAACAATGCCGCATAATCGAATTTCCACGCTATGCAAGCTTCGCGCAGTCGTTCCCCGGCACCATGCCATACAGCGAAGGGATTGGTTTTATTATTGATCTTCGGGATGTTACCAGGGATGATATCGACCAGGTTTTTTATGTCGTAGCGCATGAAATGGCTCACCAATACTGGGCTCACCAGGTTTGTGGCGCAGGAATGCAAGGCAGTGAAATGATGAGCGAAAGCTTTGCCCAGTATTCAGCGCTTATGGTGATGGAACATGAATACGGGAAGGATAAAATGAAGAAATTCCTCGAATACGAAATGGATGGTTACCTCAAGGGGCGAAGTACCGAAAGAGAAGCCGAACGTCCATTAATGAAAACCGAAAACCAGGGATACATTCACTACCAGAAAGGCAGTGTGGTAATGTACTACCTCAAAGAAATGATTGGTGAGGATAAGGTTAACGAAGCATTGCGCACGCTTATTGATTCATTTGCTTATAAAGAACATCCTTATCCTACTTCGTTATCAGCAGTAAGGACATTCAGGGAAGTAACACCTGATAGTTTACAATACCTCATCAGCGACCTTTTCGAAAATATTACCTTATTCTCGAACCGAATGCTGAAAGCTGATTACCGGAAAGTGGGTAATGAATATGAAATTACTCTCACCACCAGTTCCGAGAAATATAGGGCTGATTCGCTTGGGAAGGAAACTCCGATACCCGTCGCTGATTATATTGATGTTGGTGTATTTGCCGAACCAGCAAATAAGAAAAACCTGGGCAAAGCACTGGTTTACAAACGGATAAAGATAACAAATAAGGACAATACCTTTACTTTCCGAACAAAGGAAAAGCCTTACCAGGCAGGAATTGATCCGTATAACTACATGGTTGACCGCATGCCGCAGGATAACCTGAGGAAGGTGGAAGAATTGTAGAAATTATTAAACCGGCTTCAAAAAGAGAGTTTTAACGCTATGTTCTGCAAAGCCTCTTAGCTAAGTAATTTAGAGATTGCTAATTTAGAGTAATCTCTGCATTTCCCCCGAATCATAAATCTTAAATCCAGACACACCCTCCTTTGCAGCTTTAATTATTGCTTTTGCAACTACATCAGCATGAATTCCCTTGTATTTTAAAAGAGGCCCGACGAATAACCAGCCTAAGGCACCCATAACAACCTGCGCTAATTTTTCGCCTGTGCGTTTTTCTTTACGGTTGCCCATCAGTAGCGAAGGTCTGAAAATTTGTTTCTGGGCAATATCCAGCTGGCTGACAGCATCTTCCATTTCACCTTTCACCCGGTTATAGAAAACTCCTGATTTTGCATTGGCTCCCATTGCACTTACTATCATGAACCTTTTAACACCATGTTCGGCACACCATTTCCCCAGGTTAACAACATAGGTAAAATCCACTTTATAAAATGCGTCCTGTGAACCGGCGGTTTTAATCGTTGTACCCAATGCACAAAATACATCATCAACTGCGAATCCGGGATTAAGCATTTCAATCTTATCGAAGTCGATTTGTTGGAGAACAAGTTTGGAATTCGTTATTTCGAGCGGTTTCCGGGTTAGTACAATAATCTTTTCATATTGATCATCGTTCAGCAATTGCTGAAGTATAGCTGTGCCAACCAGACCTGTGGCCCCGGCAATAAGTGCGTTCCGTTTTTCCATTTGCAAATGATTTAAAAGAATAAAAGTAAGTGATTCCCACGGAGAATACAAATTGCATACAGAAGCAGTAATCCACTGATGATCACAAATTATCCATAAATGAACACAAATATTTGTGCAAATTTCTGTACCATTCGTACAAATTGTGAATAAAACAGGAATACGCCCATTGATACAGGTTCAATAATTGCTTAATTTTGAAAAATCGAACTCTTTTGAACCTATACTTCTATGACATTATTTAATTCAGTTATATCGTGGTTTATACGCAAACGTATCCACCAGATAGAGTTGTTTATGAAATACCCGCACGAGGTGCAGGAGGAGTGGTTCGAGAGTCTTTTGCATACAGCCCGCGATACGGAATGGGGGCTGAAATACGATTATCGTTCCATCAACTCTTTAGAGGAATACCGGCGACGTGTTCCCATAAGTGATTATGACGACATGAAGCCTTTTATCGACAGGCTTCGGAAAGGTGAAAATAATATCCTTTGGCCCACCGAAGTAAAATGGTTTGCCAAAAGTTCGGGAACTACCAGCGATAAAAGCAAGTTTATTCCGGTTACGGCCGAGGCGCTTGAGGAATGTCATATGAAAGGCGGCAAGGATTTGCTATCCATTTATTGCAACAATAACCCTGATTCGCTGATTTTCAGCGGTAAAGTTTTGGGAATGGGCGGCAGTTTCAGATCGGATAATGAATTTGCAGACACCTATCATGGTGATGTTTCGGCAATACTCATGGAGAATCTTCCATTCTGGGTCCAGCTTATCCGTACGCCGGATATGAGCGTTGCGCTGATGGATGAATGGGAGGAGAAATTGTATAAAATGGCCATGATCACCAAGGACGAGGATGTTACAAATATTACGGGAGTACCTTCGTGGACGTTGGTTCTGTTGAATAAAATACTCGAAATCACAGGCGCCAAAAACATTAAAGAAGTCTGGCCAAACCTTGAACTTTTTATACATGGCGGAGTTAGCTTTACGCCTTACCGCGAGCAGTTCCGTAAGATTTGCCCCCCCGAAATGAAATACCTCGAAACCTATAATGCCAGCGAAGGATTTTTCGGCATACAGGACAGACCGGATAGCGACGATATGCTGTTAATGCTCGATTACGGAATTTTTTATGAATTCCTTCCAATGTCTGAGTTTGAAACCTTGAATCCGGTGACGCTCCCGCTCTGGCAAGTGGTGCCCGGCGTTAATTATGCCATGGTGATCAGTACCAATGCCGGCTTATGGCGATACCTGATAGGCGATACGGTGATGTTTACATCTACCGATCCATACAGGATTAAAATAACCGGCCGCACCCGATGTTTTATAAATGCTTTTGGCGAAGAGCTTATTATTGACAATGCCGAAAAAGCCCTGGCTACGGCCTGTGAAAAAACCGGTGCCATTGTCACCGAATATACAGCTGCTCCCGTATTTTTAAAGGATAACGAAAAAGCAGCACACGAATGGGTGATCGAATTTGAAACGCCACCCGACAACCTGGAATATTTCAGCGAAGTACTCGACAATGCACTGAAATCGCTTAATTCGGATTACGAAGCCAAACGGTATCATAACCTGATGCTACAACTGCCTTTGATCAGGCAGGTTGAAAAGGGTACTTTTTATGAGTGGTTTCGCGATCGCGGAAAATTGGGCGGACAGCATAAAGTACCGCGGCTGTCGAATGACAGGAAATATGTGGAGGAGGTAATGGCATTGAGTGGGAAGAACGGATAAAAGTTTCAGAGTTTCATGTTTCAGAGTTTCAGGGTTACAGAGGTTCCAATCATTGTTCCAAATCCGACTTCCGAAATTTGAAATCCGAAATCCTAAACCCTAACCCCTATCCTTCGCAAACGAGTTATCAACAAAACGCAAAAGATATTTTTCCTGAACAAGAATCTTAATAAATTAGCTGACTGAAAACAATTGAAATTATGGGAATGCATATCGCAATAGCAGGGAATATAGGATCCGGCAAAACAACACTTA
>JBBQSY010000175.1:0-4417 GCA_038213495.1 Bacteroidales bacterium
GTTCTATTCCAGCTAAAAAGGTCATTAGGTTTAAAGCAGGAGCTGATCTTGTGAAGACTGTTAAATAGTCTGAATGGTCAAACAACACTAGAAAAAGTGAATTTTTCAAATGTTGTACCTATGTTGTACCACCCATTTCACTAAAAACACAAAAGCCTGTAAATGAATCATTTACAGGCTTTATTTTTGTGTTTAAGCGGTCCGGACGGGACTCGAACCCGCGACCACATGCGTGACAGGCACGTATTCTAACCAACTGAACTACCGAACCATTATAGTTATTGGGAGTGCAAAAGTAACTCTTTTTCTTTAATCCAAAAACATTTCAGCGATTTTTTTCAAATAATTTTCGGCCGCTTCAGAGTTTGTTTTTAAAGCTCTAGTTCACAGTACGGTTACAAATGGCATTAAAAGCACAGATATTGCAGGTATCGCGATTATCAGTCTGGCTGAAAGGCACTGATGTGTTGTAAATACTGCTTACGATGGATTCAAGTTCAATTTTAAACGTCGATAAAACTGCTTTATCTATATTATCGCTTTTAGCAATGTCAGTTTTTATAATGTAAGAAGATGTTTTACGCAACGAAATAATTCCGGATATCAGTTCTGAAGGCGGTACTGGCTGCATATCTGAATACATCAATGCATAAGTAAGTACCTGAAGTAGCTTTCCGGGTTCGTCTTTTTCGCCAAGATTCGAAATCAGGTCAATTTTCAGATCTTTGTTTTCTACTTTCCCGGTTTTATAATCTATTATCCGGGTAATCCCTCCTACCCTGTCGATGCGGTCGGCTTTGCCATGAAGTTTCACATTGAAAAGCTCACCGCTTAATGGATCTGCTATTTCAACTGATGAGTTTAATTCCTCCTCAAGTATTAAAATTTCAATTGATGATCCGGTTTGCTCCAGGTATTTCTTTTCAGCAAGAAGAAACCGTTTCACCATATTCTCAGCTACTTTAACAATCAGCAGGTTTTTTCCCGTGGACAGTTCATCTGTTCTGAATTTCACAGCAAAAGCCTGATGCACCTGCTGAATGGCTATCGGTAACATAGTTAACAGAGCTTCCGGCGTTATACTTTGGCCCTTTTTCGCTGCATATGTTTTATGCAACGCATCATGCACAATCTCTCCCAGCATAGCGGCATCAATGGTTTCGGATACCTGGTCGGGCTCGCTGATGCGTAAAACCTGCGAAAAATAAAACTGAAGTTTACACTTCATATACATGGCAAGTGCGGTTGGGGAAAGACCTCTGTCAGCAATCTGGCGTAAACGCGTTAGGACTTCCTGCGTTTTTTCGATCGAAATCGCTCCGGCATTTGTATTCCCCGGAACTACGGAAAGTGTTTGCTCTATGATTTTGAATTCCGGGTTTATGGAAGGCATCTCGTATAATA
Organism: Bacteroidales bacterium; assembly: GCA_038213495.1. Lineage (GTDB taxonomy): Bacteria > Bacteroidota > Bacteroidia > Bacteroidales > UBA4417 > UBA4417. The sequence continues at coordinate 1,405 of JBBQSY010000175.1, forward strand.
GCTGGCTGATAAAACGGCTTTTCTCACCTCCACCCAGTTCGTCGCCTTCGGTATTGTATAACAGCCATGCATTTTCAACCCGTTGCATAAGCCTGTAAAAGTGATAGGCAAATACGGCAGTCCGTTCGCTGTATCGTTGCATGCCAAACTGACTGCGGACTTCATCGGGAATAAAAGTCGTTTGATGTTTTCCACGAGGCAACAACCCTTCATTTACTGAAATCATGATTATGTCAGAAAAATCGAGTAAGCGGGTTTCGAGCATTCCCATTACCTGTAATCCATTCAGCGGCTCACCGTAAAACGGAAGACGCATTCCGGCAATCAGACTGCTGACCATAGATTGAACTGTTTCAATATCAGGTTTCAATTCCGGATCCTTTAATATCACATCCAGTTTTGAGCATAAAACCGCGGCATGAAACAGATAGTCCAACTCAATAGGGTGAAGTGGCCCTTTACTTTCATTTTCTTCACTTTCAGCAGGCGAAAATACGTTACGCAAATAGGATATAATATTTCGGACCAGGCTGATAACTTCGGCAGGTTCGACAAGAGGCATGTTTAAAAATGGCTTAAATACTTCGGAAACAGGCTTATTAACAGTGCTTAAGAGCGAAAACAGATCGGCAGAAGTATAGAAAGATCTTTCTACAGAAGAATTATCTTTTTTACCCGGGTTATTATTATTCTGTGCAGCCACGATAAACGGATGAGATAGAAAACGCTGAATATCTTTATGATAGAACCGCATTAATGGATATGCATCTGGTTTTGTTTCGGATGGCAGTTGTGAAAATCGTTTTGCATTTGCAAACATTGTAAGCACTATGTTGATTAATGAAAACACAGGAGTCTGCTTAAGCGGAAACCCCATGGTAACATTAAAATCGCCGGTTTCGGCTGGAATTGAATTCAGTACAGGCAACAAAAGTCCTTCGTCGACCAAAACCAGTGCAATGCCATCTGAAGTTCCTTTTTTGTTGATCAAATCATGGATCAGCTCTCCAGCAAGCTTTGCCTGTCCAACATTTCCCGGAACACCAATCACTGAGACAGATTTTTCGCCTTTGCTAAGCGAATTACCTATCCAGTTTAACTCTCCAAAAGTCTTCTGATTAATATACTCACGTATAAACCGGCCGGCTTCCTGGCGCGGATCCTTAAGGTAATAATCATCGGCATCCCAGAAAAGTTCTGCTTTGCCATGTTCCAGCAGGTAGTTGAATAATTTCTCTTCAGCTATTGTCAAAGCATTAAAACCGGCAAAAACAATGCTGTCCCATTCTTCAAAAGATATAGTCTGAATATTTTGCATTAACTGATCAAAAGCCAGACCGAAGTAGCCTTCACCTTTTGCGAGCAACTCCTCACGAAACAAAGTATAGCATGGCGCCAGTGAATTATAAAATTGCAGATAGTTCTGTTCAAATGCTGTTAGTGGTTTCCCATCCGGATTCCAGTGTTTCATGGCTTTGATCTCATCCAGATTCGTGAACACTTTTTCGCCATCAGCCATATACTGATCGATTTCATCAAAATCGCCAAGCAGCATATTTCCCCATGAAATAAACTCCGGAAATGATTGAGCCTTATCCTTTTCAATCGACTTATAAACCTTATAAAGATGAGCAATCAATTCGAGTGGATCGCTTAAAGTCAGCCCTGATTTGTATACGACAAAATCCTCCAGTGCATAGATATCGGGCAGCCAGATCGGTTTATCTATAATCCGCGATACATATTGTTTAAAGAATAATCCTGCCCTGCGGCTGGGGAAAACCAGGCAAATACGGCTGAAATTATCGCCGTGGGTTGAGTAAAGATGTTTCGCTAGTTTATCGAGGAAAGGTTGCATGCAAGTTATTTATTGACATATTTCTGCATCGTAATGCGAGTAAAGTGAATAGATTGTGTTTTACCTCACCTTGCCCCTTTCCAACCTTATCCGCCCTGCGGGCACCTTCTCCTGCGGGAGAAGGAAATCGGATTTTTTTATTTTTTGGAGAGGGGGAGAAGACGAGAAGGGTTTGTTTTATTTAAGTTACTCTTTGTGTGAATCTTTCAATTTATCTAGTATCAAACCAGCTTTCACCAACTCCTCCGGCTTTCCCATATCCACCCAGTTTTCCGGATTGTGTTCAAAACCAGTAATTTTGTGATCTGCAGCAAGTTCCAGGTATGTATCAACAATAGAAAATCTTCCGCCCTGATCCATATAATTGAATATGGACGGATCAATAATATGAATTCCACTGAATGCAAATTTTGCGGGGTTATAAACAGCGGGTTGGGCCATTCTTATTTCAGATGTTTTTGTGTTTTCCCAGCCGCACAATTGCATGGTATCATCAAATAGAAAATACCTTGAAGTTGCACGTTTACAAACAGCAAGTGTTGCCATTGCTTTTTCATTAGTATGAAAATCAAGCATTTTCCTGTAATTTACATCACTTATCACATCCACATTGTGAACCAGGAATGGCTTTTCATCATTAAAAAACCAGGCTGCTTTTTTTAGTCCGCCACCTGTGTCGAGTAACAATTCTTCTTCATGTGAAATGGCAATGTTAGCGCCGAAGTTTTTATGTTGTTCAATAAATGCTATTACCTGATCAGCAAAATGGTGCACATTAACAATGATATCGTTTATCCCATGCTTTAGGAGATGTTTTACCAGAATCTCAATCATGGGAATACCTGCAACCGGCACCAGCGCTTTGGGCATGGTTTGTGTATAAGGCTTAAGCCTGGTCCCCAAACCCGCGGCAAATATCATTGCCTTCATAATTTGTCGGGATTATTTTTATAATAATTCCGGATCAGCACTTTTTTTAACTCCCGGTGAATAACGAGTTCGGTAATCACCTCAGGCAACGACCATTCGGGATGTAAAGTACTGGATTCCATAATCTTGTTTTCACCCAGGTCGACCTGGTACAGTAAAGATGAAAGACGGTGAGGATCGATTTCGAGCATATGGGAAACATAAGACAAAAGCTGCATAAACATT
>JBBQSY010000176.1:0-4171 GCA_038213495.1 Bacteroidales bacterium
AATAGCGAAACTCAGGCAGGCTTCAAGCAGCAATTATCATATTAATGTTAGAGAACGATTTACGGAAGAAAATTCCGCAATACTTTTCATTGCTAATTATTACAACGAAGAACATTTTGGCAAAGTAACTTATACTCATCCCGAAAGTGGTGAAGCCATCACTATTCCTTACGCTCAGGAAGAGATTCTATGGCCGGGATTATACGCAATCCTGACACCGATCTGTCTGGAAGTTTCAGCCGAAATAAAGATTCTTCACAGTACTTCTGATATTCTCAGTGTTAAAGAAACAAACGAACAGATTGAGATTATCCTTTTTGGCGATCGCGATCTGGCTGGTGAGATTGTTTTTGAAGGAGCAAATGTCAGAAACATCAAATCAGCCACAATTAATGGAGTAAACGCGGCAATGGATGATGATGGCAAGCGTATAGTGTTTAATTACAGTCATATACATAAAGAAGAAATGGTTCTGATTCTAAAAATGAAATAAATGAACATCAAAAATTCTTCCGGACTTTCCGTCGATTTTCTGGAAAATGGTTCACTTCAACATATCGAAGTCAGCCCGATCCGGATAAGTCTCAGGTCTGCAAATCCGTTTTCGAAATCCGGTGCAAACCTGTATTTGAGGAAGCGAACAAATCCTATTGAATACAAAGCACTTACAGGACCTGAAAGCAACAGCCGTTTTATCATAAAGGAAAATTCATATTGCGCCAAAGGCAGTTGGGATGGTCTTGATTATGAATGCAAACTGCAGCTTTCAGGAAAGAGTTTAAGCTGGCAATGGTCCGTCGCTGTTCACAATACATCAAAAGCGCCTGTTGAACTTGATTTGATTTACCAGCAGGATGTCGGGCTCAAACCTGCTACCGAAGGATTGATCAACGAATATTATGTGAGCCAGTATCTTGAGCGGCGTATCCTGGAAGATAAAAATTATGGTTCGGTTGTTTGCTGCCGACAGAATATGAAGGAATCCACAGGCAACCCCTGGATCATGATGGCTTGCAAAAATAAAGCTGTTTCAGGAAGTGTGGATGGAATGCAGTTTTACGGTAAAACATTCCGGGAAACCGGAATCCCTGAAGGCCCGCTTGCAAACAGTCTAGGTGGAGAATATTCCGGCGAATCGTCAGTTGTGGCTTTGCAGGAAAAACCATTTATACTCGATGCCGGCGAAAGCCATACAAGTTTTTTTGTGGCAACCTATTTACAGGATCATGCCCTTGCTACCTCTAATGAGGATTTAATACAACTTCCGGATTTAATGCTGGAATTTGAAAATGTGATCTCAGTTCAAAATTCGGAAAAATTAATTACTCCGGAAAAGAATATTTTTAATACATCTCCGTTTTTGCAGGTTGATGATCTGAATAACGAAGACCTTAATCGCTTTTTTGGCAGTAACAGGAGGCACATTGAAGTCGAAGCCGGGAAATTGTTATCATTTTTCAGCCAGCAAAACAATCATGTGGTTCTTCGTGCAAAAGAAATCCTTGCCGACCGTCCCCACGGACATATCATGCAGGCCAAAGCCAGTTACGAAGCCGATGAAAATATTGTATCAACCACCGCCTTTGCTTTTGGCGTATTCAATTCGCATCTTACACAAGGCAACACGAATTTCAATATTTTTCTATCTGTATGTTCCAGCCAGTTTAACCAGTCGCAGGAAACCGGTCAACGCATCTTTGTTGAAATCGAAGGCCGCAGCTATCTTCTTGGAGTACCTTCCGCTTTCGAGATGGGCCTGAATCATTGCCGCTGGATCTATAAACATGCCGAATCGTGTTTCCAGGTACGTAGCTGGACTTCAAAAACGTCTCCAAAGGTAAACCTTGATGTTAAGGTTATCAGTGGCAATGATGTCAAACTTCTGATTACCCATCAATTTGATGAGGGCAACGGATGGACCATCACGCCGGGAAGTCAAACCGGTGAGTATATCGCTAAACCAAAAGCGGATAGTATGATTGCCGGGAAATTCCCGTCTGCTCAATTCAGAATAGTGGCAAACAGCAATTCGAAATTTGATGTTGCAGGTGACGAAGCGCTTTATTTCAATAAAAAAAGCCACGGCGGACAGTTTTTGATTTTAGATGTGAAGAAAACCTCCGGCTTCTGCATGAGTTTTATTGGAGAAGTCAGCGCTGCGGTTGCCACCGAAAAATTTGCAAATGCTGATAAACAATGGGCTTCCGATTGCCTTGATGCCCAACTGGATTGGCAACAGCTAAGTTTAAACCTGGCGTTGAAAGGAGAGCAGCCGGATATAGCATCTATCCGCGAAATACTTCCATGGTTTGGTATGAATGCCATTACGCATTTCCTTACACCTCATGGCCTGGAACAATTTGGCGGGGCTGCCTGGGGTACGCGTGATGTTGCCCAGGGGCCGTTCGACTTACTTTTAACGATGGAAAAATATGATGCAGCCAGGCAATTGCTGCTTACAATATTTTCGAATCAGAATGCCGATGGAGGATGGCCGCAATGGTGGATGTTCGACAGCTATACAAATATCAGGTCAAGCGATTCGCATGGGGATGTTTTTTACTGGGTAATCATTGCCCTCAGCAATTATATTAAAGTTACAGGTGATGTTAAGGTTCTGGATGAAGTTCTACCCTATTACGATGAAAAGGGTACCGCTTTCGCTGAAAAAGCTTCACTCAGCCAACATCTCGACAGGCTTATTCATATGATTGTGAAATCCTTTATTCCCGGAACTTCCCTGGTACCTTTTGGCGGCGGCGACTGGAATGATTCGCTGCAACCCGTCAGTAAGGAACTGGCACAACGCATGATTTCCAGCTGGACCGTTGAGATGAATTTCCAGGCTTTTACGCAATGCCAGCTTGTGTATGAGCAAACAGGGAATTTTGAAAAAGCGAATGAACTGAAACAAATCTGCGCGCATATCAAGTCTGACTTCAATAAACACCTGGTTAAGGATGGCGTTGTTGCCGGGTATGGTTTAGTTGAAAAAGATCGCAGCATCAGTGTGCTGCTTCACCCCAGCGATACAGTAACCAATATACAATACAGCATATTGCCGATGAACCGGGGAATCATCAGCGGTATTTTTACAAAAGAACAGGCACAACATCACCAGGATCTCATTGAGAAGTACCTGAAAGGTCCTGATGGTGCAAGGCTTATGAATCGTCCGTTAAGATATAAAGGCGGTATTCAAACCATTTTCCAGAGAGCCGAAAGCAGCACGTTTTTTGGCCGCGAAATTGGCTTAATGTATATACACGAACATATCCGCTATGCCGAAGCACAGGCGATAACAGGCAGGGCCGATGCTTTTGTGAAAGCGCTTCGCCAGGCTAACCCGGTTGCCTACCGCGAAATTGTGACTTGCGGAGACATCAGGCAATCCAACTGTTATTACAGCAGTTCGGATGTAACATTCCGGAACCGTTATGAAGCAGATGAGCAATACGACGAAATAAAAACAGGCAAAATCACCCTTAAAGGTGGTTGGCGTGTTTATTCAAGCGGGCCTGGCATTTATATCACCCTGGTTGTTTCCCGTTTACTTGGTCTGCGTACCGAATCCGGAAACATAATTTTGGATCCGGTACTTCCATATACTATGAATGGGTTTTCTGCATCCCTTGATTTTATGGGTTATTCCACAACATTCAATTATGCTGTAAAAGAAGGAAACTTCGGTCCCAAAGAGATATCTGTAAACGGCAAAAAAGTTAAGTTCACCTTTGAAAGTAATATATATCGCAAAGGCGGGGCCGTAATCCCGGTTGAACAGTTTTTATTGATGTTGAACAGGAAAGAGAATATTGTTAAAATAAACCTTTAAATCTGCTTTGAGGAGAAAATGCTTATAGCTGGAAACAAGTTTTTCGGGCACAGACTGAGTCTGAGTCATGAGATACCATATCTTTTAACCTGCCATAGTGGATTATTGCAAAATTAACTGCTGACAACATATCGCCTGACCCTTAATTATCAACTGAAAAGGGATATTTAAAATGTCTTTTGCAGATATTTCTGCCTCACTTCTTAAAATTCAGTATTTGTAATAAAATCATCTGTAAACTCACTTTCTCAAATCAATTATTTTATGCAAAACAAAGTATATTTTTATAATCCCCTGAAATATTCATATATTTGTGTACCTGTTACTTATCAATCA
>JBBQSY010000177.1:0-4162 GCA_038213495.1 Bacteroidales bacterium
CGCTGGTTATACACCGAGGCTTTTGGAATATCAGTAATATCTCCCGGGTTTTGCCAGCGTCGCAGTATGGCTGTTGTCTGGTTGCTGAGCGATATGGTTTCTGTATAAATACGGGTCGAATTGAAGATGTCGTTTCCGTAAGAGTATGATATGAGGAAGTTAAGGTTAAATGCTTTATAGGTCAGTGAGCTGCCGATACCGCCATAAAAATCCGGGTAAGGACTCCCGATTTTCTTCCTGTCGAGATCAGTGATTTTTCCATCCTTGGTGATGTCTTCATAAATCAGGTTCCCATCGGCCGGATTTACACCCAGAACATTGAACCCGTAGAAAAACGATACCGGTTCACCCACGGCAATGCTACTGCCGGCTCTTCCGATATTGTTGATAGGTTGATTTTCATAAAGTGCCAACACCTTATTCCTGTTGGCCGAAAAGGTAAGGCTTGCATCCCATTTGAAGTCGCCGCTCACCAAAGGGACATTTGCTGATACTTCAACTCCCTGGTTTTGGAGCTTACCGATGTTTGACATGATGTACGCATAACCCGTGGAGGTTGCCATGGGTTTTTGCAGTAAGAGGTCTTTTGTTTCTTTATGATAGTAATCTGCACGCACATTGAGTTTGTTGAACAATTCGAATTGCATTCCAAGGTTGAACTGGTAGGTCGATTCCCATTTCAGATCGGGATTAGCCAGCTGAGTCGGGCTGATGCCTCCTTCGCCACCGTAATTGCTGCCGGCCGAAAAAAGATCAAGCGACAAAAAATTGCCGATCTGGTCGTTCCCGGTAATGCCATAACTGGCCGATACTATGAGTTTTGTAAGGACCCGGCTTCTGAAGAAGGCTTCTTTTGATGCATACCACAGGCCCGATACGGAGGGAAAAAATCCAAACCGGTTGTTTTCGCCAAATTTTGAAGAGCCATCATAACGCATATTTAATGTAAAAATGTAGCGCTGGTTGTAGCTGTATTTAATTCTTGAGAATAACGAATTGGCCGTCGTATTTGTTTCATACGACTGAGTAGCAATGGGCGTTGCCGCATCCTGCAGAAACTCGAAACTGGTGCCTGCAAAGTTCTGCGCCCGGAGGAAAACATCATGCTGCTTGTTGCTTTCGAGGCTGAAACCTGCCGTGATATCAATATGGTGAAGTAATCGGCTAAAGCTATAGTCAGTATAGGTTGAATTGTAAAAACGCAGCGAATTGCTGTTAGCCTCTATGCCCAGGCCATTATATTTCGCTCCCTGCCGGGTTGTTTTCGGCGAAAAGGTTTGCTCACGCAGGTTATAAAAATCAATACCAGTAAGGCTCCTGATAGTAAAGTTTTTAAAAAGCTCGTAATTGACTTTGAAATGGAAAGTATTGCGATAGGTGTTGGCCAGGTTTTTTTCGAGCCTGGCAATGGAAACGGGATTGGCATATGGTCCATCGTTATTGAAACTGCCATCGCTGTTGTACACTGGAAAAACCGGAGACAATGAAATGGCATTGGGAAGCGGTCCATTCAGGGTCTGATCGCCCTCGACCCTGTTATTCACCGAATAAGCAAAAGTATTCCCTGTCTCGATATTCAAACGTTCAGTTAGCCGGTAATCATAGTTCATCATGATGTTGTAACGTTTGAAACCGGAGCCGATTAGGATTCCTTCCTGATTATAATAATTGCCACTGATGTAATAACGTGATTTTGTAGTACCTCCCCGCATCGCCAGCCCGATATCATAAGTTGGTGCTGTCCGGAAAACTTCCCTTTGCCAGTCCGTATCAGTCTTGTTATTTTGAATGGCTTCCTGGCTGTAAACGGGAGATCCCCCTTTTGAAACAACCTGTTCATTCATAAGGTTCATCCACTGACGGGCATTCAACAAATCGAGCATGCCGGTAGTTTGCTGAAGACCATAATTTGTATAAAACTCAACGCTGTTATGGCCCGGCAATCCCCTTTTAGTATTTATAAGAATGACCCCGTTGGATGAGTTTGAGCCAAACAGCGAGCTGGCTGCCGCATCTTTCAGTACAGAAATTGATTCTATATCATTAACACTTATGTCACTGATAGCATCAATTGCCTGCCCGCTGAAATCGAGTTGCGAAAAGTCGCCTGAAATTACAGGAACCCCGTCGACGACATATAGTGGCCTGTTGCCGGCAGTTATTGAACTTATTCCCCTGATCGTAATGTTATAACTCGAGCCGGGAGTCCCACCATTGGGCTGAATCTGCAGACCTCCGATTTCCGATTGCATGGCAGCATTTATTGACGCGTTGTAAAGTTGGGCATCCACATCCAGTTTTAACTGTGAAACCGCACCCGTAACCAGTTCTTCCGGTTCTTTGCCAAATGCAACAACCACGGTTTCGGGCAGGGCCTGAATTTCCGGCTGAAGACCCATATTTAAAATAGTGTCGTTATTAATTACTCCCTCCCAGGCTGTGTATCCAATACAGGAGATCCTTATTTTGGCACCTGTATAAGGGATCTGGACCCTGAACCTGCCATTTGTATCGCTGATGGTTCCCTGGCCTGATGAAGCAGATGCAATACTTGCCCCGTGAAGAGGTAAATGGGTGATTGCATCGCTAACTACTCCTGAAACCTGGTGAAAACTCTTTTCCGGCAATGGTTTCAGTATTACTGTTTTACCGGCAAAACGTGATTCCAGACCGGCTTTTTGTACCACTAACCGGATAATATCTTCTGCACTTTTCTCTTTTGCTGATACCGTTATCAGCCTGTCGCTTTTAATTTCGGTATCACTGTACGCAAATTCGTAACCGGTTAATACAGTAAGTTCACTCAGAATGCTTTTGAGGGGTCTGGTGTAGTACTGAATACTCAGCTTTCCTTTTTGCTGCGCGAACAATGCCGAAGATATGCCAGATACCAGCAGCAGCACTGTAAACTGCACTTTAAGAAAAACCTGAAATTTTATGACAGTAATTTGTCTGAACGCCATTTAAATCTCTTAAGCCAAAATTGGACGGCTAAAGATAAGTTAAATTTCGTGTAGCATGGAAGCAAAACGGCGAAGAAAAGCTGAGAAACAGGTTACCACTATTTTTTAAGGCTGAATATAAGAGTATCATTAATTTGCTTTACCTCTACCGGAGCAAGTGCATTAATCAGGGTAAGAGCCTGATCAAGAGTTTCGTTGCTCAGCGAAAAAGTAAAATTATACGCTTCCGCATTTTTATCAACACGGATGTTTACGTCATAGCGATTACCCAATTGAGTGGCGATTTCGTTGAGGGGAGTGTTGTTAAAAACCAGGTTTGCTTCTTTCCAGAGCGTGAGTTCCCGTGCATTTACATTTAAAATCTGGAAACTGCCTGTTGCTTTATTGAAGCTGAATTTTTCGTTGGGTTTCAGTTTCTTGATAAATACACCTTTGCTATCGGTAATATTCACAGCGCCTTCAACCAGGGTAACTTCAGCTTCAGGATTACCGGAATAATTTGAAACACTGAACTCAGTTCCTGTTACTTCCACTGAAAGAAGCCCGGCATTTACCCGGAATGGGGTATTGTTCTTTACAACTTTAAAGAAAGCAAGCCCTTCCAGGTCAATATTTCGGCCTCCCTCAAATTCAGCCGGAAAACTGACACGACTATTTTCGCCCAGCCAGAGTGATGAGCCATCAGGTAATGTAAATGATTTTACTTCGCCGGTAGTTGTAGTAAACTGTAGCTTTTCGACTGTTTTCTTGTTTTGAAAAATGAAATACAGAGCCGCGGTGAGTCCTGCCAAAATAGCAATACCAGCTACCATTCTGTATGCCGGGAACCTCCGCAGCTTAGGTTTAGCAGCGGTATGTTCATCAATCCGGCTAAAAAGGGCATCAAAATCGGGTGCTTTCACCTTGTCTTTTATCTCCCCGGGATTTTCCCACTGCGCTTCCATCATACTGTTAACCGCATCCGTTTCCAGCAATTCCTTCTCATCACGCCTGCTGTATATGCCGGCGTAAAATCGCTTAAAAATTTCTATCTGCTTCTTTTGTGTCATTCTGCTTTTAGCTTCCAACCTATTATACACTTAATGTTCGTAATACACTTAAGTGATCAGGTTGATATGTTTTTTAATGCTTTTCGTATTGTTTGCAATGCCAGGCTTTTATGCACTTCAACCGTTCTGACTGAAAGATCAAGGATTGAA
>JBBQSY010000178.1:0-4138 GCA_038213495.1 Bacteroidales bacterium
GTTGGATTTCGATTTACATTGTTCAATAGATTGATGGGATTGATGAGATTGAGGGGGATTGAAGGGTTCAATGTTCAATGCCTGCGGCGTTCCTGCTTCGTCGTACCTCCTCGCAGTAACGGCTGCGCGTTCAAGGTTCAAATTTGTTCAAGGGGTAAATCGTAAATCGTAACTCGTAAATCGTAAATTATTGTTCAATAATAGTCCAATAGTGTTATTTTTAAAGCATTCGTGTACTTTTGTGGACTTAAATTCAAACAATGCAAAAGGGTGTTTACAATCGCGGAGCCATTATTATGCTGTGGGTTACAGCAGCCATCTGGGGTTTTGCTTTTGTAGCACAGCGTGCCGGGATGGAATTTATCGGGCCGTTTACGTTTAACGGCATACGGTTTTTACTCGGTAGCATTTCCTTACTGCCACTTCTTTTCTGGATGAAATACAAACAGAAAAAGCCATCTGAGAAAAACAAAAACATCCTGAAGGGTGGTTTGCTCTCCGGCTTAGTCCTTTTTATAGCTGCTTCGCTGCAGCAGGCCGGCATGGTATACACCGAGGCAGGAAAAGCAGGGTTTATAACGGGTTTTTACGTAATACTCGTGCCATTAATTGGCATTATTATTGGTCAGCATATTACAAAACTGCTGTGGATGGGCGCTTTATTAGCGCTGTCCGGATTATATATGCTTACTATTAACGGGCCGTTTATTCTCCAAAAGGGAGATTTCCTCATTTTCATCAGTGCATTTTTTTGGGCTATACATGTACAGCTTATAAACAAACTGGTTGATACACATCCGGCCTTGCCTCTTTCTGCATTTCAGTTTGCCATTTGTGGTGTATTAAGCCTGGGTACCGCTTTTTATTTCGAAACTGTCGCGCTTAATACCATCATGCTTGCATTCTGGCCATTGCTTTATGGCGGGTTAATGTCAGTGGGTATTGCTTATACCCTGCAGGTTGTGGCGCAGCAACATGTTCATCCGGCTTATGCCACGATAATTTTAAGTTTTGAAACCGTTTTTGCAGTAATTGGTGGCTGGCTGCTGTTAAATGAAATGCTGAGTTTGCGAAGCCTTTTCGGATGCCTGCTTATGCTGGCGGGTATAGTAATTGTGCAGGCATGGGGAAGCAGGAGATAATCTGTTATGGACCTTTACTGATTTCGGACCGGAAGTAATAAGAGTTTCAGGGTTACAGGGTTACAGAGCGATGAGCCGAAGTGCTGCACTTCACTTTTACACTATTCACTTTAATCTAACAAGAATGCTATTAGCTGAAATACAGCAATATATGAGTTCTATTATTTCAACTTATTTCAATGTATTTCGAATCCTAAAGTTAGTTCCCTTTTGTGCCATTGCTAAATGGTGGTTTTCTATTCACTTTTCACTCTTTACGCCTGACCCCTTAAAATACTTCTGCCAATAATAAATTCCTGTCAGACAAAAAATTTAGTGCCTTTTTAGTCCGGACCTAACCTCCGAATCCATAACTTTGAGGTTCATAACAATTCCGCTAATCCGGCAAACGGGTTAATTCTCCATTTTTCAAAGCATTTAACAATATTTTTTTGCAAGCTGTCATTTAACCCTATATACTCTTATAAAACCAATACTATGTTTTCAAAAGAAATCTACACCGGACGCCGCGAAAAACTAAGAAAATCAGTAGGTTCGGGCCTGATCCTGCTTTTAGGCAATGACGAAAGTCCAATGAATTATGCTGACAACGGTTATCATTTCAGGCAGGACAGCACGTTCCTGTATTTCTTCGGGCTGAACCATCCATTCCTGGCCGGAATCATGGATTGCGACAGCGGTGAAGATATTATTTTCGGAAACGACCTTACTGTTGAGGATTTTGTATGGATGGGCCCCCAGCCTACTATTGCCAAACAATCGCTGCAAGTGGGGGTAAAAAAAACGAGTGATATCGGGGCTCTCCAGGTGCTGCTCGATGAAGCCAGAACAGGACAAAGGAAAATTCATTTTCTGCCGCCTTATCGTGCCGAAAATAAAATCAAACTTCAGGAATGGCTAGGGGTAATTCCTAATGAAGCAAAAGTAAGGTCTTCGGTTGACCTGATCTTAGGCGTGGTTAACCAGCGGAATTATAAAACGGCCGAAGAAATCTTGGAAATCAGGAAAGCCTGCGATGTGAGTGTGGATATGCATACATTATCGATGCGAATGGCAAAACCAGGTGTTTCGGAATCTAAGATAGCTGCTGCTGTGTACGAAGCAGCACTTTCAGCCGGGGGACAGATAGCATTCCCGATTATTGCCACCATCAACGGGCAAACTCTTCACAATCATTATCATGGAAATATTCTGAAAGACGGAGATATGTTCCTGCTGGATGCCGGGGCCGAAACTGCCATGGGATATGCCGGCGATCTTTCGAGCACCATCCCGGTAAACGGAAAATTCAGCTCAAGACAACGGGATATTTATTCCATTTGCCTGGATAGTCATAACACATCGATACGCATGCTGAAACCCGGCGTTTCATTTAAAGAGGTTTATTTTGAGTCGGCCAGGGTGATTGCCCGTGGATTGAAGGATCTTGGACTGATGAAAGGAAATGTGGATGATGCAGTGCTTTATGGTGCACATGCTTTGTTTTTCCCTTGCGGCCTGGGCCATATGATGGGCCTCGATGTGCATGATATGGAAGACCTCGGCGAAGTATACGTGGGTTATGGCGGTGAGCCGAAAAGTACGCAGTTCGGGCTTAAATCACTCAGGCTCGGTCGTAAACTGGAACCCGGATTTGTTTTTACCATTGAACCTGGAATCTATTTTATTCCGGAACTCATCGAGCAGTGGAAAGGTCAAAAACACAACAGTGACTATATTAATTTCGATAAGGTAGAGGAATACAAATCTTTCGGCGGATTAAGGAATGAAGAAGATTTCCTGATAACCGAAACCGGTTGTGAATTACTTGGCAAGCCGAAACCCAAGAGTATTGAGGATGTGGAAGCGGAATGGGCGAAAGGGGTTTAGGAGACTGAGGGACTTTAAGGGACAGAGAGACGGAGAGACTGAGAGACGGAGAGACAAGGGGACAGGGAGATGGGGAGAATTGGCATAGTGGTTTGAGAGTTTGAAATGTTTGAAGAGTTTGAAGTCCCGATAGCTATCGGGATTGAAGAGTTACATTAGTTATTCGGTTGTTAATGGAGCTAAGCGGTTCTCCATGTAATCCGTGCCTCTGTGGTTTAAGAGGTCAGGAGTTTAGTGGTTTGAAGAGTTGGACTGGAGGTTCTCCCCTTTTTTCAAGGGGAGATGTTCGCCACAGGCGGACCGAGGGTCTGGTGTAATAAGATTTTTGCTGTCAGGACGCTAATGATCAGCAATGGCTGCAAAAATAATTACTTTTTGATTTTTTAGTTTTTAGAAAGGATTTAATGCGATATTATTTCAATCTGCAGTTCAAACTGTTAAAACGGCATCTGAAAGACTTCGGGATTCAACCCATTGTTGGTTGTTTCCTGATATTTATAACATTCATAGGGCTTTCAGTTTTACTGTTCCTGAAAACTGAAATGGCTGATTATATTTATGTGGCTGTTGCTATCGGTTTCATTTTCAGGTTGAGTGCAACCGGCAGAAACCGGTTTTTAAAAACCTGTTTCACTACATACGATTACTACAGGATACGGATACACGAAAACCTTATCGTGGCACTTCCTTTTGCTATCTTTCTAGTGTATGAAACATCATTTCTTACTTCTACACTTTTAATTCTTGTTTCGATTTTACTGGTATTTTTCAATTTCAGCCATAGCTTAAACGTCACTATCCCAACTCCCTTTTCCAAGAAGCCTTTTGAATTTATCACCGGTTTCAGAAACACCTTTTATTTAATCATTTTTGCCTACTTTCTTGCATTTATGGCTATTACATCGGGCAATTTCAATCTTGGGATATTCGCGTTGATCCTGGTTTTCATACTTTGTATTTCCTACTATCAGAATCCTGAAAACGAGTATTTTGTCTGGATTTTTTCTCGCAGTCCACAAGGATTCCTTACTCATAAGATCAGGGTTGCGCTGCTTTTTTCAAGTTTGCTTTGCTTACCTGTGGCAGCAATCTTATCAGTATTCTTCTCAGAAAATATAGTTGCAATA
>JBBQSY010000179.1:0-4113 GCA_038213495.1 Bacteroidales bacterium
AACAAAAGGAATAGAAGAAATCATCATGTCGTACCCGGGATTTTATGCCATTTCGGTATATCGTCTTGCACATGAACTGCATTTGTTGAAAATCCCGTTACTTCCCAGGATCATGAGTGAATATATTCATGGCAAAACCGGTATCGATATTCATCCGGGAGCGAAAATCGGGAGGAATTTCTTTATCGATCACGGAACCGGCGTAGTGATCGGCGAAACTACCGAGATAGGTGATAATGTAAAAATTTACCAGGGAGTGACATTGGGAGCACTCTACGTGGAGCGCGGACTCCAGAACCAGAAACGGCACCCGACCATACAGGACAATGTGCTTATTTATGCCGGAAGCACCATTTTAGGCGGTAAAACAGTTATTGGGCACGATTCGGTTATAGGCGGTAATGTGTGGCTTACAAACAGTATCGAGCCTTTTTCATTGGTGTATCACCAGGCACAGATCGTGATCCGCGATAAGAAAGATTTTATTGAACCTTTAAATTTCTTTATATAGAAAAAGAAAGGTCTATTATGCAAACCATCGAGAACCAGCAGCGCTTGAGGATGAACAGGCTTTTCGGGTATTTTTTGAAGTGTGAATGAATTTAGTAAAATCTCTCAAAGCTCGTGGATATTGAGTATTACTTACTATTCAGGCGAAATGTATTTATCGGTTGAAGAACTGTGGGAATACTAATCCCGTCTTGGATTCATGCCATCTTTTTCACAGTGCTCGCTCAGATAATCACAAATTATCCGTTCAACTAATATGGATTTTTTTTCTTTATGTTGTAACTTTATCCCCCACTTAAACGTATTACCTTCGAAAACCAACAACCGAAAGCCTGCTGCATGACTACCTCCGAATACAATTCATGTGCCGATTTATACTCCGACGGAGTGTATCGATTTATCCTGAAGAATATCAGGGACAGGGATACTGCGCAGGATATTGTGCAGGAATCGTATGTGCGCATGTGGGAAAGGGTGAAGGATGTTTCGTACGATAAAGCCCGCGCTTACCTTTTTACAACGGCCTATCACACCATGATCGACCACATTCGTAAAAATCAGCGGCTCAGTTCTTTGGACGATGGCTATACTGAAGCTCACGATGAATCGCCGGGTACCTATAACGACCTGAAAGAAGTAATTAACGAAGCAGTGGCAAAACTCCCGGAAATACAACGCTCTGTGGTTATGCTGCGCGACTACGAAGGATACTCATACGAAGAAATAGGAGACATACTGCAACTCAGCGAATCACAGGTGAAAGTCTATATTTTCAGGGCCCGGACTTTTTTAAAACAATACATTGGAAGCCTTGACTTAGTGCTCTAGTAAACCGCTTACAAAAGATCAAACAAAATGAAAATCAACAGGGATAATTACGAAGCATATTTCCTCGACTATCACGAAGGGCAGTTAAGCCCGGAAATGGTAGAGGAAGTGTTGTTGTTCGCTGAACAGAATCCCGACCTTAAAACTTTTCTTGATGAGTTCGAAGCGATATCGCTACAGGCTGATCCGGATGTAGTATTTGAGAATAAATCATCCATAAGAAAAAATCACATATTCGCCACCTCGCAGGTTAATGAACTAAATTATGAGGAATACCTGCTGAACGAAACAGAAGGACTGCTGAATGCTGAAGAAATTTCGGCCATCGAAGAATTTATCAGTATCAATCCCCAGTTTGAAAAAGAACGCAGATTATATGCACTGGCTCATCTTTCAGTCGATGACAATTTTGTATTTGAAGCTAAGGAATCGTTAAAGATAAGGGCCATCCCGGTCGGAGCGATTGATGCTGAAACATTCGAAACTTTCATGGCCCGCGATCTCGAAGGCGACCTGAACCCGGACGAAAAGCTACATTTCGCTGAGTTTATGAAGTATAATCCTCAGCTCCAAAAAGACCAGGAAATCTATAAACATACAATCCTTAATGCTGAAACAGATATAGTTTTTGAGGATAAAAACAGCCTGAAACGCACTGCTGTTATTCCTATGCGCCGCCTGGTGTATTATGCTCTTTCGGCTGCTGCATCCCTTGCACTTATTTTCAGCATTTACTTTTTACTCGACCGCAATACTATTCCACAGCAAGTAGCTGAGCAGGGAAAGGTAAAAAGCACTGTAAATAAAGTGATTACAGAACCCATAAAAGCATTGCCGGAAAATCAGGTTGCCGTAAATATTCAACAGCCATCCGATATTGTTTCAACCCGGAAACAGAAGACAGATAACATTACGAATGCAAAAACCCTGAACGGAAACAGCAATAAAATCGGGCTGCAGGAGCCTTTGGCTTACAGTAACCGCAACACTGTCGATCTGCTTAAGGCTAAATCTGCCAGGGAAATTACAACCCGCTCCTATGTTGAACCGCAGTTTACATTTATCAGGGTGAGCCAGATGTATTCGAACAAAAACCGGGAGTTTTACTATAACCTGAAACTTGCTGACGAACTACAATATGCCCGACTGAATGAAAAAGATAAAAATCCGGGAAGAACGATTCTGAATTCGGCTTTGGAGAAAGTAGGAGTCTTATTTGCATCAAACCGCGTGGCACAGCCTCAGGAGGAGAAGAGTAGTTTTTCGATGTGGACTGTTGCCCAACTGGGCGTGCAGACATACAATAAAATCACCTCCAGTGATGTTGATCTGGGTCTTCATAAGGACGATTCAGGAAAAGTTGTGGGCTACAATCTTGAAAGCGCCCGTTTTGAAATCGATAAAGATCTGAACAAATAGTTTTTTTTTAAACTCAGAGCAAATCAATCCGGGCTAAGTCCGGATTTTTTTTTGCCCGAAGGTTTTTGAAACTTTCAAAATTGAGTCCGCTCCGAAAAGTCTCTTACCCCTAAATCCCATTTAGGGGACTTAGTCCAATTTATTTATTTTCAACGCATTCCCATTTAGGGGTCAGGGGTAAAAAAGTTGAAAATCAATAAATTATGACTTTTTGGAGTGGGCTCAAAATTTTTTTCCAAATAGCAGTAACAATTTTCTGTTTTCACGAAACTTCATTATCCACTCTTTTTAAATGCCAACTTAATTAAGGCCAAACAAAAAAGAGCCGGGCAGACTACTGAATTAATATTTGAACAACATACTACAATAAATTACAAATATTTTCATCACGCTGTAACATATTCCCCGCTCTTTCCGTCTAGTTACCGGAAACAATAATTACAAACAATATAATCTCAAACCAATGAAAACCATGAAACTGACACTAGCAGGAATAATGCTTCTTACACTCGCGTACACCGGTGGCAATGCCCAGACAAAAGCAAACGGCAATGTAACCATGCAGGAACGCCAGGTTGCTGATTTTGATGCAATTAAAGTGAGCTGTGCCATAAACCTTATTTTATCACAGAGCGACCAACAATCGGTTAAAGTTGAAACCGATGAAAACCTGCAGGACCGCATCGTTACAAAAGTTACAAACGGAACACTGAACCTGAGTTGCGATAAAGTTACCAATGCATCAAAACTTAATGTTATAGTTACAGTTGTAAAACTTTCAAAGTTAGATGCCAGCGGAGCCTCAAAGGTAACTGGCACAACCCCTGTAAAAAGCGATGTATTCGGACTCTATACTTCCGATGCAGCCAAGGTAACAATGAATATTGAAACAGGCATTTTCAACAGCGAAACCAGCGGTGCCTCAAATAACGTGATTACTCTCGCTGCAAAGACTGCAAATACTGAAATCAGCGGTGCCGGCAATATGGCATTGAAAGGATCTGCTGAACAACATAATACCGAAGTTTCGGGAGCCGGAAACCTGAAAGCGCTTGAATTTGTGACCGACAATACCAGTGTCGAAGTATCAGGCGCCGGAAATGCAAAAGTTATGGCACGCAAACAATTGAAAGCGGAGCTTTCGGGAGCAGGCACTGTTACCTATTTCGATAAAAGCAATGTCAAGAAAATTGCAAGCCAGGGGGAATATGTGATCACCCTTGATGGTATGGATGAAGTTAAGAGTGTGATTATTGATGAAAGCGATGATCAGGCAGTAGAATCGGCATGGGACATTTCGGATGACAACGATACCGTAAAGGTTATTGTGAACAACAAGAGAATAGTGGTTATTAC
>JBBQSY010000180.1:0-3712 GCA_038213495.1 Bacteroidales bacterium
AAACAGAAAAGTAGTTATGTCGAAAACAATGTGTGAAACCAAGGATGAGGAAAAACGGGCCAAAAAGCAGAAGGATCCGAAGTTTGAATGCAAAAAATGCGGAAAAAAAGTAAATGCGAAGAAATACGTTTGCAAACCCGAAAAATTATAATCTATTTTGGAATCATTTGATATTGAGCTTTATAAGAATAAAACCGAGGTGATTCGCCAGACAGTAGAACAGGTGAAGAAGGATTTTACCATGTTTGGCATGGATGTGGAGTTTACCGGTAATACGGATATGGCTTATAATGAGATGTTTATACAGCTTTCGTCGTATGTGGCTCACATGCTCGAAATTGATCCCCACAGGCTTTCATCTTTACTTTACCAGGTCGACCTGGGTGAAAACAAGATTATGGAGTCCAGCAATTTGCATCCCGAATGGCCCCTGGCAGAAGTAATTACAGAACTCGTTATTCACCGGGAGTTGAAGAAAGTGCTGATTCGCAATTATTATAAAAATAACCCCGACAAATTATGAGGGCAATGATATTTGCCGCCGGTTTAGGGACCAGGCTTAAGCCTTATACCGAAACCATGCCCAAAGCGCTGGTGCCTGTTGCAGGTATTCCCATGATTGAGATCCTGGTCAAACACCTTCAGAAGAACGGGATAACTGATATCATAGTTAATGTTCATCATTTTGCGGATCAGGTGATTTGCTTTCTTGAAAAAAATAACAATTTCGGGGCAAATATTTCCATTTCGGACGAAACAGATTTACTGCTTGATACCGGCGGCGGTCTTAAAAAAGCGGCTTGGTTTTTTGATGATAAACAGCCGTTTCTGGTTCAGAATGTGGATGTGATTAGTGACCTGGATTACTTAGCTATGCTTGATTTAAAAAGTAATTCAAAATCATTGGCAACACTGGCAGTCAGCAAACGCGAAACCTCCAGGTATTTTCTTTTTGATGATGCGATGCAGCTATGTGGCTGGGAAAATACCCGAACCGGTGAAATTAAAATGGTTCGATCTGAAAATCAGAACCTGACCCGGTTTGCTTTCAGCGGTATACATATTGTGAACCCGTCGATTTTCAATTTTATGGATCAGGACGGGAGATTTTCTATTGTTGATATGTATCTTAAACTGGCAGCAAACCATAAAATCACTGGGTTTGAACACAATCCCGAAAACTGGGTGGATATGGGAAAGCCGGAGGAAATATCTAAAGCTGAAATGATACTTAACAAAATCAATATTTTGCAATAGATTACTTAATTTTACAAGCATTTCTCGTCTTCACCCCCTCTCCTCAAGGAGAGGGGGCAGGGGGTGAGGTAAAGAATATCTGTATGCAACCCTTCCTCGATAAACTAGCCAAACATCTGTATTCCACTCACGGAGATAATTTCAGCCGCATTTGCCTGGTGTTTCCCAGCCGGCGGGCGGGATTATTCTTTAAACAATATTTATCGCGGATTATTGATAAACCGATCTGGCTCCCCGATATTTATGCACTCGAAGACTTTGTGGTTTATAAATCAGGATTGACTCTAAGCGATCCTCTCGAATTAATAGCCAGGCTTTACAAGGTTTATAAATCAATAGAAAAGGACAAAGCCCAGCCATTTTCTGAATTTATTTCCTGGGGGAATATGCTTCTGGGCGATTTCGACGAAATAGATCAGTACCTGGCTGACGGCGAAAAGGTGTTTCAGTACCTGGATGAGATTAAAGCCATGAAGCACTGGAACCCGGATGGAAAACCACTGACAGCGTTTGAACAGAATTATCTTCAATTTTATAACTCGCTGGCACCATGCTACACTTTGGTTCGCAAGGAACTTCTCGTAAAAGGTGAAGGTTATTTCGGGCTTGCTTTTGACCAGTTATTGCAAAATATTCAGACTAAATCATTTGATGAATGGGACAGCATTGTATTTGCCGGGTTTAATGCCTTAACCATAGCTGAGGAAAAATTATTCAAATACCTGCTCGAAGCCGGCAAAGCAGAACTTTTCTGGGATGCCGATGATTATTATCTAAAGGATCCGCGCCAGGAAGCCGGTCGTTTTTTGCGTGAATATATTGATCAGAAAACTTTTGGAGAGTTAAACTGGATTGGTGATTCGCTAAGCAAAGGCGAAAAGTCTGTCTCCGTGATCGGAGTTCCGGGAAATGTAGGACAGTCAAAACTTGCCGGTGAGTTAATCCGGGATCTGATACGGAAAAAAGGAACTTCAGATGGCATAGCACTGGTATTGGTTGACGAAGGTCTTTTGCTGCCTGTGCTGAATTCAATTCCAACCGAAACCGGCGATTTTAACATTACCATGGGTTTCCCGCTTAAGCAAACGCCTGTTTTTTCGCTGATTAACATTGTGCTTACAATGTTTGCCAATGCAATACGGTTTTCGCATCCACCATCGGAAACAAAACCAGATGCATACCCAACAATGCGGTTCTATCATAAAGATATTCAGCGCTTTCTATCACATCCGTTTATTGTTGCGGCACAGATTAGTAGTGATCCCGGTAAAAAAGATAATTCCTCAGTAGACCGGTCTTTCTACACTTCTGCTGATCTGTATTTGCTTTTAAACACTATTAATAAGCCTGTTGCTGAAGTATTTAAACCATTTTTAGATAAGCCTCATATTGAGCCTGGCGAAGTTATCAGCCTGGTCAGAAATATTATCTCTTATCTGCGAAATGCATTTTCGCCTGCTGAAAACGAAGAGAATGAAAGTAAAGTGCCAATTCACCCTATTGAGTTGGAATACCTGTTTCATGCGGCAGTTTTATGCTCAAAACTGGATGTGATACTAAACGATCCTGAGTTGAATCCTGATATTGAGACTGTGCAGTCAGTGGTCAGCAGCCTGATAGCCGGAATGCGTCTTCCGTTTTACGGAGAGCCTCTGAATGGATTGCAGGTAATGGGAATGCTCGAAACCCGCCTACTCGATTTTTCTGACATAATCATGATTTCGGTTAATGAAGGTTTGTTACCGCGGGGAAAACACCAAACGACTTTTATCCCTGATGAAGTCCGCAATCAATTTGGCATGCAACGCTATAGCGAACGCACAGCCGTCTTCGCTTACCATTTTTACCGGCTCATGCAGCGCGTTGAAAACGCATGGCTAATATACAATACCGAAGGCGATGAACTGGGTGGAGGTGAAAAAAGCCGTTTTATCAGCCAGCTGTTATACGAGATGCCTGCCATAAACCCGGAAATTAAAATCACGGAACAAACACTTTCCGTGCTCCCGGGCAATACAAATGCCGGTGAGATTTCGATTGAAAAAGCGCCGGAAGTAGTTAATCGCTTACGCCAGATTGCCGAGAGAGGCCTGTCGCCAACAGCACTTGCTATGTATATGAAGTGTAAGTTGCAGTTTTACTTTTCGCAGGTTTTACGGATCAGCGAACCCGATCAGTTGGCTGAAACCATTGATGCCGCTACCCTTGGAGAGATTATTCATGATGCATTGCATAAAATCTATGCAGCGAAAAAAGGTGAAAGTATAACGCCTGAAGTTCTGTTAACTATGCTGCCGATAGCCATTCAGCAAGTACATCAGGCTTTTGCTCTGAAATTCAGAACAGAGGAGCTGTCAACTGGGAAAAATCTGCTGATTGTTAAAGTGGCCGAGAACATGGTGAAACGGTTTCTTTTGGCAGAAAAAAAATACCTTGAACAACACGGTGGCAGTAT
>JBBQSY010000181.1:0-3669 GCA_038213495.1 Bacteroidales bacterium
TCCTGACTTCTGACATTTAGTGCGGTAGCATTTTCATGTACATTATTGATACTGTCTATTGTTTTCCTTATTTTCCTTGCTTTTTGCTTGATCAAAAAGCAACAAAAAATCAAGGCTTTCGAAAAATACTGGCAGTTCTAAGTCGGAGGTGTCCCTCGCAATACAAGGCATGAAAACTTGCTCAATTCCTGGCATTTGTAGTTGCTGTGTATTGCTACGCACGTGCCTGTCGCACACACCTCCAACAAGAACTGCTGGCGTATTTTTCTGAGGCCGGTCCCTTCGAAGTGAGTTCCATTTGATGGCAACATTGTGGAGCAAGCATTTAGCTTTTAAGGTAAATCTTCAGGGTGTAAGGACCGGCATTATAGAAATTTCACAACAGATGTAGACGAAGGTAAACAGCGAGGGCATCCCGATTTATCGGGAACACCAGCCTCACTTGCTGCATGGATATGGAAAAATCTATCAGGCCTTTCCCGATAGCTATCGGGATTGCGAGCCTTACCGAGTCGTACATCTGTGTGAAATTTCTATTAAGCCTTGACCTTTTGGTTCTTTTGTGTTAAGACAAAAGAACATAAAAAAACAGATATATCGATTCTTTGCTATTAATGAATACAAATTGGATCTACTCAATCCGTTTGGTTGGATTAAACTAAGACAACTGATAAACAGGTTGACTCATAGCACAATTTATTAAATCCTTTCTTATTGGTTAATTTGGCCAGACACTGCATTAGACTTAGCGAAGCTTTTCCAAAAAAAATAAATGGAACAAAGGTCGTTAGTGCGGTAATAATCAATTTTTATAAAACTATACTATTTATTATCAATAGTTTACAAAATCACTTTTGCGCGGAAATTAAAAGCTTCACAAGTAAGGACATAGTTTTCCCCATTCGGGGAAGAATAAGCCCAATCTTTTCTATGTGAAATTTTATGTATTTTATGTGCTTATGTGGTTCACTTGTTTAAAGGGGATAAGCAGTAAAAATAATTCATATTAGTTTTCATTTATACTGCCGCACGATGGAAAAGAAGTTAAGTATCTTTAGTAACTTTGAATTCGTATTAAATTCCTGAATTTTTATTCAGGCAAACTTTTCAATGTGGCTGGCTGTTATTGTAATGATAGTTGCTGATTTTTTCTTTTGAAGTGCAAACTGCAATCCTGTAAGTACAATGAAACGATCCTTTTAAATATGAATTTAAAAACTGCTCTATGAAAAACAATACCATAATCAATATCGCCCCCCTCGGATTTATGTGGCCTGTATCTGACCCCTTCCTGTTTTGCGCGCACCACCGGGATCATTATCCTGCAGGTAACGAAGAAATGGGACCCGCTGACTCTTTATCAGGACGAACGATTGGCCAGGATTTCACTCTTAAAAACGGCTGGCGGATGTATCATGGCGAAACCGTTCCCGGCTTTCCAGTGCATCCTCATCGGGGATTCGAAACGGTTACCATTGTTATGTCAGGAATTGTTGATCACTCCGATTCCAACGGACAGGCCGGAAGGTATGGCAACGGTGATGTGCAGTGGATGACCGCCGGCGCTGGCCTTCAGCACAGCGAAATGTTCCCGTTGCTGAATAAGGCAGGTGATAATCCGCTTGAATTATTCCAGGTCTGGATCAATCTGCCAAAATCGAAGAAATTCGTTAAACCGCATTTCAAAATGCTGTGGTCGGAAGATATACCTGTTTATAAAATTGCCGATAAAAATGGCAAAACAACTGAGATTAATGTGATCAGCGGCAGTATCGGTAACGTGGCTCCTCCCCTGCCGGCACCTGATTCATGGGCTGCTGATCCGGAAAATAACGTTTCTATCTGGACTGTAAAAATGGAAGCTGACGCTGAATGGATGATCCCGGCAGGTCCTGAGGATGTTTTCCGGACTCTTTATTTTTACCGCGGTTCCTCCCTCACAGTGGATGGCACCAAAGTATCGGAATACCAGTCTGTTAATATTATACCCGAAGAGGAGCTACATTTGGTAAATGGCAATTCCGAGGGTTACCTGCTGGTATTGCAGGGGAAACCGATCGGGGAACCTGTAGTACAATACGGACCGTTTGTAATGAATACAGAGGCTGAAATACAACAGGCTTTCAGCGATTACAGGAGGACAGAATTCGGAGGCTGGCCATGGCTCCGTCCCGACCAGGTTCACCCCCATGCGCGCGGAAGATTCGCTAAATATGATACCGGTCCTGAAGAAATAAGATAAAAACGGTTAAATTATTTTGATGGTTTTATAGGTATACGTTCTTCTATCGGCATTTGGATAGGATATTTAAATCATTAGTATTCAGAAGGAAGTTGTTAAAAATCGTGAATGCGGCAACTTTCGAAATAAATTATATCTAAATTAGCAGATAATTATCAGGAGTCAAATAAATATTCTGAAAATCATATTATCAACTATCAATCAATTACATAGAGCATTGGCAAAAACAGCGGTAGTAATATTAAACTGGAACGGAAGGGAGTTTTTACGAAAATTTCTCCCTGCTGTTATTGCCAACAGTCGTGGAGTTGCCGATGTAATTGTGGCCGATAATGCCTCCACCGACAGTTCCATAGAGTTTTTACAGAATAATTTCCCGGATGTGCGGATTATAACCAACCGCACCAATGGAGGGTTTGCCCGCGGATACAACGAAGCGCTTGCAGAGGTAGATGCCGACTATTTCATTCTGCTTAATTCGGATATAGAAGTCACGCCCCATTGGATTGAGCCGGTAATTGAGCTGATGGAAAGTGATAAAACAATTGCTGCCTGCCAGCCGAAGTTGCGCTCATTTTCTGAAAGGGATAAATTTGAATACGCCGGGGCAGCCGGAGGTTTTATGGACGAATATGGCTATCCGTTTTGCCGCGGTCGGATTTTTCAGCATATAGAAACCGATCACGGGCAATACGACGATGCAATTGAAATTTTCTGGGCCACAGGAGCCTGTATGTTTGTGAGAGCGGATATTTACAGGCAATTCGGCGGGTTCGACGAGGATTTCTTTGCCCATATGGAAGAGATTGATTTTTGCTGGCGGCTTAAAAACGGAGGATATAAAATCATGTTTTGTCCTGATTCAGTTGTTTTTCATGTTGGAGGTGGCACCCTGCCCAAAAGATCATCACAAAAAACCTACCTTAACTTCCGGAATAACATTTCCCTTTTATACAAAAACCTCCCATCCAACCTGCTTTTGCCGGTATTTACCATTCGTTTCCTGTTGGATGGCATTGCTGCTTTCAAGTTTCTGATCGACGGTGGGTTCGGGGATTTTTATGCTGTATTGAGAGCGCATCTTTATTTTTACAGCCATTTCCGGAGTATACATCGCAAACGCAAACAGATCACACAGGGTAATGTGCACGGAATTTACATGGGAAACCTTGTGAAAGAGCACTATATCAATAAGAAAACAAAATTTACACAGCTGGATCAGGGAAATTTTTCGGAATAAGCGGGATGGAAATCTTGCAGTGTCAGACACCTGCGGTGTACAGACACTTTTCAGTTTTCATTTTTCATTTATTTCAGAACCCCTCTGCCCTTCGGGCATATCCCCGGAGGGGAGAACCCTGCTAACATAATTTGTGCCTCAGGTTTACCTTTTATATCTGATAAAAATCAATTCTTATTAATACGGC
>JBBQSY010000182.1:0-3566 GCA_038213495.1 Bacteroidales bacterium
GCCATTATTCTCCGGAAAACTCAACCTACAACACTTGGTACATACAAATTATCGAGAAAATTCTTACTTAATACCAACTTTGTCAATTGTTTTTACTTTTTTAATTCTTCACTAAAAACCTCTTTTCGGAGGGGACTCAAGTTTCCATTTAGAATAATTCGCACGATTTCCTATCTTTACCGGCCGGGAAGGCTGTGTGAATGCTGTATATTGAAAGGTCTGGATTATTTTTTATTCCAAAACACACAATAAGCGCAGGTACGATTCCCTTTTCAGTAAAGTTAAGTGACAGACTATGTTAAAATTTGTTTCTATCACCTGTGCCCTTGTTTTGCTTTTGGGCATGCCGGGCAAGGCACAATATGTTCCGCTCGAAAACCTGAATTACGACCGGATAACACAATATTACCAGGAGAAAAACATTTCGATTCTTTCCTCAGTGAAGCCTTTTCTTTTGCAGGAACCGGACAGCGTGGCTGCCATTGAGGAGATGTTATTCCATGTGCCCGGTCAATCGAAATATAAAAACACCTTTGTTTACCGGAAACTGTTCAGCGAAAACCTGCTAACATACAAAACAAAAGATTTCAGCATCACTGCCGATCCGGTTTTTAACTTCGGACTGGGATATGATTTTAAAAATTCTGAAAATGCATGGATCAATACCCGCGGAGTTTCGGTTACGGGCTTACTCGGGAAAAGTCTGTCCTTTAACTCCGAACTCTACGAAAGCCAGGCTGTTTTTGCTTCCTCGCCTTCCTCTTTTATCAGTGCAAACGGAGTGGTGCCAGGACAAGGTTTCTACAAGGCGTTTAAGAATTCAGGTGTGGATTTCTTTTACAGCAACGGGTATGTGAGTTACAGTCCTTCGAAGTATGTAAATATGACCATGGGTTACGGTAAAAATTTTATCGGCGACGGATACCGCTCCATGCTGCTTTCGGATGCATCTTTCAACTATCCTTACCTGAAACTGACGGCTGATTTTAAGAAAGTGAAATACACGGTACTTTACAACCAGTTTATCGACCGCAGTTCGAAACTTTCCCCGGAATTTGGTTTCGACCGCAAATGGGCCACCATGCATTACCTGCAGGTTATGCTTTGGGACAGGCTGAATCTCGGCCTTTTTGATGCCATTGTATGGGAAAATGCTGATTCAACAGGGCACCGTGGTTTTGATGTTCAATATCTCAATCCGGTGATTCTGCTCAGGCCCGTGGAAGAATCCTTTGGTTCTCCCGACAATGCACTTGTGGGTGCAACGTTCAACGTAAGGGTAAATAAGCATTTTAATGTTTACGGACAGTTGATGCTGGATGAGTTCAAGCTTTCGCATGTAAAAGCGAGAGACGGTTGGTGGGCCAACAAATTCGGCTACCAACTTGGGGTTTCGGGCTGGAACCTGATGAACATCTCATCTTTAAATGCCCGCATCGAGTATAACCAGGCACGTCCTTATACCTATGCACATGGGGTTACCATCGAAAGTTACAGCCATTACAGCCAGCCGCTGGCGCATCCGCTGGGGGCAAATTTCAGGGAATTTATAGCCATGGCTTCGTATACACGGGGAAACTGGATGGCTAACCTGAAAATGAATTTCGCCATGTATGGTGCCGACACGGCAGGCAAGGATTTTGGGAAAAACATATTCATCCCGTATGATCAGCACGTAAGTGAGCTTGGAAATAAGATAGGACAGGGATTAAAAACCAATCTCACTATTGCGGATGCAAGCCTTTCGTACCTGCTGAACAGGAGGACCAATATGCGTGTCGAAGCAGGTGTTACCCTACGGAAAGAGCAGAATGCGAAATGGGACAAACAAATGCAATACGTATATTTCGGTATTCGCACCGGAATGAGGAATATTTATTACGATTTCTAGAAATTGTTATATTATCTCCTTTTTATTAATAAAGAAGGATTTATTATAGAAGAAGGGGAGAAAGGGTGATGGGCGAAGCGACGAAAGCAAGAATTTCCCTATTCTACCGAATCTGGTCTGTTGACCTCTCATTTCAATACTATTTTCTGATAATTTTAGTGATCCCTGAAATTTGATCAGTCTCTTTATTCCGCGTCTATTATATAGTAAAGGATAGTTGATTTTACCACGAAGAGCACAAATAGGATAAAATGCCAGCCTACACTTGCAGGCTTGCTTCCCTTCGTTTCCGGTCAAAAAACCTGTATATCATCAAACCAATAACAGCACCGGTCAGGTTGGCCAGCATATCCTTAAAATCGAATTCACGGCCGTTGTGCATGGTGCGTTGCAGAATTTCCATCAGCACGCCATACATAAATACACCAACAAGCAAAAGGTAAAGGGGTTTCATCCGTTCGCGGCTTATTTCGAAGCTCCAGCCTGCCAGGAAAGCAAGTCCCAGGTACATGCAGATATGCACCACTTTATCGATTCCCTTGAATACGGTAAAATGCGGCAGATCGTAGGAGGGCATAAGTGATAGCATGGCAATCACAGCCAGGTAAACTGTGGCTATGGCTTTGCGCAACCATAGCGGAAAAGAAAATATCAATTTAATCATGCTGCAAAATTAGGGGTTATTCTTTACCAATTTATAGGTGGGAAGGTCGCTGAAGTCTTTTTAACAATTTTTTGTAATTTTTGCTTGCAGACTCAATTGTAGAGTGCTGTCTTGACAGCGGCTCGAAAGTATAAAGTGACAGCGTGTACAGCCTGTCCCGCTTTTGCGGGATCATTGCGAGGCGCACAAGATGACTAGGATGGTGAAGGCGGCATTCGCCGAAGTGGTCAAAAAACTCACCCCCTGCCCCCTCTCTTTACCTCATCCGCCCTGCGGGCACCTTCTTCTGAAAGGAGAAGGGAAGCGGTAATTTTGCTTTTTTGGAAAGAGAGGGCGTGGGATTGTGGTAAAGTCACGGGGTGGCTTTGTTGTTGATTCCGTTTGTGAGGCCAGGATTGCTTCGGCGCAGCCGATCAGGATTGTGCTCACATTCCTTGTCGTTCCGGCTTTGCTTCGTCGTTCCTCCTCGCAATGACGAACTCGCAATGACGTTGCCCCGATGTTCGGTCTCGGTTTGGCGTGTTGCCTTCGAGGACGCTCTCTTTTTAACTTGTTGCCTCCGATGACGCTCGCTGGCAGTAAGTCACCTTCGAAGCGGCTTGTATTCCAGAGTGTGATGGGACGTACGTCATTGCGAGGCGGTACAAGATTGAAAAGGTGAACGGATGCCTCACGCCGAAGCAATCTTGTGGATAAAAGAAATCGTTCTTAGAATGATTGTGCAAACGGCACAAGATTGCTTCGGCGCAGCCGATCGGGATTGTGCTCGCATTCCTTGTCGTTCCGGCTTTGCTTCGTCGTTCCTCCTCGCAATGACGAACTCGCAATGACGTTGCCCCGATGTTCGGTCTCGGTTTGGCGTGTTGCCTCCGAGTACGATCCCGGTTTAACCTGTTGCCTCCGATGACACTCGCTGGTTAAAGGCTCCCTTCGGAGCGGCTCGCAATAAAAAGCATGATGGGACGTACGTCATTGCGAGGCGCCCTAAAACTCAAATTGTGCACAGTCGCT
>JBBQSY010000183.1:0-2741 GCA_038213495.1 Bacteroidales bacterium
GGAATAATATTGCGAAAAACCGGAATTGTTTCACCAGAGTATCTTTCATTGGTCTATATTACTATGGGAATACCTCTGTTGATCTCTTCGTTCCGGTTTTATTATACCTTTTATTCTATCTGATAGGGCATTAGCAAGAAGTCTGCTCATATTATAAGACCTATTTGCTCCGTTGTAAATTGCAGGTGTATTCAGTAAAAAGAAATTAGAAACGTATCAGGATTTATTCATTTATTTAATAATCGGAGTCAGCACCAAATTTCGATATTCCACTTTGCCGTGGTCGCCTTGTAAATAAATTGGTCCGGGTGTATTTACATCCGATTTCATTGCTCCGCCGGTTGGCCCGTATATCGGTTGATTGTCAATGATTTTTGTTCCATTCAGGATAACAGTCACATGACGATCGCACAAGGTAATATCTAATGTTTGCCAGGTTCCGGCAGGTTTTTCAGCACTTACTGAAGGTGTAACGCGACTATAAAGCGCTCCCATATTATGTGAATCGAGTGGTTTTTTGTAGGAATCAAAGACTTGTATTTCATACATACCACGGAGATAAACACCGCTGTTGCTTCCTTCAGGAACACTCACTTCAAGTTTCAGATTGAAATCTTCAAATTCCTGGTCGGTGCGGAGGTTCCCGTAGCTAATGTGTTTTTCTCCTTCAACCTGTATCGGATCGGTTCCCAAAATGCCATCTTTGGCATAAAATCCATTCTTCTGGTTTTCATTAATCAGCTTCCAGCCTGAAAGATCTTTCCCGTTAAACAAGGTAATTGGTGCGCCAAATTTTAGCGATGCCATGTCCGGTGCAGCAGGTGGTGCCGAAAGTTTGGTTCCAACGAATGAGGTTGAATCAATGCCTGTTCCATTTCGTTTTGGCTTTAAAAGGAAACCAACAATTTGATCGGCTTTTCTGGATACTTCCAGCCAGTTGGGAGCCTGTTGGGTTCGGATTGGATTGTTGTTTCCATCTTTTATGCGCACGATATTGTCAATGCGGTTAACAATCAGGTGATTCGAATTGTCCAGATAAACACTGGCAACCGGTAAAACACTTCCTCCAATCCAAAGCAGATCGGCATCAATGTACCCGTCTTCCTGACGCACTTCGAGCCAGCTTACACCACCCCCTTGTACGCCAATGGTCCATTGACCAATAAAATCGTCAATCGTTACTTTAGGTTGATCGGCTGATTCCTGTTTTGGCTTTTCCTGACATGATATCAGAGCAACAATAACTAAAAGGACTAATAAAAACACATTTACAGATTTCATGATACATAGTTTTTAGGTTAAGGATTATATGAAAATTTGGAAATTCTTATACTGTTGCTTTCTATTCGCTAATCATCATCACGGCCTGCAAATTTCTTAGGATACCGGTCTTTCCCTTTCATGGCAAACCATAAAATCCGGTTGAAAAGGCCATCGTCACCCGAATCAATTCCGTCGAACTGAGGTTCCATACTTTTTTCAGCAAAATGCAAAGCGGAACCCTTTAAAGTTGAAAGTTCAGGGTTCATCTCATTCAATGGAATCAAATTTTTTGTTGCCAGGTATGGTGTCAAATCTGCTGTTTTTGTAAAACAATCAAACATGGGACTTGCCGTCGCATCCATAATATTCATCGGAGGCATTCCCAAAATCTGCTCAATAGTTCGAACCATAGAAGGCTGATTATAATTTGTGCGAATGACTCCTCCGGTTCGTGAATAAGGACTAATTACCATTCCAACAGTTCGGTATGCCGAAACGTGATCCCAACCTGCCTGCGAATCATCTTCAGTAATAAATACAACAGTGTTGCTCCAGAACCGGCTTTTGCTTAATGCTTCAATAATCTGTCCTAACGCGAGATCGTTGTCGGCTACCATAGCTTGTGGAGTTGGCAAACCCGGACGAGTACCGCCGGTATGATCGTTCGGAAGTGCCATAATCATCAGTTCGGGTAATTGGTCACCTTCCATTTTTTCATATGCTTTCAACTCGTCGATAAATGCTTTGGCGCGCAAAACATCCGGAATTTTGTGATCGTCATAAGATGGATAAGTCTGGCTTAAAATGGCCTCTACCGGTTTTATGGTTGTTTTGTTGGTGAATTCAAATTTTTCATTTTTCTGAAATCCTTCATAAATAGAAGTCCATGTTTGTTTTTTGTCGTATTCAGGAGTAGAAGCTTCGCCGTATATTTTTACCGTTTTACGATGCTTTATTGCATTGTCCCAAATAAATCCGGTAGGTGCATATACCAGGGCATCTTCCTGAACATGCGGATAACTGCGAATCCAGGCACGCACATCTTTTTCGATATAATCGGTCACGATCGAAGCGTCTGTCCATTGATGACCTTCAGCTGAACATTTTCCGGAGACATAAAAGTTATCCAATAGCATGAATTCGTCCGACAACTTATGCGTGTTTGGGGTTACCTTTTGCCCGAAAATGGTTAGTGTGGAGTCGCCGTCGCCCTTTTTCATATCTCCCAGAATTTGATCGTAGGTGCGGTTTTCCTTAATGATATACAATACATGTTTGAATACAGATGGCTCGCCAATTCGTTCGGGAACCGGAATTGGTTTTGCGTTTTTTCTAGGCAATTTTTTTAATAAATCCAGTCTGAATAGCTGGTTTGATTCAATAACTTTTTTGGTGTAGGCTTTCAGTTCTTTGTCGTCAGGAGCAGGAAAAACGGAAACAGAAGCCATCATTTTGTGAGAATTATAAGAAGGTTTGCC
>JBBQSY010000184.1:0-2429 GCA_038213495.1 Bacteroidales bacterium
ACTC
Organism: Bacteroidales bacterium; assembly: GCA_038213495.1. Lineage (GTDB taxonomy): Bacteria > Bacteroidota > Bacteroidia > Bacteroidales > UBA4417 > UBA4417. The sequence continues at coordinate 5 of JBBQSY010000184.1, forward strand.
CACAAAGTTACCAAGGTAATGAAGAAAGCAAGTCCTTGTGTTATAAGCTCAAAAGCTGTTACCATTTCGCCCGAAGCTACTTTTAGAAATCCAGGTTGTGCCTGGTCCGACATCAGGTGATGCGACCATACGGTCCACGAAACAATTAGCTCAACCAGCAAAGCGGCACGGGCCCAGTTTTCCATAAAGAGCTTTTTGCCTGTGATCAGCGTTGCCAGCAAATACCAGGTTCCGGCAACAAAAATGAGTACCAGTCCGTCGGCAATCAGATCCAATCCCCACCAGAACCAGTTTTTGTAAAGCAACGCATCGATAGCGGAATGTTTCAGATCATATCCCACCAGGGCCGCAATCATATACACCAGGATTAAAACTCCGGTGAAAAGGATAATTCCGGCATTCAACGCAACATCAACTGTACCACGGGCGATGGCAGCAACAGGAAGAGAAACAAGGTGTTCCTGTTTTTTCTTCGACAACAGGTTATGCAAACCACTTACGCCCAGTGCAGATGCTATGAGTTTGCCGGCCGGCTGTTTGTCCCATCCTTCGGGAGTATACATAATGGTTTTAAAAATGTTGATTACAAAAAATAAAGTGCCAACCATTACCAGGGCAATGCCAGTTATAAAGAATGCCCCGCCTAACGGATTGAATTGGGTGAAGTCGGCAGGTAAAGGCCAGTACAAAGTATAAAGCGGAGCATATTCCGAAAAGAATCCTGCCGTCCAGAAAGTTAAAGTACCAACAGCAACCAACACAAATGTCCAGTTTCCAAGTTTAATACTCCATAAAGGCTTTTTCATCAGAAACGGCACCAGGAACAGGAAAGCACCGAATACAATGGAATATGTTGACCCGAAAATCCCGACCAGCGGATGCGCCGTCATAATGGCAAAAAACTGTTTCGGCTCAATCCCCGGAACAGGGCTTACTTCATACAGGCGCATGATCATTCCTTCAATCACGGCAAAACCGTAATAAATAAGACCGACCACCACAAAACGCAAGGTTAGTTTCTGCATGGGAGTGAGCGAGTTCGATTTAAATGCTCCCTGCTCGCCATTTAATAATGTTTGTAAAAAGTTCATATTCAATGTTTTTTAGTTGTTCAACAATTTATTAATTGGCACTTGTCTCACATCCTTCTACTACCACTGCGTCCTTTTCAATCATGGCATATCCTGCCGGGCCTGAATATTCGGTGGAGCGTATGGAATAAACTCCGGGTTTGTCAAATTGCCAGAGAATATCATTCAGATGGCCGGGTACTACCTGCATCTGGAACATCATGGTATTGTCGTTGCGGAATAATCCAAAGCCATATGTTAAATCATCAGAAGTAACATTGAACATTACTTTTTCGTGACATTGAATGATTAGTTTTTCTGATGGTAAGTGAAATTTGTGATCCGATATTGTGATATCGAAAACCCTGTCAGCTTTTATTTCCTTACGATTCAAATCCATCGGCGTCCATGGAATTGTATTGTAAGTGATGATGTGGAGTGATACTCCCAGTATTACCAGGAATGCCACCCACGAATAGAAAAAGGCTGGTTTCACCACATTGCTTTTGCCCTGCCGGGTAATTTTAAAGGCAAACCAGCCCATCAGCGACATAATGGCCAGCACATAAAATGTATAGGCCAGTGTTTGTCCGGTTAAAACGGTGTTCGAATCAATCATTGTTCCTCCTTTTTTTTGATTGGTTAATTAATATATTTCTACCTTAATGTAGCATTTGTAAGTAAAAAATTTACGCGGTCTTATCAGTCTTTCTCAAATCACTGAGGCGTGTGCTTTTAAGCATGGTAGCCAGCGAATTATGTGTATCGCACCATATATCATGCATCGCACAAGAATTATTGAAAGCGCATTCCCCGAACCCGAAAATGCATTTTGGCTCCCAGTCAATTCCTTCGGTTGAGGCAATAATTTCGGAAAGAAAAATCTTTCCGGGACTTCGTTCAAAGCTAAATCCTCCTTTTCGGCCTTGCACACTCTTCAGGAAGCCGTTTTTCGTAAGATCGGTAAGTAATCGCTGGAGATACTTTTTGGGGATCAGTAACTTCACGCTTAGTTGTTCAGCTGTATGCAAATCGTCTTCGTGCAACGACATGTAGCTTAGTATCCGTAAGGTGTACTCAGTTGTTTTTGTGAAGTTCATTATAATAGTCTACCTCAGTGTGGTATTTTACAAATGTAGGATATTTATTATTTATTCAACTCTGAAAAATAAAATTATAGAGGTCATCATTTAAATTCATACCTTTGAATCCTATAAATAAAGAGAAATATAAAAATATTCAGGGGTCAAAACCTCATAGAGTTTGCTGAACGCTTCAAAACAGATGATGACTGCAAAAAATATTTGTCAGAAATTAAATGGGAAGATGGTTTCATATGCCGGAAATGTGGACAT